>JAIKZO010000176.1 GCA_024682115.1 Lachnospiraceae bacterium
GAAAAATGGCATTCCATAACAAATTATGAAATGCCATAAAAATAGGTGCAGAAAAAGGGACTTGAACCCTCATGGTATTGCTACCACACGGACCTGAACCGTGCGCGTCTGCCAATTCCGCCATTTCTGCAAACAACAAAAATATTTTACGGAAACGAAAACATAATGTCAAGGGTAAATGCTATATGTACAATCTTCTCTTAGTCATACATTATATCTCGATATTCGGACTTCTGGTCGAGAGTATCTTCATTTTTCACAAGTGGAGAAATTCTCTTCACGGACTGCTTTTCCTAAGCTGTATTTCCACACTGGTGAGCAACGCCGGATATCTCATGCAGATAAGTTCACACACGGAAGAAGCCTATATTAACGCACTCAAGCTTTCGTACCTCGGACGTGTGTGGATACCGCTTTCGCTCTTCCTTTTTGCGATGCAGCTCTGCCATATAAAGGTTCCGGATGCCACAAAGGCGGTGCTTTGCGGAGCACATATCCTGACCTATATCCTGGTCCTTACGTGTAAGAGTAACGGCCTCTATTACACGAACCTGCACTTTACGACCGAGGGCCTGGTCCCGAAGCTGGAGCACGGGAACGGCATCTGGCACAGTACCTATATGACACTCGTCTGCATATACGGGTTCATAGGTATTTTTGTCCTTATAAGGGCTTATATAAAGACCAAGCGTAAGAACGCAAGGAAGAGATTCGTCATGGTCCTTCTTTCGATCTTTTCACAGCTTACTTCGTTCATCCTGTATCTGGTGCATGCATTCGGAGATTATGATGCGACAGCTTTCGGCTTCGTTATCGGAATGGTATTCATGTATATCGCCCTGTTCAAATACGACCTTCTGGATTCCAGCCAGCTTGCCAAGGATTTCCTGGTCGACGAGCTTGCGGAGGCGATCATCGCAGTCGATAACTACGGACGTGTCAGCTACTATAACTATCCGGCCAAAAGTCTTTTCCCCGAGATAGTGACCGAACCCGAGAAGGTCATAGAAAAAGTAAGATATGCCGTCGGACAGAACAAGAACCTTGAGATCAACGAAAGGATACTGACTCCGGATTCCAACATCCTCTATCAGGAGGGCGAAAAGGTCGGAGAACTTTTTGTGATGGCCGATGATACCGAGCACTTCAGATACATGGACCAGCTCAAGGAGCAGAAGAGGATCGCCGATGAAGCGAACCAGGCGAAGTCATCGTTCCTTGCGAACATGTCCCATGAGATAAGGACACCCATAAATGCGGTCATCGGAATGGACGAGATGATCTTAAGAGAGAGCCGCGAAAAGCAGACCGTATCTTACGCGAACGACATCATGTCCGCGAGCCGTACGCTCCTTTCGCTCATCAACGATATCCTTGATTTTTCAAAGGTCGAGGAAGGAAGACTTGAGATAATCCCGACACAGTATGAACTGGGATCGCTCATCAACGATCTGGTCAACATGATCAGGGAGCGCGCTTCGAAAAAGGGTATCGCCTTTAACGTGAACGTTGACAAGGAAATACCCCATCTTCTTTACGGAGACGAGATAAGACTTAAGCAGTGCGCGATGAACGTACTTACGAACGCGGTCAAATATACCGAAAAGGGGAGCGTCGATTTTACGGTTTCTTTTGAAAGAGGGACCGGCGATATAATCGCCCTCATATTTACAGTCAAGGACACCGGTATCGGTATGAAGGAAGAAGACCTTGATAAGCTTTTTTCACCGTTTACGAGAATGGAGGAAAAGAGGAACCGCGGCATAGAGGGAACGGGGCTTGGAATGAGCATCACCAGGCAGCTTCTTGATCTTATGGGAAGCAAGCTTGACGTTAAGAGCGTTTACGGCGAAGGATCCAAGTTCTCGTTCAGGGTCAACCAGCAGGCTATGACCGAAGAACCGATAGGCGATTATTCCGAAAGGTTCATGGCCGAAAATGTCAGGATCAAAGGCTACAGGGAACTTTTCCATGCGCCCGATGCCTGCATACTCGTAGTTGACGATACCGAGATGAACCTTGCGGTAATAAAGAGCCTTCTTAAAAAGACAAAGATAAAGATAGATACCGCGGAATCCGGAAGAGAAGCCATTTCGCGTGCGATGATAAAAAAATACGATCTTGCGTTCATCGATCATATGATGCCTGAAATGGACGGTATCGAGACTCTGGCCGAGATGAAAAAGATCGAGGATCGCGATGATACCGTTTATGTAGCGCTTACCGCAAATGCGGTTTCGGGTGCCCGCCAGATGTATCTTGATGCGGGATTCGCGGATTACCTGCCAAAACCCATAGACGGAGCTAAACTTGAAAAACTCATTTTAAAATATCTTCCCGAAGATAAGATCATAACCGATTACGAAGAAGATGAGGAAAGCTCATCCGAATTCGTCAGCAACAAGGTTCTTATAATAGACGATGATGAGACCGCGCGTGCCGCGGCCGAAGAGATACTTAAGGGTGACTATGTGATCTTTATGGCCGAGAGCGGAACGGAAGGACTGAAGATCGCAGGTGAAGAAAACCCCGACATCATCCTTCTTGACATCAACTTAACTGACATGAGCGGATTCGATGTCCTTAAGGAACTTAAGGGTAATGACGCTTTATCCGACGTTCCGGTTATGATCATGACGGGAGACGGAGATTACGAGACGGAGGTCAGCGGATTCCTTAGCGGAGCTTCGGACTTTGTAAGAAAACCTCTTCGCCCGCAGGTTGTAAGAGAAAGGGTGCGCCGCCTCGTAGACCTTTATCATTACAATCAGTCCATTGAAGGCGAAGTATCGAGACAGGCCGAAAGATCAAGATCGTTAAGCCGCGAGATGATGCTTTCGCTCGCGAAGACGGTCGATACGAAGGACCATTATACGAACGGTCATTCAAGACGTGTCGCAGCCTATGCGGCCGAGATCGCAAGAAGGCTCGGCAAGACTCCCGATGAACAGGAAAAGATCTACGAGATCGGACTTTTACACGATATAGGAAAGATCGGTATCCACGAGGATATCATTCATAAGGATTCAAGGCTCACCGATGACGAGTATGCAGAGATCAAGGAGCATACGCTCAAAGGCTATGAGATATTAAAAGAGATAACGATGATGCCCGAGCTTGCCGACGGAGCAAGGTCGCATCACGAAAGCTATGACGGCAAGGGTTATCCTGACGGCCTTAAGGGAGAAGAGATTCCCGAGACCGCACGTATCGTCTGCGTTGCCGACTGCTATGATGCTATGACGAGTACGAGAACGTATTCAAAGCCCAGAGAACAGGCTGATGTCCGTGCCGAGATCGAAAGGTGCATGGGCACAAGGTTCGATCCGCTCCCTGCCAAAGCAATGCTGCAGATGATCGATGAAGACCCCGAATACAAGCTTAACGAGAACGCGACCGGATCGATGATCTGGAAAGGATATTCAAGACTCTGGGATCTTAAGGCAAAGGATGCGCCTACCGTTCATGAAGAGAATGCGATCCCTTCGTTCCTTCACGAGGTCGAGGGACTCGAGATCGAAGAGGGAGTGAAAAACTGCGGAACGCCCGACGGGTTCATGTCTGTCATAACAGTGTTCCATGATACCGCATCAGCCAAATCCGCTGAGATAAGAAAACTCTACGAGGATAAGGACTGGGAAAACTACACGATAAAGGTCCATGCGCTTAAGAGCTCTGCAAGGATAATAGGAGCCGCAAAGCTTTCCGAGCTTGCAAAGAATCTCGAGGATGCGGGCAAGGAGCGTAACATCGCGCTCATAGACGAAAAGACCGATGACCTCCTTTCGATGTATGACGGACTTGATGCTTCGTTAAAGAAGCTTGATAAGGCGGGAGATACTCTTCCTGAGATCTCTATAGGAATGCTTTCCGAAGCCTATCAGACAATGGAAGAGATCGCCATGGCGATGGACTACGGTATGATGGATGATCTTCTTAAGGATCTTTCGGGTTATCACCTTCAGCCCGATGATGCCGCAAGGATCGGAGAGATAAAGAACATGCTGCTAGCCCTTGACTGGGACGGCATCATGCGTAAGATAAAGGATAGATGACGGATCGCCCGGATGTTTGTGGAATGATAAAGGACAGATAGACCACCCGGATGTTTTGGGGAGTGAAAAAAGGAGATAAAAATGTCGGAAAACAAAAAAGGACTTACTTTGATAGTGAGCGCAAAGGAAAGCTTTCTTGCAAAGGGACTTCTTAACAAGTTAAAGGAAAACGGAGTCAATGCCGAGATCGCGGATACAAGGATCAAAGACCTGGAACCCTACAGAGAGGAAGCCGAGCTTTTCATACTCTTTATGACAGCCGAGATGGAAGAGAGCACCGATGCGATCGTTTATATCAAGGATATGGCCGGAGATCTTGACCGCAAGATCATACTGGTCGGAGAGCAGGAAGCCTACGAAGAGGTCATAAAGATAATTCCCGAGCAGCTCGTTCTTGAATGGTTCAACCGTCCGCTCGACATGGAAAAACTCCTTAAGTGTATAGGAAAATATCTCGAGGAAAATACCGGTGAGAACGCAAAAAAGAGCATTCTCATAGTGGATGACGACATCACTTACATGAGGATGGTATATGAGTGGTTAAAGGATAAATACCATGTCGGGATGGCATCGAGCGGTGTTCAGGCGATAAGCTATCTGGCCCGTAACAAAGCGGATCTCGTGCTGCTCGATTACGAGATGCCGATAGCCAACGGACCGCAGGTACTCGAGATGTTAAAGAGCGATTCCGAGACGGATTCGATCCCTGTCATGTTCCTTACAGGACACGGCGAAAAAGAGAGCGTTCTTTCGGTTGTGAGCCTTCAGCCGGCGGACTATCTTTTAAAGACCATCGACAAGCCGACTCTGCTCGGCAAACTGGATGCTTTTTTCAGCCACAGTAAAAATGTGAACTTTTAGTTAAATCGTTAATAATCGCTTTAAATTGACCGAAAATAATGATAAGATGTAATTAGAAATAATAGGCGCTGACAAGGATGTCAGCGGGCACGGAAAGGAGGAACATGGGCATAGGTATTCAGGCAAAAACCGATTATTCGGCTTTGTTTCAGAGCATCGGCAAAGGTTCTTCTAATCTCAACTTCATTTCAGATTACGCTTCCATAAAGAACGGAAGCTACGGTAAGCTGATGAAGGCATACTATGCCAAGGATGGCGCCTCTAAAGAACTGTCATCGGCGGTAAACTCGAAGAAAAAGACGAGCACCGCAGCTGATGACGCGTCAACTCTGACAGAGATTAGAAAATCTTCGCAGAAACTGTCACAGACAGCCGACAGTCTTTCGAAGACCGACTTCGAAGATAAGGACAAGGCGTTGGGTGCCGTTAACGAATTTGTTAACGATTACAATTCGGTAATAAACGACGGGCTCAAATCAAATGCCTCTTCGATAACGAAGAAGATCGCATCGATGGATAATCTGTCAGTCAGCAATGAAAAGAATCTTTCGAAGATCGGTATCACCGTCAAAGACGACGGAACGCTCTCTCTTGATGAAGAAACCTTCAAGAAGGCTGATACGGGCGCACTGAAGAGTCTGTTCTCGGGTGCGGGATCATACGGTTATTCAGTTAATCAGCAGTCAACGATGATCGACTATCAGGCCAATTACGAAGGGATCAAGGCGAGCACATACCAGAGGACAGGATCATTCAACTCCGCTAATCTCGACGGCAGTATGTTTGATACATTCTTCTGAGTCGGACTTTATAAACGGTTAACATCAAAGGCAGCCCTTCGAGGGTTGCCTTTGATGTAAAAACAGTATTTACGGGAATTATCGGGTATGAACCAGGACGAAACTCAATTCAAGGAATATGATGTTGCTTACGAGACCTACGATGAAGGCGGTGAAGTAAAGGATGATCTTAATTATCCCGTTCACGTCTATTTTATTGAGCTTTCAAAGCAGTATATGAAGAACGTTCAGTGGAACTGGCACACCGAGCTTGAGGTTGTCATCGTAAACCACGGTGATATCATCTTCAAGACTCACGAAGCACAGGTAACGTTGAGCGCAGGTATGGGTATCGTCATAAACTCCAATACCATGCACACCATAGAACCCAGCGGCGAAGATTCCAACTGCAGTATGTACTCTGCGACGTTCCATCCGACATTCCTTTTCGGTTACGGCCACAGCCTGTTATATGAAAAATATCTGACTCCCGTGGTCTCTTCACCGAAGTTCCAGTACCTCGTCCTTTCCGAGGATACTCCCGAGGAATCGAAGATGCTTGACTGCATCAATAACGTCATAGCAGCCAATCTTATCAAGAACTACGGATATGAGCTCACGACCAAGTCGTTGCTTTGCAATTTCTGGCTCATTCTTTCTCAGAAAGTCGCTCCGGCCGAGTCCGTCAAGGCTTCAAAACCCATAGCTTCTAATGACGAGATCCGTACCAAGGAGATGATCCTTTATATCGAAGAGCACTATGCCGACAAGGTGACGCTCGAAGATCTGGCGGATACGGTTCATATCTCCAAATCAGAATGCTGCAGATGCTTTAAGAGGGCACTTAACCTTACGCCTATCGAGTATCTGATGAAATACAGGATATATATGGCGGCAACGCTGATACAGAAGAAGGACAAAAAAGCTTCTTCGTTCTCGGAGCTTGCTTTCAATGTCGGCTTTAACAATGCCAGCTATTTCAACAAGGTGTTCAGACAATATCTCGGTTACACACCGAGCGAATACAGAAGGAAAGTCAATTCCGATCCGAACTTCGATCTGTTCACCACGATCTCGATCTAGAGTCGAATTCCTCGCACATCCCGATGATGTCGCCAAGGATAGCGGCTTTTTTTTGTATCAGTTTTTTCTGTGTGAGCATTGCCGAAGTGTTGAGCTTTATATGCGATTCCTTTATGAGCACGCTGTCGTAGTAGAAAGAAAGCTTATAGCTTTCGGTAAGTATCCCTTCCGAAATGTCCCCCAGTTTTTCCGAGATCTCCGTAAGCTTTTCGCTCTCTTCCCGAAGCTGCCCGTACCTTATGAAGGTTGAATCCTTTTCACTGAAGGTATGAGAGAACCTTTCGTTTTCAAGAAGACACCGCGTGAATGAGGCTCCCGCTCCGGTGCCCGATAAAGTCCCGGCGATGAGCGGGATACCGGAGAACATGAATGTCCTTATATCCTTTAACCCGGCATGCGATCCGTCAAGACCGAAGGGCATTCCTCCGAAAGCCGCCTCGGGTATCTGCATGGCCCCGGAGGCACAGCC
The DNA here is from genome assembly GCA_024682115.1 of Lachnospiraceae bacterium. Lineage (GTDB taxonomy): Bacteria > Bacillota > Clostridia > Lachnospirales > Lachnospiraceae > JAILLW01. The sequence goes on from JAIKZO010000176.1 coordinate 7,248, forward strand.
TTTGAGTTTATCGTCTTCAAGATCCATAAGACCTTTCGATAGTTCATCCACGTAATCGCCAAGGATACCTCTTTTGAAAACATAGGGATTCTTCCGCCCGTGATAAACGATCTTTTCGGTCCCGTCAGGATCTTTTTCGCATGATGCGAACATTCTTGTGATGTCGTGATAAGCCGCAAAGTCCGTTGTTTCGGCATCGGTCCTTACATAAAGGATATGGGCTGCGGGGATCACCGCACACCCGAGGACGGAGACATAGTCGTTCTGGCCGTTTATCCCGTAAAGCTTATCCTGCCTTTTTTTAAATTCCTCATTCCCCAGATCTGCCTTTTTCTCTTCGATAGTTCTTTCGGACATACCCTGACCGTCTATCGAATAGCACGCTCCGATATAGCCGGAGTGTTCTGAAGCGAGCGTTACATACTGAGCTTTGTTGGCTCCTTTGGAATGGCCGGAGACGACAAGTCTTCCGATGCCGGATCCTGAAAGAGCGACCGCCACTTCATCGAAATACCTCAGCGCCTCCGCCTGTTGAGCTGTTTCGGATACGGTGAGCCCCTCGCCGTTATCCATCCATTCCCCGTCCGCGGTCCCTCGGTAAACGACATATACGTGCTCACCGTCTTTTGAGGTAAAGGTTGCGGCATTGGTCCCTTCGTTATAGCCCATGTCCTTTGACTGGAATGATATCTGCAGAGCGGCCGTCTCGGGATCCTTTACGGCTTCTTTGAGGATGGTATACTGCGGGCTGTACGTTCCTTCCGTATCGATATGAGAGGGCATTTCCCCTACTATCTGCCCGAGCGTCATACCATCCTCCGCATATTCGTAATCCGTATACATATAGGTGTTCAGGATCATGGCCGTTTCGGCCTCGGATATCTGCCCGGTCATAAGCGCTTATACGATGACATTTCCGCCGAGACTCTGGCCGGTTGTGGTGTTGGTATTCTCGGCTTCGGCATATGTCGCCGCCATCTGCATAAGGTCCGAAGAGTGTTCGGTCACCATTCGGTAAAGCTTATCCATATCGGTCTGGAGCATGTTGAACTTGGCGTTATATGCATCCTGCGCTTCGCCGATCCATATGCCCTTAAGGGAATTGATGAGTGCCATCATCTCGTCGGTGTGGGCACGCATCTGTTTGGCCGTCGCTCCGAACTGTTCGGACGAAGCCATGAGTTTTTCAGGTGTGACTTTTAAGATACCTTCCATACAGTAAGACTCCTTTCATCTAATAGTTTCTTACGGAGGCAAGCTCGGAATTTCTCGCTTCCGCTTCCTCGTAGCGCTGTGCGATGTTCAAAAGCGCCTCGACATACTGCTTTATCAGATTGATAAAAACCCCCATCTGTTCCTTGTCGGACATGAAGGCGTTATGAAAAAGCCTTTTGGTATCGCCCTCCCACATGCCGATAAGACCGCTTTCTTCGTTTTCAAGTTCGATCTTCCTGTTCTCGAACTGCTGGTTTAACGTGAGCAGTTGCTCGGCTTTACTCCTTAAAACTTCGGATGTTACTTCAAAAAGTGACATATTCTTTCTCCTTTCTTTTGATCAATAGGTTCTGTTTATCGCAAGGCCCCGGCCGTAGAGCTCGGCATCGAAGACCGTTACGGCCTCCTTTTCGATCTCGTCTACGATCCGGTCCATGGATCTTTTTATCTCGCAGAGCATGTCGGTAATGCGACGTGAATCGTTCACGAACTGTCTGCCGTTTTCATCCTGCCAGAGACTGCCGATACTCACGGCGCTCCCGGCCAGGTCTTCGTTTATGAGAGTATCCAGCAAAGAACACATCCGTCGCATCGCATCCTTTGCACATTTAAGGTTGTCAAAGTTAACTTCTATGGATGGAATAAGACTCATCCGTATTCCTCCTTTCCGCACTGTCATATGTTTCCTTCAGGGTATCGAGTTTCTGTATGTGCATTCCCAACCCGTCAAGCTGCCCGCGCATAAGATCGATCCGCTCAAGGATATCCTTCTTAAGAACAGGGACTGCGGCCATATACATGCATTCGTCAAGACATCTGACCGTACCTTCGAATTCACCGAGGAGGTCTTTTATATATTTACACCGGGATGTGAGCCGGTCCCGGGCCTCGTTGAGTTTAGCGGTATCTGTTTTTATTCCAGGCATTTTTCGATCCTTATCTTTAATCCGGCTATTCCGATGGCGGCATCTTCAACTTTTCCCATGAGAGACGAAAGCTCGTGCATGCTGACTGTAAGATCTTCGCACTCCGCCCTTAAGGTTTTCATCCATTCGTTTTTGGCATTCCCGTACCAGGAAGATAGCATGAGGTCGCTGTCCGTATACATCATCGTGATAAGATCGCACATATCGGTAAAAAGGTTGCAGCACCTGTCCGAAAAATTTGCGAACCCGCTGCCGTCGAGCATGATAAAGCCATCGTTCATTTACACGAGCACTAACCTTTCTCCGTTTCGAATACCCTGAAGTTCAAAGCTTTCGCCTTCTTTGATGAATTCGCCCTTTGTAAAAGAAAACAGGCCGAACTCCTTACATCGGAACCTGACGTTACGCACGTTCTCGACTATATCCGTGAGTTTGTTCACAAAATCCTTAAGCGTTATCGTCTCGTCGATCTCGAGGTCGAAACTCTCGTCGAGAGGCGGTATAAGTACATCAATCATTATCATCGTCTTCACACTCCTTTTTGTCTGTCGGTATAAGTATCCTTATCGTCTTTTTTCTTCCCGCGATCTTCATGAATCCTTTAGGTTCATCGCTCGGCGCGCCGAGCTCCCTGAAAGGAACATCCGAAAAGTCGAAGATGTTCTGGGAGAGGGCATCGTTTCCGATATAGATTCCCTGTCCTTCCCGGATGATGCGCTTCATGAGGTCTGTGGATCTGCCGTCGGATTTCATCCTGCTTACGGTGTATATAAGAAAGTAGTATTTGTCTTCGGAGCCTCCCGGATACGGCGCACTCGTGACATCCGGTTCCTCCACATCATCGCTTCTCGTGGCCGGAGCATCTTCGCCTTCTGCCGGTAACGAACCGAGCTCATCGGCATCCCGGGCAAAAACGCAGCGTTCGTATAGCTCCGGGAAAAGCGATGCCACACTTTTTTGGATATTGGATAATAAAGCGAGGCACTCGTAAGGGTTCCCCATGATAAGGAACGAAGCCGGCCTGCTCATATCCATTCCCCTTATATATCCGGTGAGAGCCGAATAACCGACGGGAAGGATTCCGGGTTTTGACCTTCGGCTCTCTTCGATCATGGCGGAGAGAGCATAGGCGCCTTCCTTTGAAGGAAATCTGTCTCTGGCTTCGATAAAACCCGTATGCTCACCGCCCCGGCATATCAGGGACTGGAACTCATATATGCAGTTATCGATCCTGCAAAGCCCGCGCCCGGGGACACCGTTTTTCGGAACGACATCGAGCCTGTAGTGCCGCAGCATATCTGCGTATCCGAACTTATCTGTCATCTCAAGACAGAGCGTTGTCTTTATCTTTGAAAAGACGGACGGCGGAAAATCCGAAACCGTATTGCCCGTAACGATAAAGAATATATTGTTGCCTATTCCTTCGGACACCATCCTTACGATGAGGGAAGAGTGCTCATCGCCGAGGCTTTTAAAAAAGAGTCCGAAATTGTCTATCAGGATGAAAAGAGGATCCTCTCTTTTGACAAAACATTTTTCAAGATGATGGAAGAAAACGCGAAGGCCGTCTCTTGAGAACAGAGAGCCTTTGCAGTTCGGAAGATCCTTGAGATCATAAAGAGGTCCGCCGGATAAGTCGATCAGGATCAGCTCACAGTTATGTAAACCGTGAGCAACAGTCCGCAGAATATTGGTCTTTCCGCTCGCGGGGCAGCCCGAGATCGCAAGATGGGCGCATCTTAATGGGTCGTAGGCCAGTATCCCTTTCCTTTGGTTTGAAGGATCGTCGTATATCCCGAGAAGGACGCTATCATCGTTTCGTTCAAACGAAGCATCCTTGCCGAGGATAGTTCTTATTTCGGTCTCATCGTCGCTTATGATATCCGGAAGTTCATCAGTCCAGAGCAGCGGACATTTTTCGTATCCTTCATTTTCGGCAGTTCGCAGGATAAGATCCCTTAGCGCATCGAGAACGGTCATGCCCTTATCGGTCCTTACACCGGGCGCGCCGATTCTTTTTCCGGATCTTCCGACATAGGAAACCTTCTTTTCTTTTTCACCTTCCTCGTAGGCTTCGCCGAGGTATCCCGTCTGAAAACATTTGAAATACTCATCAAGCCCTATCTGCATGTAGCACTGGCCGGACCGCTTAAGGTATGCGGCCTCGGGGCGCTTTAACATATCCATGCTGTCCTGTCTGTCCTGGACCTTAAGGCAGAGCTTGAACCTTGAATTCGACCAGATCCTGTCATCTATGACACCGGATGGTTTCTGCGTGGCAAGTATCAGATGGATCCCCAGGGAACGCCCGACTGCGGAAAGGGATATGATCTCCCTCATGAAATCGGGTTCTTCCTTTCGAAGCTCCGCGAACTCATCTATGATGAGCAGAAGATGAGGCAGAGGATGAGGATGATCGTCTTTTCTCCGAAGACGGTTATATTCGTCTATATGGTTGACGCCGCTTTCGGATAAAAGCCTCTGCCTTTGTTCGTTTTCCGATCTTATCGCGCTCATCGCCCTTTTTATCATCGACCCCGAAAGATTCGATATGACACCGGCACAGTGCGGAAGATCGCTTAGCGCGTTTCCGGTCCCGCCGCCTTTATAGTCTATGATGAAGAAATTGACATCATCCGGCGAAAAAGAAAGACACAGCGAAATAAGATAGGTCTGCAGAAGCTCGCTTTTCCCCGAACCCGTCGTACCCGCGATAAGACCGTGCGGTCCGCAGAAGCGCTCATGAACGTCCAGGTAGACCTTTTCGCACCTTACTCCGAGCCCTATCGGAACGCGGAGCCTTTCTTCGGGATGATCGTTCCTCCACTTGTTCACGATATCGATATCCGATACCGAAGAAGCATCGTAGAGCTTAAGGAACCCGACACTCTGCGGGATCTCGTCAAAGGCACCCGAAGCACCTGAAAGGTCCCGAAAGAGCCGTCGCATATAATAACCGCATTCCATAGGGGGAGGCGGAACGTCACCGAGTATACCGGCCTTTGGACCTTCCACGTTAAGGTCCGATACGGTCAGGTTCTTAACGCCCTTAGGGGGAAGAGTGATCACCTTGCCGACATGGACCGGAAGATTGCTTTCCTTATCCGAAAGGAACACCGAAGCACACTTATGACCGTCCGAAGGCGCAAGCAGCATATCCTCAACGATCTCGCCTTTAATAAGACACCCGTTAAGTATAAAGACGATGAACCGCTCTTCCTTTTCAAGGAGCCGCTCGCTTATATAGGGAATGATCTCGGGGGAATCCCTGTTGTTCCCCGCGGCGAGTCTTACGGCGCCGCCCTGAGCGAAAAGATGCGGCATGAACTTAACGCTCTCGTAAAGCTCCGACTGCCAGGGGATGTTCTCGTCAAAGAAGATACAGACCTTGACCTTCCGCTCGGAATACTGGTCGGAAATCTTGATCAGCATGTCGAGGATAAGATCGCGTACGGCAGCAGGATCATCGGTACCCGTAATCCCGATGCAGTCACCGTCTTTTAATTCGATCCCAACCGGTACGCCTGTCAGAGTTTCAAATTCCCTTATGACCGCATTCGCCTCGGAAAGCTCGTTTGATTCGAAGAGTTCCTTTTTTCCTCCGGAGATCTTAAACTTCATCTGAAACGCGGTCTTTCCGGTCCCCAGTCGTATAAAGAAACGATCCGATGCGCCCTCATACCTTCGGTGAACGTTGTCGGAATCCGCGATCTGTACCGAAGAGCGGTAGCGCTCAAACATGTACTCGCGGTTTTCCCTTGTGCATGATGAGAGATGTTCCCGCACGCCTGCGATATATCGGGCAAAGTCCTCGGCTGCCTTATTAAGGGTCAGGCGTTCCTGTTTCTTTTTATATGAGGAGGCAAAAACCGCCCAGAGTATCCCGGATACCGCACTCGAAAAAGCGCTGATCATTCCGAAATAAATGAAGGAGCCGGTTGAACTTTTATACATCCTTGAGGCAAAAAGCGCCATGACCACCACGGGTATGAGCATGCTCGTCATGGGCCCTATCCGAAGAAAGGCCGGCGTCCGGTCGCCCTTATCGGGACTGTCGGGAACGATGATCTCGAATTCTTCAGTATGGAGCATATTCCCTCCTTTTCCGGACACGAAGATCCCCGTAACGGGCGCTTATCAGAAGGCGGTC
>JAIKZO010000014.1 GCA_024682115.1 Lachnospiraceae bacterium
AGGGGTGTATACAAAAACCTGTTGAATTATGTTATCAATACCTTGAAAACTGAGGGATATACCAGACTTGGCGTGGATTTTGAAAGCATCAATCCGTCGGGTAGCGGGTTTTGGCTCAAGTTTTTTCATGCCTATACCAACGGCGTTGTGCGCAGGATAGATGAGCGGATTATGCAGAGAGCTTCTCTGATATAATCTCATAACGGTAATATATATGGGACGGTAAGGAGGAGACATATTGAAGATTCTTTTGCTGGAAGATGACGTGATGATCGCATCCGGGGTAAAATATGCGCTTGAGACAGAGGACTATGAAGTAGAGCACGCAGCGAATGTCAGCTCAGCGAAGGAACTGATCCGGGGAAATGATTTTTCCCTTGCGATCGTTGACCTGCAGCTTCCGGACGGAAATGGTTTTGAAGTCAACAGCATACTTGCGGAGAAAAGTGTTCCTGTCATATTCCTTACAGTCATTAATGATGAGAATCAGATAGTAAAGGCCTTTGACGAGGGCGCAGAGGACTATATCGTTAAGCCGTTCAGGATAAGAGAACTTCTGGCAAGGGTCAAAAGAACCATGGAACACAGCAGCGGACAGTCTTCCAAACTAATAACCATCGGTAATACCCGGATAGATATCGAGGCGGGTAAAGTCTACGCCGACGGTAAGCTTGTTGAACTTACCGCGCTCGAATACAGAGTTCTGATGATATTTGCGACCAACAGGGGAGTTCTTCTATCAAGAAGTCAGATCCTTGATAAGATATGGGATATCGATGGGAATTTTGTGGAGGATAATACGCTTACCGTCTATATTAAACGAATTCGCGAGAAGCTTGGAGATTCGATAAGCATCGAGACCATAAGGGGGATGGGATATCGTGTGGATTAGTAAAAAAGAGATCGAAGAGCTTTCAGAATTTATTAAAAATGCCGACAAAGACGAACTTCAGGATATCCGTGACAATAAAGAGGGCGCCTTCAGCGTTCTTAAAAATGACATCTACAATCTTGTGACCGCAAGAAAAGAGGAACTGGGCAGGGTCTATAAACAAAGAGACAGCCTTTCTGAGTACATGTCGGATATATCTCACCAGCTTAAGACTCCCATAACTTCCATGCTCATAATGCTGGATCTTATGGAAGAAGCAGATGATGATAAGAAAAAAGAGTTTATACGTGACATCAAGTTTTCCTTATCCAAGATGCAGTGGCTTGTGGGAGCTCTTTTGAAAATGGCCAAGATCGATGCGGGAGCCGTAGTCTTTACAAAGAAGATCATTCCGGTTTCTGAGCTTATAGATGATGTGCAGCCGTCTGTTGCTATCTTACTGGATATAAATGATCAGACTCTTAAGCTGGATAACGATATAGAGATAAACTGCGATAAAAGATGGACTGTCGAAGCCCTTACAAATATCATCAAAAATGCAATTGAGCATTCGCCGAATGACGGCGTTATTACCGTGGACTGCGGCGACAATCCGCTTTATAAATGGATTTCCGTAAAGGACAGCGGAACAGGTCTTAACAAAAGTTCTTACGCAGCTCTTTTTAAGCGTTTTGAATATTCCACAAATGAAAACGGTTTTGGCATCGGAATGCCGCTTGCGCTTAAGATCATAAAAGGTCAGGGCGGCGATATCGACGTTGATTTCGGCGGAAACGGCCAGGGAGCGACTTTTACCATAAAGATGTTTAAGTGACTAAATTCGCAGAGAAATGATCAGTTTAGTCACTTTAGAGTCATTTTGATCCTCTAGGATATAAACATAAACGGAGGAAAAAACTATGGCTATTCTTGAAGTAAAAGATCTGACTAAAAAATATGGTATGGGAGATGGCGAGGTAGTTGCCGTTGACCATATTTCTTTTTCTGTTGAAAAAGGAGAGTTCGTTGCGATCACGGGAGCTTCCGGTTCGGGTAAATCCACTCTGATGAACATGATAGGAGGGATCGATGCACCGACATCCGGAGAAGTGACAGTCGACGGCAGATGCATTTCGTCCATGTCCGAGGATGAGCTTGCGATATTCAGACGCAGGAATCTGGGCATGATCTATCAGTTCTACAATCTGATCCCGACACTTACCGCAGAAGAAAATATCGTGCTTCCGTGGCGTCTTGACGGCAGGAAGAAGAATGATGAAAAGGTAAAAGAGATCCTTTCCGTCCTTGGGCTCAGCGAAAGAGCCGGGCATCTTCCGGGACAGATGTCCGGCGGACAGCAGCAGAGGGTATCTATCGGTAGAGCGCTTATCAACGATCCCGCATTTATTCTTGCGGATGAGCCCACGGGAAACCTTGACAGCAGGACGTCAGGCGAGATCATCGACCTTTTAAAATACACTAATGAGAAGCTTGGGCAGACTATCCTTCTGATCACGCATGATGAGAAGATCGCCCTGAGCGCAGACAGGATCATCACCATCGGCGATGGCAGGATCATAAGAGACGAGGTGATGAAGAGATGAGACTCACAGCAGAACTTGCGCTTGACCAGATCAGGGGAAACAGGAAAAGAAGTGCAGGCGCAATCATGGCAACAGCGCTTTCGGCAGCCCTTTTGACCGCAGTTATGTGCTTTGCTTCGAGCGGGTACAGGATGCTTGAGAACTTCCTCGGTCCGGGGCTTGGAGAATACGCCGGAGCATACCTTATATTGCTTGTTATACCCTCGGTATTCTTAGGACTTCTGATCGTATTCATGTCCATCACCGTGATTTCGAATATCTACGAGAGCAGCACGGTTAAGAGGCTTGGAGAATTCGGGGTCTTAAAATGTGTCGGCGCGACCGGAAGACAGATCAGGGAGACCGTGATATTTGAAAGCCTTTGGATAAGCATCATCGCTGTTCCTTTGGGACTTATAGCCGGTACCGTAATAGGTTTTATCGGAGTAGAGATTGCCGGAAGATATATCGCATATTTTAATGAGTTATCAAAGAGCATCGTTATGCGACCGGTTTCTTTTGAACTGGGATTTCATGTAACCCCTGCAACTTACGTTTTTTCCGCGGTATTTTCCATGCTGGTTGTACTTGCATCAGCTGCAAAACCGGCAGCGAGATCCGGAAAGATCACAGCGATAGAGTGTATCAAGGGAATCCATCTTAACCTGATCAAAAATGTTAAGGTCAAAGAAAATCCTGTAATAGAGAAATTATTTGGATACGAGGGAACACTGGGTTCGGCAAACATCTCAAGGAACAGGATCGCCTATAGATCAACAGTGAGGGCGCTGGCGCTGTCCATAATGCTGATAATGCTTGCCGGCAGCTTTAAAAACCAGGCGCATAATGCCATGAATTGGATGAGCTCCATGGGAAATGCCATGCTTGTAGATTATGCATCAATAATGGATGAAGGGGTTAATGAGCAGACCGGGAAGGACGAGTCTGTGATCGTTAAACCAATCTCATATGACACTGCACAGGAGATAACTGAGAAATTAAGAGCATATAAGGAAGATTTAGATATTATAGGAGTGGGCTCGGACAGAGTGACCTACAGATCCATTGCCGATGACAGCATCATGAGCAGCGAATTTCTGACACACTCCGGAATCATGGATGAACACGGAGAAATAAAGACAGAACTGCTTACGGCGGATGAAAAAACCTACGTGATGCTATGCGGGATGGCAGGCGTGCCTGTCGGCAGCAATATCCTGATCAATTATTACGTCTATAATGACAACGGCAGGATAAAAGAGCTGGAGCCTTTTACGGGAGATGTTAAAGAGATAGAGCTCATCGATTCATCAAACGTCGAAAAAAAACTGAGTATAGATGGTATCCTATATAAGGACCAGCTTCCTTCAAACGGATTTGAATCCCTGGCGCCCGACCCTGTAAGGATTATTGTGCCTTCCGGGAATATGAGAGGATTTACCTGGTATTCGGATCCTGCAGACGATGCTTCTTTTACCCAATATGCACGAAGCGTGATGGATGAATACTATCCGATCCTTACAGAGGACTCCTATGTGGAGCAGGGGTATACAGTAAGGATCAGCAGGGCAGATCAGATGATCAAGGTCATGAATATCGCGATAATTCTGGGAGAGATTGTTTTAAGCGGTCTGATAATCATGTTGATGTTCATGGGATTTGCCAGTGTGATCAGTACGCTGAGCGCCAATATCAGGATTAGACAGAGAGAGTTTGCGGTATTAAAAAGCGTCGGAATGACTAACCGTGCGCTTGAGAAAATGGTTTTCAGCGAGAGCGCCATTTGCTCGATTAAGGGGTGCCTGGGTGGTATCATCTGGGGAATCGTCCTTCCCTACGCCATCAATCTGTCTGTAAGAAAAGTATTTCCCGTAAGGTATGAACTTCCTGCATTGTCGCTTCTTTTCGGAGTTTTGACGGTGCTTGGTCTGGTCATTCTTATTACGAGGGTTGAGATAGGCAAGATGAGAGGGCAGAATATCGTAGAAGATATCAGAGAGAATCTTTGCTGATATTGAAGAAAACTGAGAGATGAAAAGAGATCCGAAATGGAGAGCGGAGACATAGGGTCCATTCCCAAACCCTTATGATCGCACAAGTGCAAGCTGCGCGTTTTTGTAAAACGCTTTATAAAATCAACTGCAAAAAAGCAAATAGTCAGAGGGACAAGTTATGAAATAATTTCCTTCCCTCTAAAAGCGGCAAGAAGAACTTGACAAGTGACCGCTCGGTCACTATGATAAGAGAACGAACGGTCACCTGCGCTTTAAAGGAGGGTCAATCATGGCGAAGGACACAAAAGAACGAATTCTGGCAGCTGCACTGGACATGTTTTCGCAGAACGGTTACTCGGGTACGAACATCCGAGAACTGACTGCATCTCTTGGGTTGGTCAAGTCGGGGTTATACAAACATTTTAAGAGCAAGGAAGAAATCTGGGACACCTTACTGGACGAGCTGATTGCCTATTATGAGACTCGGTTCGGATCCATGGAACATCTGCCGCCCGTGCCGGATTCTTTGGAGGAACTAATAACCATGACGATGCGCATGGTAAGTTTTACGGTTCACGACGAAACGGTCGTAAAGACCAGAAAGATACTGACGATCGAACAGTTCCGGGATGAGCGCGCGCGGGAGCTGGCAACGAAGTATTTTCTAACAGGGCTGAAGGACATGTTCGCGCCGCTCTTCGCGGGCATGATGGACAAGGGCCTGCTGCGCCGTGATGATCCCGCGATGCTCGCTTTCGCCTACACCGCGCCGATCTCCGCGCTGATCCATCTGTGCGACCGGGAACCGGATAAAACCACGGAGGTGATGGCACAGGTCGAGGCATTCAGCCGGCACTTTATCAGGATATATGGAGAAAAGAAAAAATGAGGATCATATTGCACGATTTGGGTGAGCAGTTCAATGACCTATTCCGAGAAAAATGTGATGCGGTACTCTGTGCCGACGGAAAATACGCGCCTTGTCAGGGTTGTTTCGACTGCTGGACAAAACATCCTGCGGAATGCCGCATGAAAGATAAGCTGCATGAGATTTGCCGCGTGATCGGGCAGGCGG
>JAIKZO010000056.1 GCA_024682115.1 Lachnospiraceae bacterium
ATCCGGAAGATGTTCAAAGAACTTAAATGCTTTCGGTGAATCCTCGACTGCATAATCAAATCCCATCTTATAATAATCTTCCATCTCAAGATTGAATTCGCTGTTTTTGATAAAGCTGTCACGGCCGTACTTATCAAGACAGTATAACCTGACACGCTCAAGCCCATGCTCATCAAGCCATTTTCTTGATGCTTCATAAGCACTGTACGGGCGTCCCGTTATCACAGATACATCATGACCGTCGTCTATCCAGTTGTTTACAGTCACGACCGCTCCCGGTGTTTCCTCGTATGACAGGAGAACCTCATATCTGTGTCCCTCGATCATCATTTTTTCATACTCCTCACCCGTAAGTGAGAATGATCTTTGCAGATCAAAGTACCGTATGTTTTCATACGGTACTTCAATATTGAAAAGCTCTTTTGCGAGCAATGAAAAATGTCTTGCCGTCTCGCATAAACAATCATCAAAATCCACGTAAATCTTCGACATCGGATATCCCTCTGTTACAATATGTTTTACCTCTTTCCATTTGTCTTTCTTTTTCTTGCCTGTTCTATAAGTTCGTCTGCTTCGTCAAATGCATCCATCAGATAATCCCGATGCCATTCTTTTCCTTCTTTTTCCTTCTTCTTTATCGCTTCCCACGCGGCGTGCTGTTCTTCCTTTGAACTGTATGTCACTCCCGCAAAAACATGCGGATGCCGCCTTATCATTTTTTCGGAAACACCGGCCGCCACATCATCAAATGTAAAGAGACCTTCTTCTTCCGCAATGACCGAATGGAACATGACCTGCAGGAGAAGATCCCCGAGCTCTTCCTTCAGATTTTCGGCATCCCCTCTCTCCTTAAGAATGTTTATCCCGGCTATCACTTCCGCCGCTTCCTCAATACATTCCGGCTTTAAACTTTCATGCGTCTGCTGTCTGTCCCACGGACAGCCGTTCTCAGACCTTAATGTCCTTACGATATCTTTTAAACGTTCTGTTTCCGTCATGATCGTTCCTTTCTTTTAAGACACGGGGACGGTTCTTTTGCCTTATGACACGGGGGACGGTTCTTTTGCCTTATCGCAGTATATTTATGATGAATGCTGCCGTTTTTGATACATCGGCACTCTTTGAGAGTGCGATCGCATCGTTTTCGATCCCCATGTTTATCTTATCCCTGTTTTCATTAGTTGATGTAAGATAATATATACGAAGTCCCGATGATCTCTTCTTTATGAACATCGATTTGAACAGTTCAATGAACTCTCTTAAAACATAACTCTCGTCAACATTTATAAGAACAACATCTGAGATCTGGAGGAGCGCCCCGGCCTCATTCAGATTCAGATGACTTACATATACCCTAAAGTATGGGTCTAAGTTCGGACGCAATTTTTCAATGTATTCGGAATCATTGTCTATTATCAGCAACCCGTTCAGATTCATACCGTAATCCACAGCCAGTTCCTTAAGATCTTTCAATATCACGGTAAACGGCTCCGAATAAACATAAACCGCTTTTCTCACATAGATAGACGGCACACGCGACCGGATGATGTTGACTCCGTTTATCCTTCCGTAGATGTAGAGTATCTTCTCTTCTTCTATGCACAGATCCCTCAGATACAGACCGATACGCTTAAGTTCGTCTTCGTTTTCGTCTTCCACGTTAATGATCATTATATTGGAGTGATCCCGCAATTTCATGATCTTATCAAGTTCAAAAGGGCACCATGTTACATAATAGCCTTCCGCGGTGAGCATTCCTTCGACCGGCTCCAACTTGGTGCTTATAAGTAAGATCTGCTCTTTAAATGCCTTTTCAATATCGATGGTATTCATGCGCTCCTCCTTAAAACTATCACGGTCTCCTGCCGATCAGTTTTGTTATATCCCCATCATCCGCACCCGGGAATTTATCCCTGATACGTGTTACGATCCTGTCATAGCTTTCCCCGGGGCTCTCATTATAAGCTTCCGTAACATGCTCATATCCCCATACCGCTTCCGGCGGCAGCAGCACCGACACAGGCATTCCGTATTCGTCACCGCGTTTATTCGTGCGCCTGTGAAAATC
>JAIKZO010000070.1 GCA_024682115.1 Lachnospiraceae bacterium
ATGCGAAAAGGAACCGGAGGATTGTGCGATACCTTATATCCTTGTTGATAGCAGCTTTAAGGCGCTGATGGATATCGCTTCATTTTACAGGGATAACCTGACGATACCCGTTATCGGCATCACCGGTTCGGTCGGAAAGACGAGCACAAAGGAATTTATAGCCGCCACGCTCGCTACCAAATACAGAGTCTGCAAGACGGAAGGCAACTTCAATAATGAGGTCGGAATGCCCCTTACGATCCTTTCGATAAGGGAAGAGCATGAGATCGCCGTCATAGAGATGGGAATATCCGATTTCGGAGAGATGACGAGACTTGCAAGCGTATCAAAACCTGACGCATGTGTCATAACAAACATAGGAAAATGCCATCTTGAAAAACTCGGGAACAGGGACGGCGTGCTGAAGGCCAAGACAGAGATGTTCGCATACCTTGATCATGACGGAGCCATCTTCCTTAACGGAGACGACGACAGGCTGATCAATGTTAAGAAGCCCTGGAACAGGGATATACAGTATTTCGGAATGCAGGAGACCAATGATATATATGCGTCCGATGTCATAAACAAAGGACTTCTGGGATCCGATGCGGTCATCTGCTACAGGAAGGGCGACAGGGAAGGTTCACTCGGTGTTCATATCCCGATCCCCGGAGATCATATGGTATATAACGCACTGGCTTCGGTGGCGGTCGGACTCGAATACGGTCTTTCCGAAGAACAGATCATAAGAGGGATAGCTTCGGTAAGTCCGACTTCGGGAAGATCCAATATTCTTTCCACTCCGTCATATACACTGATTGACGACTGCTATAACGCAAATCCGGTTTCGGTCAAAGCCGCCATAGATCTTTTGAGCAAAGCCGATTCAAGAAAAGTCGCGATACTGGGCGATATGTTCGAACTCGGAAAAGATGAGGAAAAGCTTCATTACTCCATCGGAGAATATGTTTTCCTTCACGGTATAGATGTTCTTGTTTCTATTGGAAAGCTCTCGGTCAACATGTATGATGCGGCGGTAAAGGGAGCGAATGGAAACGAACATAAGAAGGTTTATCATTTCGATACAAAGGAAGAAGCGATAAATGCTCTTCCCGAGATACTCAGAAAAGACGATGCGATCCTCGTAAAGGCTTCCCACGGGATGCATTTTGAGAACATCGTGGAATATCTTAAAACGATCTAGAAGATCAAAAGGAAAGGCGGTAGGACTGGCGATGAGCAGGATAGTTGTTTTGGCCGGAGGTGTCAGCACGGAAAGGGATGTTTCGCTGATTACGGGAAAACAGATTTATAACGCCCTTAAAAGGAACGGGCATGATGTCATACTTACGGACGTTTTTTTGGGATACGATATCCCGAAAGAATATGAGGATAAACCGCTGTCGGAACTTTTTGCGGCGGATATTGACTGGGTAAAAGACATCCCCGACATAAAGGAAGTCGATCCCGATATAGATAAGGTAAAGGCACTTCGTACCGACGGAACGAACAGTTATTTCGGACCGAACGTAATAAGGCTCTGTCAGGAAGCTGATGTCGTGTTCATGGCCCTTCACGGAGAAAACGGTGAGAACGGAAGGATCCAGGCCTGCTTTGACCTCATGGGCATCAGATACACGGGCAACGATTACATAAGCAGCGCACTCAGCATGGATAAAGGCCTTACGAAGGATATATTCAGTACCTACGGGATACCTTCTCCGAAGGGTATGCGCATTAAGAAAAAAGAGTACCTTAAGCAAAAGAGCGAAAACAGACTTGATGACAGTATAGGTTTTCCTTGTATAGTAAAAGCCTGCTGCGGAGGTTCGAGCGTCGGAGTGTCGATCGCCGAAGGCCCCGAAGACTATGAAAAAGCTCTTAACGAAGCATATAAATACGATGAAGAGGCGATCATCGAACAGTATATAAAAGGCCGCGAATTCTCGGTCTGCGTTATGGACGGAAAGTCTCTGCCGGTCATCGAGATAGCTCCGAAAACGGGATTTTACGATTATAAGAACAAATATCAGGCAGGAGCAACGGTCGAAACCTGCCCCGCCGACCTTCCCGAAGACCTTTCGAATGATATGCGCAAATGCGCCGAGAAGGTTTTCAGAGCGTTAAGACTTAACTCTTATGCGAGAATGGATTTCATGCTCGATGAAAAGACGGGAAAATTCTACTGTCTTGAAGCCAATACGCTTCCGGGTATGACGCCCACATCGCTTGTTCCCCAGGAGGCCGCAGCCGTCGGTATTTCATTTGACCAGCTTTGCGAAAAGATAATTGAACTTGCACAAAGATAAAGGAAAGAATATGGATAAGATCGCAGTACTCATTCCCTGTTACAACGAATCAAAGACCATAAGGAAAGTCGTGGAAGATGCCAGGCGTGCACTGCCCGAAGCTGTTGTATATGTTTATGACAACAACTCGACCGAC
>JAIKZO010000096.1 GCA_024682115.1 Lachnospiraceae bacterium
TTGATCATATAAAAGATCTCGAGGAAGAACTGCTTGAAAAGATCAACGAAACAGATATAGGACCGGGAGGACTCGGCGGAAAGGTGACGGCGCTTGCCGTAAACATCGAGACTTATCCCACTCACATTGCTGGACTTCCGGTAGCCGTGAACATGTGCTGTCATGTGAACAGACATATCACTGTGGAAATATAGGATATCAACATATAGGGAACAGTTTTAAACAAACTATCAACATATTGTGGATAAGTTATCACCAATCCACAGGAAAGATCTGAAAAAGGATGACGATAGTGGACAGATATTTGACCGCCCCGTTCAAAAAGGGGGAGATAAAGGATTATAAAGTCGGAGACATGGTATATATCACGGGTACCATATATTCTGCCCGTGACGCCGCGCATAAAAGAATGGATGAAGCGCTTGAAAAAGGAGAGAAGCTGCCCTTCGATATCGGGGGCAGCATTATCTATTATCTGGGACCTTCTCCGGCAAGGCCCGGAAGGGTGATCGGATCTGCGGGTCCCACCACTTCGGGAAGGATGGATAAATATACGCCGAGACTCCTTGATCTGGGACTTGGCGGGATGATCGGAAAGGGAAAACGGACCGAAGAAGTCAGGGACTCTATAGTAAAAAACGGATCGATCTACTTTGCCGCCGTGGGAGGCGCGGGAGCCCTTCTTTCGGAATGTATTAAGGAATCAACGGTGATCGCCTATGAGGATCTGGGCACAGAGGCCGTAAGAAAGCTTCGGGTTGAAAATTTTCCCTGTATAGTGGCCATAGATACCGAAGGAAACAATATTTACGACAAACCCAAAAAATAACAGGTAATATTCGTATGTAATATACATCAGTTACTTGTATACAAATGCTTTTCAGATAATAAAAGGAGACAACAGGTGAAAAGATTACAGAAAAGAAGACTGTCATTTTTACTCGCTCTGATACTGGTGTTCACGTCACTGCAGCCGGCTTTTGATAAACCGGTATATGCAGAGCCCGAAACGGTTTCGGCGTCTTCAATATCAACCGATGCAAGCGTATCGTCGGCTGATGTGTCGGAAAACAATTCGGAAGGAGTGAGCGTATCGGACGATGAAAGCACTGAACCTCAGGGCGCCGTATCCGACGCAGCGGCACCGGAAACGGTAAGCACCCCTTCGACTCCCTCCGGAAATGAAACGGTATCCGAAGATGAATATCTCTACGGGGAATTCGATAACGGATTTGAATTCGGAACCGGCGGACTAGAGGATGAATTTGAGATCATAGACCATCCCGAAGAGAATACGGGTGAGCAGGCTGCCGGAGCATATCTTCCGAGTAAATACAATGCAGATCTTGACGATCCTTCAACAATGATCGATGTGGCTCCCGTCAGAAATCAGGGAAGCTCGGGACTCTGCTGGATGTTCGGCGCACTTTCGTCTGTAGAAGCAAATCTCCTTAAAAAATACAATATTGATAAAAGCGAACTCGATCTTTCTGAAAAATACAGCGCCTGGTGGCTTTTCCATAAATCCACCGGATCCCTTGGAGGAATGATCGACGACGATATCGTTCTGCTGAAAAATACCCCGAAAAAAATTGACGATATAAACCGGAACATGCTGGATGAAATGCCGGAAAACGGTTATATCGAAAGAGGCGGAAACAACTGGTTATCCATGTCCGGTTTTACTTCGTGGAAGGGAATCGTCGATGAAAACGACGATAATACCCTGCAGTATAACAACCAGAGAATGGATGTCATGATGGCGGTCGAGCCGTATCTTTACAATACAAAGACCTATTCCCAGAAATACCAGGTTCAGGACGTGGATCTTTTTGCCTATCCGTTAAAGGGTCTTAAAAGAGACGAGCTTAAGGGCGCGATAGACAGCGGCAAGCTGGACATAATGAAACAGCACATCATGGAATACCGTTCTCTTGCAGGATCCATGAATACGAGATTTTTTGACAGGACCAATACCTACAGCTACGATCCCGGAGAGCCTTACCCTATAGAAAAAGATAAAAACAGATATTCAACAACGACCCATCTTGTAACCTATGTTGGATGGGATGATACGATAAAGGCTGAGAATTTCTCCAATTCTAAAAACAAGAATTCACAGCTCAGGTATTATTCCGAGGATGAATTCACCCCTCCCGGAGACGGAGCATGGATCTGTAAGAACAGCTGGGGTGACGGAAGCGGAAAGAACGGATTTTTCTATGTTTCGTATTATGACGGAAGCTTAAGATCCCCCTACAATTCCTTTGCCGGATATAACGTTGTCTTAAAGGATAAAGAGCTTGGCGGAGAAACCTTCTACGACAATAACTACCAGTATAACGGTATCTTTACCAGAGTTCCCTTAAACAGGGAGGATGGGAATGCTTTCTTTGGCTACGGTTCAAAGCCTCTTAAATTAAATTGCGATGACAGATTCGGTGCAGTATATACTGCCCAGACTGATGAGATCCTTAAAGCCGTTGGTATAACCACACGTGAGGAGAATCTTAAATTCGATATATATATAAATACCAACTCTCAGAATGATGCCCCCCTTCCTGGACATACTGAAAAAAATGGCTGGAAAGACGCTTCAAGTCTTATTAGCTATACTGTTCCGCACGCCGGATTTCATACCATAAAGCTTCAGACCCCGGTAGGTCTTAACAAAGGAGAAAGGTTCCTTGTTGATTTCGTAATGAAGAAACCTGAGGGAGGCCAGATCGTTGTACAGGAAGGAACCGATCCTGAAAAGGGACGTTTTGTTACAACAAGACGTACTAACTACAACGGATATAAATACTACATCGGAGATGAATATTATTACAAGAAAAACAGTGGCTATTCTATAGCAGCTTCAAACGGCTCTGAACTGGGTTATACACCCAATATAGATTACGATATCAAGGCCTTCACGGAAAATGACAGGGGCAGCAGTACCGGTAGTTATCTGGAGTTCTATTCCAATTATAATAATATGGACGTTCAGATAGACGATGAAGTAAACATGGCAGAAGGCCTTATCTTCGAGCCGGTATCCCATGACGGGATCTATGACAGCATCGTAAGCTGGAATACAAGCAACCCTGAGATCCTTGAAAATGTTGATAATAACGGAACCTTCCTGGCATTAAGTGAGGGAAGTGCTGTCGTTACCGTAAAAACGGTTTCAGGTATAAGTGCATCGGCTTCCGTAAACGTTGTTCCGAGGGAACCGGTCTACGACATAAACCTTACCCAGACGGATTACCCCTACACCGGATATGAAATAAATGTTTCCGAAAATCTTGTGATAATAAGCGACAACGAAGCCCTTGACCCTAATGACTTAAAAGGCCTTAAGGTTTATGTGACCAGCGTAAGTCTTAACGACGGAAATGAAACTGAAACTGATCCAAACTACGACATAAATGTCGGGGAAAAAGCCATAAACGTGGATCTGGTATCGGGTGACAGGTTATTAAAAAGCGAAACCTTCGCGTACAATATCACCCCGATAGATCTGAACGATCCGAATAAGATCATCGTTGACAATGTAAAGGATGAATATACCTTAAGCAGTGACGAAATAAAGCCAGACGTAAAACTGTTCTTCAAAACCGTTAGTCCAAACGGCCAGGAGATGAACCTTGCGCTTTTAAGCTATAACAAAGCTGCCTCACAAAGCGTGTATGATTACGATTACGTCATTAATGAGATGGACGGCGATTACAGATCTGTTGGCATGAAGTATATGTACCTTTATGGCAACGGTAATTTCACCGGTTCAAGATACGTTTCCTGGAGAATAAAGGACATCCAGGAAAAGGACGATCCCACGCTTGAAGAAAACGGCGTATATGTAAGCCGCCTGGATCCCCAGGTTGTTGAGTACAACGGAAACAAGCATGTGAGAGAAGGAAAGAAAAAGGCGGGTTATTCCGACGATCTTCATCTTTTCGTAAAATATCACGGCAACGAACTGATCGAAGGAAGGGATTATAAGCTGTCCTATTACAACAACAAGGATGCAAGCACCAGGAATAACGATCCCAAAAAGGAGCCCTATGTTCTGGTAACGGGTCTCGGCAAATTTACGGGACTTAACGCCAAGAGATATTTCGGGATCGCTCCTGCTGTTTTGAATGAGGATAATACTGCCGTGACCGGATTGAAGGGAGCATATTACATCGATCCTTCAAATCCGTACAAGGATCTTAAGATAGATCCGAAGGTCTCCTTCTCGTTTACGGACGGAAATGGAAAAAATAAGACAAATAAGCTTAAAAAGGCGGTATACGACAAAAAGACCGGTACGGATAAGGGCGACTACAAGCTGAAATATTATAAATTCGAATTCCCTAAGGAAGAGCATCCTGAGGGACAGGACGAAGATGTATATCTGGGCGAATGGATCTCCGTTAATGAGATAAGAGGTTCCGATGAAGAAGATTATTATCTTTGCGTTGCCCAGGGAATCGGAAATTACACGGGAACCTCGGTTGAGATCATTCCCCGTGACGCCTATCCCGACGTATGGCCCGGTGCAGAATCCCAGTTTGTCGTATCCTACCTTAATACCTGTCCCGGAAAGGGCGTACTCAAGGGAACAGGTCTTAACAACGTTAAGGTTAAGGAAGAATACAGGAAACTGTCGGATAAGAGAAAGTCCTTAACCGTGGATGATATCGGGGACAATACTACGGTAGACTTCACCTATAAGAACGCGCAGGGCAAGAAGGAAAAGAAGACCGTAACGAACAAGACCCAGGATCTTACCTCATATGTGTGCCTGTATGATTCAAATAAGAGAGAGATCTTTGAGGTGACCGAACCCGGAACCTATACCATGAGGATCATGGTGATAGGAACTCTGAAAAACGGGACCATCAAGGGACAGTATTCGGATCAGGTTGTGGTCGGAGTGAAGGAGCAGAAGCTGAAGATCACCTCCGGAATGAAGCTTAAGTCTTCGGATTTCAAGCTGGAGTATCTGCAGAAGGATACCTGGAAGACGGCGAAGGCTCTTAAGCTTAACTACACCGGAGATGATACTTCCTTGAGGATCACAAAGAACGGAAAGGATGTTAACGGCGATCCTGCCTACATTCTTGAAAACGCAGAAAACCTTACGAAAAACAGCTTCCCCGGAAAGTACACCGTTATCCTTAAGGGAACGGGAGCATACGCAGGCTCCAAACTGAGCTTCAGCTTCAGGAGAAACAATATACCCTTAAAGAATGTCCTGAACACCGGTGACGGAAAGTTTACGATATCAGCAAGCCAGGCAGCCGATGCCTCGGTATTCGGAGCTATGCCGAAGATCCACATCAGGGATAAATACGTGGACGACGAAACAGATGTAAATACCTCCATTGATCGTTCTTATGGCGATCTGGATTTTACGGGAAGCAAAAATACCAAAACAGGCACCGGCCAGCTTAAGATAAAGGCAAACGCTTATTCACCCTATACCGGTACTGTAACGATGGACTATGAGATCGCGCCCTATGATCTTTCGGCAAGACAGAACGGAAAGATTCCTTATGTCTGGGAAGCATCTTCAAATGCGGCTGAAAACGCAAATAAGATATTTGCTGCGATCGACGATACCTATTCAGCCACAGAGATTCCCAATGTAAGGCTGTACCAGTACGATCAGACCGGAATGTTCAGAAAAGAGATAAAGACCGATAAAAATTACACGAAGACAAAAGACGGATCAGATATTATAATTAAGATCGAATCCGACAGAGACAGGATGATAAAATTCCCCTACGGCGGAGTGACACTGAAGTGCCGCGAATCGGACAAAAAGTCAAAGGCAA
>JAIKZO010000102.1 GCA_024682115.1 Lachnospiraceae bacterium
GATGCTCGGCCCGGATTATTCATATACTCCCGAGGATATCCTTCTTCCTTCGGTGTTCGAAAAGAAGATAACGATACTTGAAAGGGACCGTCTCCTCCGTAAGATAGCACAAACGCAGGGAATTGACTTCAGGCTTTATACTAACTCAAAGACCGATATCAAAAACCGCGGGACCGTGGACTATGCAACTAAGATGCCGATTGTTTTTAACAAGAGCAGGATCAACTTAAATATCTCTTTACGCAGCATACATTCGGGCATTCCGTTAAGAGTCATCGATATAATGGCCTGCGGAGGATTTGTCCTTTCGAATTATCAGAAGGAGATCGCGGAACTTTTTGAAGAGGACAGAGAAGTCGTAATGTTCCGATCAAAAGAAGAAGCGATAGAGAAGATAAGATACTATTTAGACAATGAAGAGGAAAGAGCCGCAATAGCCCGCGCGGGATACGAAGCCGTTAAAGAACGGTTCGGATATAAAGAACGCCTGGCGGGATTATTTGGGTAAGATCGTTATGAAGATATTTGTTGTATTCGGAACGAGACCGGAAGCGATCAAAATGTGTCCCCTGGTCCTCGAACTAAAAAAACGCAAAGAAAATGAAGTCACGGTTGTCGTGACCGGACAGCATCGGGAGATGCTCGACCAGGTACTTGAGGCTTTTGATGTCAGACCCGATCATGATCTTAACATCATGAAGTCTTCGCAGTCCCTTTTTGACATTACCCAGAGAGTCATGGACGGATTCAGGGAACTCCTTGAGCAGAACAGACCTGACATCGTGCTGGTTCACGGCGATACGACAACTTCTTTTTCCGCGGCGCTGGCAGCATTTTATCTCAGGATCCCGGTAGGGCATGTCGAAGCCGGACTAAGGACATACAATAAATATTCTCCTTATCCCGAGGAAATGAACAGAAGTGCTATCGGTATCGTGGCCGACTACCATTTTGCCCCGACCGAAACGGCAAAGAACAATCTTTTGAGGGAAAACAAGGATCCTGAAAGCATATTTGTTACGGGAAATACCGCGATCGATGCGCTCAGGTATACCGTAAAAGAAGGTTATTCGCATCCCGAGCTTGAAAAAGCTGCCGGGAAGAGAATGATACTTATTACCGCGCACAGGAGGGAAAACCTTGGTGAGCCGATGTATTCAATGTTCAGGGCGATAAAGCGTGTCATGTCCGAACACAGTGATGTTACGGCGATCTATCCGATCCACCTTAATCCCGAAGTCAGAAAGATAGCAAATGATGTTTTCGGCGATGATGAAACAAACAATATCAGACTTATAGAACCGCTCGGAGTATTGGATTTTCATAACTTTATGAAGGCAAGTTACATGGTCCTTACGGATTCCGGCGGAATACAGGAGGAAGCGCCTTCCCTCGGCAAACCGGTTCTTGTGATGAGAGATACGACGGAAAGACCGGAGGGAGTTGAGTCAGGAACATTAAAGCTTGTCGGAACCGATGAAGAAACGATTTATTCATCATTCACGAAACTGCTGGACGATGAGGAAGAATATAAAAGCATGTCGCATGCGGTCAATCCGTATGGAGACGGACATGCATGCGAGAGGATCGCTGATGTTATAGGGAGATTATCTTTATGAGAAAAGTAGCTGATGTTATAGGTGATATTTCAAAGATCATACAGAACGATCCCTCACAGTTTGCCCAGTTATTCGGATCAAGGGAAGAGATATTCAAACTGGTCAGAGAGGAGATAAATCTCAAGAACCTCCTTGCCACCAGCTGGGAAGAGATACACAAAAGATACAGCGATTCCGTTTCGTCCATAAACGAAAACTCGAGTGCGGATGTTTTTTGCAGGGTTCTGATCGAGCTGACGGACCTTCTTTACGATGTATCTGAAAGAGAAGACTACTATTTCGACCTGTCGGAAAGAACGGGAACGTGGGTTTCCGATACGGATCAGCGCCAGCATGATAAGATGATCTATCTTGATGAAGAGTATGACCGGTTCATGGGAATGCTCCTTAGCGGAGAAAACTTCGTTCTTACAAGGAGCGGAGATGGTGAGCGTGCCCTTGCCGAGGGAAGGAAGATACGGGCCCAGGAAAACTGGGCGGCTCCCGAAGGCATGACGGAACTTGGAAAAGCGATACTGGAATCATATCAGCTAACGGGAGAAAAGGTTTATCACGGGATCTCATGTCCCTGCTGCGACCCGAGCGCATACCTTTGGTATCTTAAGCACGTTAAGGATATAACCAGGACAACGTTTGCCAACCTCTGGGTCAATTCAAACTATTCAAGATTTGAGCAGGATTTCCCCAAGATAAAAAGAGATGCGATCGTAATCGGAAATCACCGTGGAGACGGAAAACAGATAGGAAACCTCAACATATTGAAGTACTACCCCGTATCTGACGATTGTGTCGGTTTCTGGGAAACGGAAGCTCCGGCCATGATCAAAAAGATAACGGAGGAATTCGGGGACAGGAACGACATTATTTACGTTCTGAGCGCAGGGCCGATGTCAAATCCGATAATAGCAGAGCTTTACAGGAATAATCCGAATAACTGCTATATCGATTTCGGATCCAGCATAGATCCTTTTATACATGAAAAGATAACCAGACCTTATATGGTAGCGGAGACTGTCTATGCAAAACAGAACTGTTCGATGTCCGTTCCCGCCAACGTTGACAAACCGGATATTTCGGTAGTCCTTACCATGTACAAAAGGCCCGACAGGCTGATAACACAGCTTGAGGCGATAGAGGCTCAGTCCGTAAAGCCTTCCCATATCTTTTTGTTCCAGGATCATATAGATAACGGTGTATACACGATAGAACTCCGGGATGAGATAAAGAAAAGATTTGACGGAGTTCATATATGTGAAAAGAATGTCGGTGTCTGGGACAGGTTTAAATATGCATACGAGGTCTGCGACAGCAATTATGTCTGCATATTCGACGACGATACCATTCCGGGAAAAAGATGGCTTGAAAACTGCTATATGCATATGATCCAGCAGCACGGGATATATGTCACAATAGGCGTTTCATTAAAACGTCCCACCAACTATCCCGGAAGAGGATGGTACAGGACAGGCTGGGGAGCTCCCTATCAGGGAAATGCAGAGGTGGATTTCGGAGGCCACAGCTGGTTTGTAAAAAAAGAATATCTTAAGACCATGGCCGAAGAAAAGATAGAGCTCCACGAGAAATACAAATATGTGGGCGAAGATGCATATCTTTCATTCAGCAACCTTGGATCATCGGGAGTAAGGACCATAGTTCCGAGGCACTACAATTTCAGCAGAGAAACATGGGGAAGCGATCCGGTCATAGCCAATACCGCGGGGACCGACAAAGCCGCCGTTTCCATGAACGTTGATAACATGAACAGCATGAGGACCATGATAAAGGATCTGGACGGATACGGATGGAAATATGTCTGCGACAGGCATCCCGATTATTTTGCTGATCTTTACGGAAGAGTGGAGAACCTCGAAAACAACAAAGCGCTGTTCGACTATGATGGAGAATAGGGAGAAGGGACCTGAATGAAAAAAGTTACGGTCATCATTCCGTGTTATAACGTGGATACCTATCTGGACAGATGCTGGGAATCCCTTCGCAGACAGACGATAGGGATAGAGAACCTGGAGTGCATTTTTGTAAACGATGAATCGACCGATGGCGGATATACGCTGTCAAAGCTCGAAGAGATAGAAAGGCAGCAGCCCGAGTCCGTTATAGTGGTAGATCTTTCCGAGAACGGAGGGCCCGGGAACGCCAGAAACATAGGGCTCGAATACGCGGGGGCAAAGTATGTCCAGTTCCTTGATGCCGATGATGAATTAAGGGAGGATACCTGCCTTAAGCTTTTTGAAGAAGCCGAAAAGAACAGAGCCGACATCATTCAGTTCAATCATCTGTATATCCTGAACGAGCAGAAAAGATCAAGTGCCAATTCACGGGAAAACAGACTGTATGTCATCAACGGCAAAGAGGACAGGATCCCTTTTTTAAATGCGACGAAAGTTACATACGGATGCACGAACAAGTTCTATAATATCGAGACCATAAGGGAAGCCCGGGTGGCATTTCCCACAGGGCTGAGATACGAAGAACCTTTATTTGTCTATCCTCTGTTTTTATATGCCGACCGGGTCATGCTGCTTAATGAGGATTTTTATCTTTATTATTTCAGGCAGGGATCGATGGTCACTTCACAGCTCGGGAAAAAACTCCTCGACCATCCTAGGGTACAGCTCATGCTGCTTGAGTACCTTATGGAGCGGGCAGATCTTTTTTCAACATACAAAGATATCATAGAGATCTATTTTCTGTGGAGCTTTTATTGCGAGACCCTCAGCTTTGCAGCCGGTTATGCGGATGCTTATCTGCCGCTTGAATTCTTTGCCTATATGCAGGAAGTATGCCGGGCTTTTTTCCCGGAGTGGAGAAAAAATCCTCATATAGGGATGATACCTAAAGAAGCCGTGAAGGCTTTGGATATGATCGATACCGGGTTTGAAAGCCAGGATAAGCTTGATGAATTTATTGTGGGATTAAGGGGAAAGTTTTAACCCGGCCCGCGCGGGAGAACAGGTTTGAAAAAATATGTGATGTCGGAAGTGGCCGAAGCCGTTTTTAAAACAGTGGGCCTTGCGGATGACCTTGAAATAGAATACTTATCTGCCATCGAAGGTAGGGCCGGAAGTATAAAAAAATGTATCGGACTGCTTTCAGAGATCAGAGCACTTCAGGACAGGATCCCTTTTGCACTTGATGACCTGCCGGATATGATGATCGGTTTCTTTAAGGCACATGATGCAGACGGACAAGCTTTGAACGGTAATGATCTTGCAGGGTTCAGGCCGATAGCGGAGGGGTTTGTGAACCTTTGCAGAAACGGATATCTGGACTATTTTAACGATCTTTCGGACGGAGGGCTGAGTGAGGTAATGATACAGGACAGGGCCGACCGCGACCGTGACAGGCACGCTCTGCTCATATATTTAGTAAGTCCGTTCATGGATAACATTTCGATAAAAGGGCATACGAATGCCGCGGATGCGATATCCATAGCTGAAGTCCTTGACGGAATAGGATACTCGGTGGATGTTATCAATCCCTGGTACAAAGGGGATATCGACTATGACAGATATGACCTCGTGATAGGATTCAGAAAAGCATTCGAAGATATGCTGCCGCATCTGCGGAATGACTGTATAAAGATCTGTTATCTGACCACCATGAATTCATATGTAGCGAATATGGCTGAGCTTAAAAGGGTAAACGATTTTTATGACAGGAACGGTATAAGACCGGCTTTCAGGCGCCTTGAGTATTCCTGCATGGATCTTGAAAGGATGGCCATGTGCGATGCCGCCATCTGCCTCGGGAACGGTCACACGCTTTCAACATACGGTGGTATGTTTAAAAAGATCTATCCCCAGAACGTTTCGGGATTCCCGATATCAATAAGCAGGGATAAAGAAACCGGCAGGGATTTTATGTGGTACGGAGGAGCCGGATCGCTGCATAAAGGAGTCGACCTTTGTATCGAAGCGTTCAGGGAACTTCCCGACTGCAACCTTCACATAGTCGGCGCAATGGACGATGATATATACGAATATTATAGGGAAGAACTGGAAAAGTCGCCGAATGTTTTTTACCACGGCTTTATGTATCATGACGACGGGGCTTTTGAGGAAGTATGCAGAAAGTGCGCTTTCTCCGTGGGGCTCAGCTGTTCCGAGAGCCAGTCGACGGCGATGATAACTTCGATATTTGCGGGAATGATCCCGGTCTGTGTCGATGAAACGGGTATAGATACCGAAGAATACGGCGGGATCAGGATCGGATCCACGGATATTCCGGACCTTATAAAGCAGCTTTCATCGATCGCAAAGATGTCTGAAGAAGAGATCGAAAGAAGAAGGCAGACCGGACTTAAAAAGGTGAACATGCTCCATACTCCCGAAAGCTACAGGGAACAGTTAAAAGATAATATAGAAAAGGTCGAAAGGGATACCAAGTGGTGATCATCCTTAAGGGGAAACTTAATACACTCGATCTGTTTGTTGATGCCATGGCTGAAGGAACGGATGCGATAGTGGTCGATGTGACGGATCCGGAAGAGAAGATGCTTCCGATATTTGACGGCATAGACAGCTCGACCGTAGTCATCTCATTTAATAATGTAGGAGTC
>JAIKZO010000103.1 GCA_024682115.1 Lachnospiraceae bacterium
GATGCTCGGCCCGGATTATTCATATACTCCCGAGGATATCCTTCTTCCTTCGGTGTTCGAAAAGAAGATAACGATACTTGAAAGGGACCGTCTCCTCCGTAAGATAGCACAAACGCAGGGAATTGACTTCAGGCTTTATACCAATTCGAAGACCGATATAAAAAACCGCGGGATTGTGGACTATGCAACTAAGATGCCGCTTGTTTTTAACAAGAGCAGGATTAACTTAAATATCTCTTTACGCAGCATACATTCCGGCATTCCGTTAAGGGTCATCGACATCATGGCATGCGGAGGTTTTGTTCTTTCAAATTACCAAAAAGAGATCGCGGAATATTTTAAAGAGGATAGGGAAGTCGTAATGTTCCGTTCAAAAGAAGAAGCGATAGAGAAGATAAGATATTATCTTGACCATGAAGAGGAAAGAGCCGCGATAGCTCTGGCCGGATATGAAGCGGTAAAGGAAAGATTCGGGTATAAAGACAGGATCCCGGAACTGCTGGGATGACGATATACCGACAGATACGCAAAGGAAATAAATTAACGATAGGGAATAAAAATGAAGATCAATCTCGCAACATCCACAGACGATAAATATGCCCGTTACGCATATGTAATGATCGTATCGGCGCTTGAAAACAAAAATACGGAAGATGAGCTGCATCTTTATCTGCTCAATGCGGGACTGAATGAGAGATATCTTTCGGATTTCAAAAAACTTGAGGAAAAGTATACGGGATTTACCTTTACCTCTCTTGAAGTGGATCCTTCAAGGTTCAGCGAGAAACTCCCGACCGAGGAAAGATGGTCCGTTGCGATGTACTACAGGCTCATGCTTCCCGATATCCTTCCGACCGATGTGGAAAGGATAATATATCTGGACGTGGATATCATCATCAACAAGCCGCTGAACGAACTTTACGGCCTCGACTTTGAAGGAAAGCTCATCTGCGCATGCGAGGATTACGAAACTACCGTCGTGGTGGCCGAAAGCATGTACATGGCAAAGAAGATGCTCGATATGGGGAAGAAATATTACAACTCCGGCGTCCTTCTCATAAACATGGCGAAGCTCAGGCAAAAGTATCGCTTCGATGATTACATGAAGGTGACGTTCGAACTGCTTGATAACCTCAATGCTCCCGATCAGGACGTCATCAATTACATCCACAGGGATGAGATAAAGGAAATAGATAAATACAGCTACAACCTCTTTGCAAAGAAGGCTTTCATAGACGGAATGAAGGTCGGCGACATCGAGGAGAGGTCAACGGTGATCCATTATGCTACGCAAAAGCCGTGGAGAGGCAGGTACGTACATTGCGAAACGGAACTTCTGTGGTGGAAGTATGCAAAGATGACGCCGTATGCGGATGCACTGACGGATGAGTTTATGAAGGAATGCCTGGGCGATCCTTATGTCTACAATCTCATGACGGATCTTCTGGTAAAAAATAAAAAACTTGAAGAGGAAGTTGAACTCAGAAAGCAGATAAATGACAAGCTCCTTGCGATAGTCGAAGGAAATGTCAAATGACGGTCAAAAAGGGGGATATATGAACATTGCGATAGCCATTAACGAAAAATACATACCGTATGCATATGTGATGCTCGTTTCTCTTATGGAAAATCATAAGAGCATTGCCGACAGGATCACGGTATATATCCTTTTCGGATATATTCCCGATGAAAAACTCGAGGTCTTAGGACAGCTTGAGGGAAAATACGGCTGCTCGATAGTGGCTCTTCAGGTCCCGATCGACCGGCTCCCAGCGGATCTTCCGCATACCGAACAGTGGTCCGTTGAGGTCTATTTCAGGCTTATGCTGCAGGACCTACTGCCGGAAGATGTTGACAGGCTGCTCTATCTTGATACGGACATCATTATAAGCGGAAATTTCGAGGAATATTACAACACTCCTTTCGGACCCAACGGAGATAAGGTTCTTGTTGTAAATGCCGATATGTCCGCAAAAAGAGTCGGGCTTACGGCCGTTCAGAACGATCTTTTCGCACACCATATGCGTAACGGGGATTTTGTATATTTTAATGCGGGTGTCATGCTCATGAACCTTAAGGTACTTAGAAATGAGTTTACGCTTGATATCTTCCTTGATGAATTCTTAAAGAGAAAAGACAGGATCTTTGCCCAGGAGCAGGATCTTTTGAACGACCTTTTCTACGGAAGGATCGTGTTCGTTGACGAGAACAGGTTCGATCTTTTTGCCAAGATCGCATATAACGAAGGCAGAGGATATGATTGGGCAAAAAAGAATTCGAGCATCATCCATTATGCCGGCAGGAAACCCTGGAGCGGTGAAGGTTTAAGGTACGATACAGAGCTCATCTGGTGGGAATATGCCGCAATGACGCCTTTTTATACGGAACTGATGCGCTCGCTCATAGAGGAAGAATCAAGGCTTGCCTATGCGGATTCGACGATCAGAAGGCTTGCCAACGAAAAGGATGAGCTCAATAATCTGGTCAATAAACTGAAGGCACTTATAGAAAATCTTACGGGACAGCAGATCTGAAACGTATAAAGGGGGATCGGGAAATTGGTAATCGTTCTTAAGGGGAAACTGGATACGCTCGATCTGTTTGTTGATGCCATGGCTGAAGGAACGGATGCGATAGTGGTCGATGTGACGGATCCGGAAGAGAAGATGCTTCCGATATTTGACGGCATAGACAGCTCGACCGTAGTCATCTCATTTAATAATGTAGGAGTC
>JAIKZO010000156.1 GCA_024682115.1 Lachnospiraceae bacterium
TCCCGACCTTAATGCCGAGAGACTCATTCAGTCTGCCGAAAGACTGATCATCCCTCCGGTATCCAAAGAGCAGTTCCTCGATGCAGTCAAAAAAGTCGTTAAGGCAAACGAGGATTTCGTACCTCCTTACGGAAGCGGTGCAACTCTCTATGTAAGACCTTATATATTCGGTTCAAATGCGGTTATCGGAGTTAAGCCTGCCGATGAATACCAGTTCAGGATCCTTGTTACTCCCGTAGGACCTTACTTCAAGGGCGGAGTAAAACCCATCACGATCAGAGTCTGTGATTTCGACAGAGCCGCACCGCACGGTACGGGACATATCAAGGCCGGCCTTAACTATGCCATGAGTCTTTATGCGATAGTCGATGCCCATAAGCAGGGATATGACGAGAACATGTATCTTGATGCCGCAACACGTACGAAGGTTGAAGAGACCGGCGGAGCAAACTTCCTCTTTGTCACAAAGGACGGAACGGTAGTAACTCCCAAGTCCGATTCGATCCTTCCTTCTATCACACGCCGCTCACTTATCCAGGTTGCAAGAGAATACCTCGGACTTGAAGCCGAAGAAAGAGAGATATATGTCGACGAGCTCAAGGACTTCGCGGAATGCGGTCTTTGCGGAACGGCAGCGGTAATAAGCCCTGTAGGCAAGGTCGTAGATCACGGTAAGGAGATATGCTTCCCTGCCGGAATGGACGAGATGGGTCCGATAACGAAGAAGCTTTATGAAACACTTACAGGTATCCAGATGGGAACGATAAAAGCTCCCGAAGGCTGGATAGTAGAGATTTAATAAATGGATTTAAGAGGTTATCGTCATGAGTGAAAAAGCGGGTACGCAGATGGTGATGCTCGGAAACGCAGCTATCGCCAGAGGCGCCTACGAGGCCGGAGTAAAAGTTTCGGCAGCATATCCGGGAACACCGAGTACAGAGATCTCGGAGAACCTGGTCAAATATAAGGATGAGCTTTACTGCGAATGGTCACCGAACGAAAAGGTGGCCATGGAAGTTGCCATAGGTGCATCTTTCCACGGAGTAAGGGCGATGGCATCCATGAAGCATGTCGGAGTGAACGTGGCATCTGATCCGCTTTTCACGATCGCTTATGCAGGGGTAAACGGAGGACTTGTCATAGTAGCCGCCGATGATCCGGGACTTTACAGTTCCCAGAACGAGCAGGACAGCCGCATGGTGGCAAGGGCTGCGATGGTTCCCGTTATAGAGCCTTCGGATTCCGAAGAAGCCAGGATATTTACCAAAAGAGCCTTCGAGTTGTCCGAAAAATACGATACGCCAATAATGGTAAGGACCACGACGAGGCTCGCGCACTCTCAGTGCATAGTCAATCTCGAAGAAAGACAGGATATAGAAGATAAGCCTTATGTAAAGAATATCGCCAAGAACGTTATGATGCCCGCAATGGCCAAGGCCCGTCATCTCATCGTCGAAGAGAGGATGAAGAAGATGAGCGAGGACGGATACGATCTCGATCTCAATAAGGTTTATTACAATGATACAAAGGTCGGAGTCATCACATCGGGTATCCCATATCAGTATGTTAAGGAAGTAATGCCCGAGGCTTCCGTTCTTAAACTCGGACTTGTTCACCCGCTTCCGAGAAAGCTCATCGAGGAGTTCGCCTCAAAGGTAGATAAGCTTTATATTGTCGAAGAGCTTGAACCCGTGATCGAAGAGCAGGTAAAGAGCTGGGGAATAAAGTGCACGGGAAAAGAGATTCTTACGGTCCAGGGTGAATACTCTGCGAACCTTTTAAGGAAAGCGATACTCGGTCAGAAACTCGATATCGAGCCCGCTGCCGATGTTCCCGCGCGTCCGCCGATCCTTTGTCCCGGATGCCCTCACAGGTCCGTATATCACGTATTAAAGAAATTAAAAAAGCATGCGGCCGGAGATATCGGATGCTATACGCTCGGTGCGGTCGCACCTTTGCAGGTCGTTGAAACTTCCGCCTGTATGGGTTCTTCGATCTCGACTCTCCACGGTCTGGAAAAGGCCAAGGGAAGCGAGTATGTTAAGGACTGGGTAGCCTGTATAGGAGATTCAACATTCCTTCACACCGGTGTAAACTCACTGATGAACATGGTCTATAACAAAGCCACGGGAACAGTGATAATAATGGATAATTCCACGACCGGAATGACCGGACATCAGGATCATGCGGCCACCGGAAAGACCCTTATGGGTGATGACACATACATGATCGATATCTTTAACCTGTGTAAGGCTTTGGGGATCGAGAATGTGGTCGAGGTCGATGCTTTCGACATGAAAAAACTCGAAGAGGTCATAAAAGAAGAGACTGCGCGTGATGCGGTTTCGGTAATAATCGCCAAATCACTCTGTGCACTTCATAAGGATTTCGTTCCGAAGGGTAAGTGCAAGGTGGATACGGAAAAGTGTAAAAAATGCGGTATGTGCATGGCTTCGGCCTGCCCCGCCATTCATAAGGCCGCTGACGGAAGCGCCGAAATAGACGAGACACTCTGCAACGGATGCGGTCATTGTGCGGGATGTTGTCCTTTCGGGGCAATATCGCTCATTCCGGCAAACAGGTAACATACCGGGACGTAATAACCGTGTAAACAGGGGACAGGATAAAAAGGAAAAAACATGGAAACCAAGAACATCATGATAGTGGGTGTCGGAGGACAGGGCACACTTCTTACAAGCAGAATACTCGGTAATATGACGAGAAAAGAAGGATATGACGTTAAGATATCCGAAGTTCACGGAATGGCTCAAAGAGGCGGTTCGGTCGTGACCTATGTAAGATACGGTGACAATGTAGCCGAACCCATAGTGGAAGAAGGATGTGCGGACGTACTGATTGCCTTTGAAAGACTTGAGGCTTTAAGGTATGCCCATTTCCTTAAAAAGGACGGAGTGCTCATAGTGAACGATGTGCGCATGGATCCCATGCCCGTTGCGATTGGAGCTGCCGAGTACCCCGAAAACATAATCGAAAACCTTTCGAAAAAACACAAGGTAATAAGCCTTGATGCCAAGGCAGAAGCCGTAAAGCTCGGAAATGCCAGGGTATTTAACACGATAATAATAGGCGTGGCTGCAAAGAGGATGGACTTTGACAAAGACACATGGATCGAAGTCATCAGGGAAACGGTCAAGCCTAAAACCGTTGATATAAACATAGCCGCTTTCAATCTCGGGTTCGACTTTATTTAGCCTGTATGTTCGCACCTCGCGGGCTACAGGCGTTAAAAAAACAGGGCATACTCAGTGTGTCATGTGATAATACAGTCGGATTTTCAAGAAAGAGAGAGGTATAAATATGATATGGAATGAAGCAAAGGAATGCATGAGCCGTGATGAGCTCATGAACCTTCAGAGTAAGAGACTTGTCAAGACCGTAGACAGGGTCTATCACAACGTCGAGTACTATCGTAGGAAGATGCAGAGCGTTGGGATAGAGCCCGGTGATATCCGCGGCGTCGAAGATATTCACAAACTCCCCTATACAACAAAGGATGATCTGAGAGACACATATCCGTTCGGACTTTTTGCAACTCCCATGAGTGAGATAGTCAGAGTCCACGCCTCGAGCGGAACTACGGGTAAGGCTACCGTTGTCGGTTATACGAGACGTGATATAGAGATCTGGTCGGAATGTGTTGCAAGAGCCATGACCATGGCAGGCGTAGGCAGAGGAGATGTTGTCCAGGTAGCATACGGATACGGACTTTTCACCGGTGGTCTCGGCGCTCATTACGGAGCGGAGCATCTCGGTGCAACTGTGGTTCCGCAGAGTACCGGTAATACCAAAAAACTCATCACGATGATGATCGATTTCGGTGTGACTGCGATTGCATGTACACCTTCTTATCTTCTGCATATCGCGGAAACTCTCGAGAATGAAAACCTGCTCGGACAGATAAAGCTTAAGAGCGCCGTCTGCGGTGCGGAGCCCTGGACCGAAGCCATGAGACTTCAGATCGAGGACAGACTTCACATCAAGGCCCATGATATTTACGGTCTTTCGGAGGTTATGGGTCCCGGAGTGGCCTGTGACTGTGAATTCCATCAGGGACTTCATATCGCCGAGGATCATTTCTATCCCGAGATCATCGATCCGGAAACACTGGAGCCGCTTGATGCAAACCAGCCCGGCGAGCTCGTGTTCACGACTCTTACGAAGGAAGGACTTCCTCTCTTAAGATACAGGACCAAGGACCTTACATCTATTTCTTACGACAAGTGCGAATGCGGAAGAACAAGCGCAAGGATCAGCCGTTTCAAGGGAAGATCCGACGACATGCTCATCATCCGCGGTGTCAATGTATTCCCTTCTCAGATCGAAGCGGCGCTGCTTGAGATGAGCGGAACGACACCTCATTACATGATGATAGTCGACAGGACCAACAACCTTGATACACTTGAGGTCCAGGTTGAGGTTGAAGAGAGATTCTTCTCCGATGAGATAAGAGAGCTCGAGAACCTGTCAAAGCAGATCTCACGTACGATACAGATGGCTATCGGACTTGCCGTAAAGGTAAAACTCGTCGAACCCAAGACGCTCGAGAGATTCGAAGGTAAGTCAAAGCATGTCATTGACAACAGAAAATTAATATAAGGAGGGTGCAGTATGAAACAATTATCCGTTTTTCTTGAAAACAGAGAAGGCCGCCTTGAAGAGGCTCTCGGCATCCTCAAGGACCGGAATATCAACATCATCTCGATGAGTGTCGCGGACACCGCCGACTATGGAATGCTCCGTCTTATCGTGAACGATGTCGAAAAAGGCAAGGAAGCCCTTCAGAAGGAAGGCTTTTCGGCACATTTTTCGGAGGTTATCGCAGTAAGGCTTCCTCATGTAGTGGGATCGCTCCATGATGCACTCAGCAGCCTTTCAAAAGCGGGCATCAACATCGAATATCTTTATGCTCTCTGCACAAAGACAGATGAAGCCGCTATAGTCATAAAGCCTTCGGATAAGGACGGAGCTGTAAAAGCTCTTCAGGCTGCGGGCTTTAAGTTCTTTACGGACGGAGATCTTTTCTAAATGAAGTATTCACGGGACTTTTTTAAAGAATTCCTGTTTAAGAAGCCTTTTTTAAAAAGGTTTGCACTAATGCTCATCGGCGTAACAGTCATGGGCATTTGTGTTTCTGTACTCAAACTGACGCACCTCGGTACGGATCCGTGCTCTGCCACGAACTACGGGATCTCGCATCTTACGGGCTTAAGTTTCGGGAATGTTCAGGTCATCATCGCTTCGATCCTGCTGGTCATAGTGATCATCTTTGACTGGAAAAAGCTGGGGATTGGGACAATCGCCAATATGCTGGTCGTGGGATATGTCGCCGACTTTACGACTTATTTTACATCGAAGATCCTGGGGATCGAGACGATAGAGAGACTATGGGTGCGTATCGTTGTAATGCTGATCACTTTGACGATATTTGTTTTTGCCGTTGCCCTTTATATCAATTCGGGACTCGGCGCGTCGGCGTACGATGTACTTCCTTACATCATACATGCGAAATTGTGCAAAGCATTAAACAGAACGATCCCGTTCAAACTCGTAAGGACGTTTTATGACGGCTTTTTTGCCCTGGTCGGTTTCCTTATAGGCGGAGAGACCGGGATTATCACGGTCCTCATGGTGCTTACCCTTGGACCGGTCATCGTCTATGTGGCTGCTTTTGTCGAGAGTATGCTTGGATTAAAAAATGAATGACAGAAACTATCAAAAAGAACTCGAAAGTCTCATAGGAGTTTCGGATAACCGCGGTAAAAGGCTTCTGCTTCACAGTTGCTGTGCCCCGTGCAGTTCCTATGTCCTGACTTATCTGAGTTCTTTTTTTGATATCACCGTTTTTTACTATAATCCCAATATAACCGACCAAAAGGAGTACCTTCACAGGGTCGCGGAGCAGAAAAGGCTGATAGAGAACCTGAATTCGGATGGTTTCGTGCCCGAATGGTCGGCGGTTGATGCGGAAAGGATCCCGATAAAGTTCATCGAGGGTGAACATGATACGGATTCTTTTTATGAAGCTGCCAAAGGACTTGAAGGAGCCCCGGAGGGCGGCAGCAGGTGCGAGCGCTGTTTTTATCTCCGTCTTAAAAAGACAGGTGAACTTGCTCTTCGGGAAGGGTTTGACTTTTTTACCACTACGCTTACGATAAGCCCTCTAAAGAACGCAAAGCTTATCAATTCAGTGGGCGAAGCCGTAGCGGCTAAACTCAATGAAAGGGCCGCTGATGTCATGCGGCCTGATGATAAAATCGATGATAATGCACTTATGTGGATGCCTTCGGACTTCAAGAAAAAGGGCGGATATGCCCGGTCCATCGAGCTTTCCGCAAAATATGACCTCTACCGCCAAAACTATTGCGGATGTGAATTTTCGATGAGGTAGACAGATATATGAAAGACAGGAAATTCGAAAAGAAAGCCCCTATCATATTTTTTGCCATCGTCCTTGTCCTGGTGATAGCGATCGTGGTGATCCTTCTTCTTACTCCCGGTTTCACGAAAAATGTCCTGGGTTACCGGGTGTCGTTTGAAAAGCTCAAGGATATGGTCAAAGTGTCCGCAGATAAGAACAGGACATCAAAGACGGATAAAGAACCTGAAGACAAAGAAACGAAACCGGAGTTTAAGGAAGAAGCTCTCCCCCGGATAGGTATCTCTTTACCTACCGCGGACCTTCGCAGATGGAAGATCGACGGAGATCTGATGGTGGGAGAACTGGCCGCAATGGGTTATGACGCAGTGGTTTCCTATGCGGCAAATGATATCGTCACACAGGTCGAACAGATAAGCAACTTTATAAATGAGGGCTGTGAAGTACTCATTGTCGCAGCCATCGACGGAGATTCACTCGGGGAGGTCCTGTTTGATGCCTCGCTGCACGGTATCCCCGTGATCGCTTATGACCGCCTTATATACAATACGAATGCCGTTTCATACTACGTTACGTTTGATGAATACCTGGTCGGTGTATTGCAGGGAAGATATGTCGCTCAGGCACTCGATCTTGAAAATGCCGAAGGGCCGTTCAATATAGAATTCACTGCAGGAAATCTGAGTGACGTCAATTCTAAGTTTTATTACAACGGAGCCAGAGATGCCCTGCACAGATATATTGATATCGGGGTTCTTACGATAGGATCGGATCAGACGAGGTATGCGGATGCGGCAACCGAAGGATGGTCGACCGAAGAAGCGAAGACGAGGGCAGTCGGAATAATCGAAGATTTTTACAGTGACGGAACTTTCGCTGACGCATGGATATGTTCAAATGATTCCACGGCTCTCGGAGTTATAGAGGCACTTGAAGAAAACTATGACGGAGAATATCCTGTCATCACCGGACTGGACTGTGATCTTGCGAACGTTAAGAAGATCATTGAAGGCAAACAGGCCATGTCGGTATTTAAAGATAGCAGGATCCTCGCGCTGCGCACGGTGCAGATGGCCGATCAGATCGTCAGCGGGAAGAAGGTCGAGG
>JAIKZO010000038.1 GCA_024682115.1 Lachnospiraceae bacterium
TGACCCATTGGGGACGGGGTTAGGGGTTCATTCTTGCATCCGTGTTTGGCGTAAAGATACGGAAATAGAGTTTACTCAAAGTTTAAGCATCCTGTATCCGGTTCCGATATGTGTCTGAATGTATACGGGATGCGCGGTATCCACCTCGATCTTTTTCCGTAATGAAGCCATAAAAACTCTTAACGATGCGACATCGCTTTCGAGTGTATTTCCCCATATCTGTCCTGTTATAAAAGTGTATGTCAGAACTTTGCCGACATTTTTTGCCAAAAGACATAAAAGTCTGTATTCCATCGGAGTAAGAGACAGTTCCCTGTCTTTTAGATATGCGATCCGCGCCACATAATCTATAAGAAGATCACCGTTCTTAAAAACGGTATTTGTTTCATCAGCCATTTCCGCGCTTAATATTCTTCTTTGAGCGACTCTGATTCTTGCCATGAGCTCATCAACGGAAAAAGGCTTGACCAGATAATCATCGGCACCGTTATCAAGCGCAGCTATCTTATCTTCATCTTCACTGCGTGCACTTACGACTATTATGGGGATCTGACTCCATTCTCTTACCTTGCGTATCAGTTCGACACCATCCATATCGGGTAATCCCAGATCCAGCAGTACAATGTCTGCCTTTGCTCCGGTAAGCGCCATAATACCGGCGTTTCCGTCAGACACGCATTCAACGGAATAACCGTTTGATTTTAGTGAGGTCATCATCAGTTTCCTGATCTGTATATCATCTTCGATTACCAGAATCCTGTTCTTACTGTTCATCAGTCTTTATCCCTTTAGCTTCCGGCAGGGTAAAACTGAATACCACACCGCCCGCTTCATTTGAATCAGCCTCTATTACTCCTCCGTGAGCTTCCACGATGGATCTGCAAAGCGCAAGCCCCAGGCCCATGCTTTTTCTTGAATCTTCAATACCTTTCTTGCCGTTATAGAACATTTCAAAAACACGATTTCTCTCATCTGAAGAGATTCCCGGACCGTTGTCACTTACCGACACAACGATCTGACCTTCTTTTTTTTCACTGCTCAGGCAGATGGTGGAACCTGTTCCCGAGTACTTGATCGCATTGTCGATCAGATTGATGATCACCTGAACGATCAGATGAGGATCTACATTGACGAGCAACATATCATGGCTTTTCTTTACTTCCAGAGAATGCTCCGAAATATGTCTGTCGATATGCTGTAATGCTTCATCTATGATATCATCCAGTACCTCATTGGTACAATCCAGTCTTACATTTCCCTCCTGAACGCGGCTTATGGCCAGAAGATTTTCAACGAGGTTGATAAGCCACTTCGAATCATCATATATATCCTGCTGTAATTGTCTTCGGGTAGATATATCAAGTTCTTCTCCGGACTGTAACAGCACACTGGCATTTCCCGATATTGAAGTCAGAGGCGTTCTTAGATCATGAGATATTCCTCTTAGCAGATTGGCTTTAAGACGCTCGTTTTGGACTTTGAGTTTTTCTGCTTCCTTCTCGTTTACGGATTTAATGTTCTCCATAGCCAGTTCACACTGATTGAGGATTGCTGTCGTTATGCCTTCCGTATATTCGTCCCTGTTTTTTCCTACATT
The DNA here is from genome assembly GCA_024682115.1 of Lachnospiraceae bacterium. Classification (GTDB taxonomy): domain Bacteria; phylum Bacillota; class Clostridia; order Lachnospirales; family Lachnospiraceae; genus JAILLW01. The sequence goes on from JAIKZO010000038.1 coordinate 1,598, forward strand.
CAATATACCCACAACGCCGTATATATGGCCGCTGTACATTATCGGGAAATAGGTTCCCTGCGCGGCAGGATATACTGCCGTTCCGTTGCCCGCGCTCTTACCGCTTCGAAACGTCCATTCAAGACTGTCTTTTTCAAGTTCGGTATCAAATCCTTTTCTGCAATCTTCGGGGAAAAACAGAGTCCCTTCGCTTGAATTTTCACCCAGATATATACATATCCCGCGATCATGAAGTTTCTTTAGCTGCATTCCGATAACCGTTGCAACCTCTTCGTAGGTATCCGCCTTATTAAGGAGCTGGCTCGTATCAAATAAAGTCTGTGTCCTTACTTTGTCTTTTTCCGCCTGTCGGAGCATCTTTCTGAGCTGATCTGCAAGCATTCCGGCCAGGAAAGACACTATGAACATCACAAAAAACGTCATTGAATAATCCGAGTCATATGCCAGGAGCGAATATGTCGGTTCCGTAAAGAAGAAATTAAATACTATTACGCAGATTACGGAGACCACTGCGTTGAACACTATTCCGGAGACCCTTACGGCTACGATCTGCACTGCGAGGATATACCACGCAATAACTGTAACATCCGAGAAACCGAGTTTATGGAAGATCAGCCCAAGAACGGTCGCACTTAAAACAGTCGCAAGTACAAATATCAGATCGTTAAGGGCAGCTTTAAAACCTCTGATATTTAGTTTCTCCGTTTTGTTTTCTCCGATAACGAAATTAATGAATTTTAACAGCATTTCTGTATATCCGAATCCTTTCCCAAAACCAGCAGTTTTTCGGTTCCCGAAAACTGAGTGTTGTTGTCGATCTGCATGCTTATCTTATCACGATCTTAACCGCCATGACGTTAAGCTTATATTTCTTTCTGACATCAAGTTCCATTATTGTTTTTCCGATCCACTTGATCGGAACGTCGATCTCCGCGATCGAGTATCCGTCTTCGATGGAAAGATAGTCAAAAATATGATCGGAGCTGTAACGCACAGCAGTCCATTCCGCGACCTGCTGTTCCGGATACACCACGTCATCCGCTCCGTTTCGCAGCAGAAGTTTTGTCTGAACATCACTTGATGCACGGGATATTACTTTCTTTGCTCCCATCTCTTTAAGCAACGAAGTAGTTATAAGTGACGCCTGAAAATTATCCCCTATGGTAACGATACAAAGATCATAATCCTTTACGCCCAGCGTTTCCAAGAATTTTTGATTAGTTGCATCGCCGATAAGAGCATTTGATACATAAGGCAGGGCATCCGACACTCTTTCTTCTATTATGTCCAATGCCATAACTTCATGCTTTAATTCTTTTAACTTGATCGCCGTATTTTTCCCGAACCTCCCAAGTCCGACCAATAACACAGATTTCATATATGAGCACTCCTTCTGTTGTCATCCGACGGAAATCTCTTCCACCGGGTATTTTCCGTGTACAGGATTAAACGTTACCGCTGCAAATATTACCGTCAGACCACCGACTCTTCCGAAATACATAAGAAACATAAGTATGATCTTGGACGGTGCTGACAGCGTTGGTGTAATACCCATTGAAAGACCGACCGTACCTATGGCGGATGCGGTCTCAAAAAGGCAGTCCAAAACTTCTTTTTTCTCCATATAGCTTATGAACATGCCGGATGCAAGGAAGAGAAAGGCATACATCATAAATAAAGAGGCGGCTTTTTTGACAACATCATTGCTGACCGTCCGCCTTAGCATGGTTGTCTCTTCACGATCCTTAAATGTAGAAACCGAAGTTGCCAGAAGAACAAGGATCGTAGTAACCTTCATTCCTCCTGCGGTCGATCCGGGCGCGCCTCCTATAAGCATGAGGATCATCATCACGATCTTACCGTTTTCGCTTAACATTGTGAGGTCTCTGGTATTGAATCCCGCGGTTCTTGTCGTCACGGATTGAAACAGTGAGGATATTATTCTTGCCCTGATCGGAAGATCCGTGTATTCGGAAAAGTAGAAGAAAAGCGCCGGCAGGATAATGAGGATGACCGTTGCAAGAAGTATTGCCTTGCTTTGAAGAGAATAATTGCGAAAATGCCATTTTTTCTCCTGAATATCCTTCCATGTAAGAAAACCCAATCCTCCGAATACAATCAGACAGATTATTATCACATTTACCGCCATATTATCCTGATACGGACACAGTGAAGAGAAAGCCCCGAAATCCCCCTCCAGGTCAAACCCGGCATTGCAAAATGCGGAAACCGAATGAAATAAAGCATATCCAAACCCGCCTGTCTTTCCGTACCTGTGTGAAAAAGTCGGCCATAATAATACCGCTCCGAGCAATTCCGTTATAAAAGTGAAACGAAAAATAAACGATGTAAGCCTTAAGATTCCGCCGACTTTATCTGCGGATATAGCATCTTTCATGATAAGGCGCTGAACCAAAGACACCCTTTTGCCGGATACGATAAATATTAAAAGTGTAACGGTTATTATTCCGAGTCCGCCTATCTGAATAAGCGCCAGGATTATGCACCTTCCGAACAGGGACCAGTATTGCCATGTATCCCTGACTACAAGACCCGTAACACATGTCGCTGATACGGAAGTAAATAAAGCATCAAAAAAAGACGCTCCGCACCCGTCCCTGGTCGCAAAGGGAAGGCATAGCAGCAACGCCCCTAATAAAATGCCTGCGGCAAATGAATATATGATTATCTGAAATGTAGACAGTCTCCAGTCACGGGTCAGCTTTTTCATGTCTACATTATTTCACACAATGTGTTAAAAGTATGTTATATATATCTCTATGGTATTAATTTTGTATTAAGATGGCAGGGAGATCTCGTTTGCTTCAGTAGGGTAAACGTTACCGACTAAAATGAACCGCTAACCCCGTCCCCAACGGTTCATTACTTGTTTTTGTTGGTTCCGAAGCTTTGAAAAATCTTGATATACATCGGGATAAACTTTTGGAGAAAACAAGGCACAAGGATGAAGCCAGAATCTTCTTAACCGAGGAAAAGAAAGCGGTCAAGAAGCTTGCCTACGAGGATGCAGAAAAGACAAAGACCTGTATGCCTTTAGGTATTCCACTGATCTTCTGTACCGGCATAAGGGATGG
>JAIKZO010000082.1 GCA_024682115.1 Lachnospiraceae bacterium
CAGATCCGCTGATGCACACAATTATCAGGTTTCGCAGAACATTACGGTTGCGCCTGTACCGGAAGAGCCGGAAATAACCGAAGAGCCCGAAGAAACTGAAGAGGCCGAGGAGAAAGTTGAGATCACTTATCCTTATCTCAACATCGACCACTATAATCTTTCAAAGATCAATTCCGATTATGTAGGGACCATTTTTGTTCCGGTCCTTGATATCTGCTATCCGGTGGTGCACAGTCATGATGATGAAGAGTATTTAAAGATCATGTTTGACGGAACACAGAATGCCAGCGGATCCATATTCATGTCCAAAGCCTGCAAGGCAGAATATTCTTCCCGCAATACGATCATTTTCGGACACAATATGCGTAACGGCACGATGTTCGGATCGTTAAAACGTTTCCGGAAGGAAGAAGGACTGGTCGACCAGAACCCGTATGTATATATCTATACTCCGGGAGGCGACGTAAAGAAATATCGGATATTCGCATACTATCCCGCTTATCAGCCCGATGTGTGCTATGACGAGATATCAAGCTTTGACCTTTATGACCAGTATCTGGACATGGTATTTGAAAGAAGCGAATACGAGCTCAGCGAAGATCTTAAGAACACTCTTTTTGAAGGATATCCGAATATCCTTACGCTCTCTACATGCGGAAGGAGTAACGGCGCGAGCTTTAATGTAGTCAATGCAGTTTATGTAGGGACCGGAAATACCCCGATCGAGGTGACGGAAGAGTAGAAATATGAAATGGTTGAGATTCAGGATAAAAACAACGGTTGATGCGGAAGATATCGTGATAAGCACACTTTACGATATCGGGCTTGAGGGTGCTCAGATTGAGGATAACGTTCCCCTTACGGCGCTTGAAAAAGAGCAGATGTTCGTAGATATCCCGCCTGTTGAAAAAGAAGATGACGGGACGGCTTATCTTAGTTTCTTTGTGGAGGAGCTCGACAAAAAAGACAAGATCCTTTCAGATATAAAAAGGGAACTTGATGAACTCCGCGAATTCAACATCGATATAGGCGAAGGGACCGTGACGGTTACCGAGACCGAGGATATAGACTGGATCAATAACTGGAAAAAGTATTTCCACCAGTTCTCGGTCGATGATGTTCTTGTAATCCCTTCATGGGAAAAGATAAACGAAGACGATAAAAGCAAATATGTTCTTCATATAGATCCGGGTACGGCGTTCGGTACGGGCGCACATGAGACCACCCAGCTTTGCATCAGGGAACTTCGAAAATATGTGAATCCCGAAACCGTACTGCTCGATGTGGGCACCGGAAGTGGGATCCTTGCGATCCTTTCCGTGATGTTCGGAGCAAAGGAAGCCGTCGGGACAGACCTTGATCCCTGCGCGGTCGATGCGGTACATGATAACATGGAGGCCAACAACATCCCCAAAGACAAGTTCCGTATGATGATCGGAAATATCATCACCGACAGTAAGATAAGGGATGATGTCGGATACGAAAAATACGATATCGTTGTGGCAAATATCCTTGCGGATGTATTGGTTCCGCTTACTCCCGTAGTAAAGGACCATATCAAAAAAGGCGGGATCTTCATCACTTCGGGGATAATCGAAGGCAAGGAAGAAGTGGTTAAGGAAGCCATGGAAAAAGCCGGATTCAGAGTCCTTTGTGTTAACTCACAGGGCGAATGGAGATCGGTTACAGCGGTGAGAGAATAGGATGTACCGTTTTTTTGTAAGCGATGATCAAATAAATATCGAAGATAAAAAGGTCATTATTAAGGGACAGGATGTCAATCACATTAAAAACGTCCTCAGGATGAAAAAGGGCGAGGAGATAAGTGTCTCAAACGGAAATGACGATCGCGAATTCCGCTGTGCGATAAGCGATTATACCGATGAAGGAGTTGAATGTGAACTCCGTTTTATAAAGGAAGGATCCGGAGAACTTCCGGTAAAAGTCTTTTTGTTCCAGGGACTTCCGAAGGCCGACAAGATGGAGACGATCATCCAGAAAAACGTTGAACTGGGTGTGTTTGAAACCGTTCCCGTGGTAATGAAACGCTGTGTTGTTAAACTTGATGAGAAAAAAGCTTCATCTAAAACGGCAAGATGGCAGGAGATCTCAAAGGCAGCTGCCATGCAGTCAAAGCGCGGCATCATCCCGGAAGTAAAGCATCCGATGACCTATACGGAAGCTCTCAGTTATGCAAAAGAAAACTGTGATGTTCTGCTCCTCCCTTATGAGATGGGGGAAGATATGGCACAAACTAAAGAGCTCTTTAATTCGATAAAAAAGGGATCTAACATTGCGGTATTCATCGGACCCGAGGGAGGATTCGATGTATCCGAGATAGAAAAAGCCAAAGAGGCGGGTTTTAAGACGATAACACTTGGAAAGAGGATATTAAGGACCGAGACGGCAGGGATGTATGTCATGTCGGTACTCGGCTATTTATTTGAAGAATGAAAGAGATTTATCTTGATAACAGCGCAACAACCAAGGTGTTTCCCGAGATCGCGGAACTGATGACGAAGATCTATACGGAAGACTACGGGAACCCCAGCAGCATGCACAACAAGGGAGTCGCCGCGGAAAAATACATCAAAGAAGCAAGGCAGCAGATAGCGGGAACGCTCAAGGTAAAAGAAGGCGAGATCATCTTTACATCCTGCGGGACCGAGTCCGATAACATGGCACTTTTCGGAGCGGCGCATGCCCTAAAGAGAAAAGGTGATCACATAATCACGACAAAAGTGGAACATCCCGCGGTACTCCGTTGCATGGAAGCCCTTGAAAAAGAAGGCTACAGGATCACTTATATAGGGACCGACAAGTACGGTGTGATATCTCTTGATGAGCTAAAAGAAGCAATCTGCGAAGATACGATACTTGTTTCGATCATGCATGTAAACAACGAGATCGGTTCGGTTATGCCGATCGCGGAGGCGGGAGCTCTCATAAAGAGCATCGATAAGAACATCATCTTCCACGTGGATGCTGTCCAGTCTTACGGAAAATTCAGGATCTTTCCCAAAAAGATGAACATTGACATGCTCAGTGTCAGCGGTCATAAGATACACGGACCCAAGGGGATAGGGTTTTTATATATCGATGAAAAAGTAAGGATCGCTCCTTTGATACTAGGGGGAGGACAGCAGAACAATATGCGTTCCGGCACCGAAAATGTAGCCGGGATAGCGGCGATCGGGCTTGCCTCAAAGATGATGTACCAGAACCTCGATGAGGATGTTTCGAGGATGTATGAACTAAAAAAACATCTGATCGAAGGACTGACAGAGGTTGAAGGAGTATCGATAAACGGAAACGAAGGAGCACCTCACGTAATAAGTGTTTCGGTAAAGGATGTAAGGGCCGAAGTCCTGCTCCATGCGCTTGAAGATAAGGGAGTCTACATTTCCGCAGGTTCCGCGTGCTCTACTCATAAAAAGGCGGTTTCGGAAACCCTTAAGTCCATCGGGCTTGATAAAAGCCTCCTTGGATCGACCGTCCGCTTTTCGCTTTCCGTACTCACAACGAAGGAAGAAATCGACGAAGCCATAGCGGCATTTAAAGAAACAGTTCCGATACTGCGCAGATATGTACCTAAGTGAATTAGAAAGAAACGAGGAAATATGTTCACAGCTTTTTTGATCAAATACGCCGAGATCGGTGTTAAAGGAAAAAACAGATATGTGTTTGAGAACGCTCTTGTATCAAGGATCAAGGCGGTCTTAAGAAAATGCGAGGGAGAATTCGAGGTTCCGAAGACCGACGGGAGGATATTCGTATACGCCAAGTCAGATTTCGACTATGACGAGGTGACGGATGCGCTGCAGAGTGTATTCGGTATAAGCGGGATCTGTCCGATGGAACAGTGCGAGCTTTCTCCGATAGAAGAGATAGGAAAAAAGGTCAACGCTTACATCAGGGACAATATTTCCGACAGGAACGTCACCTTTAAGATAAATACACGCCGTGCCAACAAGGCCTATCCCCCTGATTCCATGGAAGTGAGTGCCCGGCTCGGCGGATATGTGCTTGATGAGTTTAAGGACATGAAGGTCGATGTTCATGATCCCGAGCTCATGATCCATGTCGAGATCAGGGAAAAAGTGTTCATCTATTCGACCGAGATCCCCGGGCCGGGAGGAATGCCCCTGGGAACGAACGGAAAATCCATGCTCCTTTTATCGGGCGGGATAGATTCTCCGGTTGCCGGATACATGATCGCAAAAAGAGGTGTAAGGATAGATGCGGTATATTTTCACGCGCCTCCGTATACTTCGGAGAGAGCAAAGCAGAAGGTGGTGGACCTTGCAAAAGAGATCTCAAAGTATACCGGACCGATAAACCTCCATGTGATCAACTTTACGGATATCCAGCTCCATATCTACGAAAAATGTCCTCATGACGAGCTGACCATAATCATGAGGCGTTATATGATGAAGATCGCCGAGGAGCTTGCCCTTCAAAATGAATGTCAGGGACTTATCACGGGAGAAAGTCTCGGACAGGTAGCTTCACAGACGATATATTCTCTGGCGGTTACGAACGAAGTATGTACGCTTCCGGTATTCAGACCGCTTATAGGAATGGATAAGAATGAGATAGTTGCGATCTCTGAAAAGATCGGGACATATGAAACTTCGATCCTCCCCTTCGAGGACTGCTGTACTATATTTGTGGCCAAGCATCCGGTTACGAAACCGAACCTCAATGTCATAAAGAGACACGAAAAGAATCTCGAGGACAGGATCGACGAACTGTTTAAGACTGCGATCGAGACTGACGAAGTTATCGTGATAGAATAAAAAAAGCGCATCCGTAAGGATGCGCCGTGTTGTTTCGACCGAAGAGCCTTAGATCTGGTAAGGCTTCAATGTCTCAAGTACCTCATCAACATTTTCTTCAGCATGGATATTAAGATCGATGGG
>JAIKZO010000083.1 GCA_024682115.1 Lachnospiraceae bacterium
AGCTCTATCGCGACATCCGTTTTCGGTGCGGATTCGCGTAATGCGGTTGCAACGCTTATGACTTCCTGTACAAAGGGAATTCCGAGATGATTTGCAAGTGTAAGACCGCCCGAACCGGTGATCATGGAATGCAGTTTGATATTCCCGAGTTTTTCTCCGGCATCCGTCAAAAGACCGTGAAGGGTTTCCCTTATGTTAGCGTAATGTCTCTTGTAGTCGGAGAAGAGAATGTTGTGTTCTTTATCGAGTATTGCTATCTTGATGGTCGTGGAACCTATGTCGATACCAAGCGAGTAGTCAATTTTTTCCATGTTTTCTTCCTTATTTTTCAAACTTCATGCAAATTAAGATAATAGCACAGTTGAAGGCTTTTTTCCAATGCTGAGGGCATATTTGTGAAATATTTATATAAATTTAAGTAATGTTTAATATTTTTTGGTTATGACTTTCGACTATTATATGGTAGAATATATTGACACGTTATGTGGTCTGATAAAAAACTCTAAATAAAAGTTGAGAGGTGGCTATTATGAAAAAAATGTTAATAGGTCTGTGTGCCGGTGTTCTGGTAGCGGCTCTTGCGGTTTGTTTTCCTGTTAAAGCCGCATCAGCCAGCGTTACGGATACCGCGACAGTAGGAAGCAGCACATCGGCAGCCGTAGTGATAGGCGGCAATGTTGTTGTATCCGCTACTTTCCCTGCTGCTCCCGCATCGGATGACGGGAATCTTTATCTGTTTGAATTAAAGACTTATGAGTATGCGATACCGGACGGAGCTACTCCGATTGCTACATTGGGAACAAGTGCAAATCCGGTTGCAACGATCCCCCTTAATCACACATCGGGTGCTTCAAGGCTTTATAACAAGTTTGTATTCTGCGCCAACAGGGGCGGAGTATGGACAATGGTAAACAGCGCTCAGTATATCCAGAACCCCGAAGCTGTTGCCAAGAGATCAAAGCCCAGGGTAACACGTCCCGTGAAGTGTTTCCAGGAAGGAAATGTTGCAAGTATCAACCTTAACGGTACAGGTACGGACAGCCCCTTCTATAACGTTCTCCACGGAGTGTTCTACGTTGACAATATCAATTCGCCCTGTGCCGATCCTACGGCAAAGAGCCCGGATTCGCATCCCGTAAGGGCCAATCCGATTAACCAGTACATGTTAAATGCCAATGATGAAGCCGGCGTGAACGGACTCATCGCTGACATGGTCAATTATGCCACCTATTCAAATATACAGGACTATGTCATCGGAAACGAAGTAAATGAAAGATGTTGGAATTACATGGCGTATACCGATTGGGATACTTACATGAGGAAATACGTTCAGGTATTCCGTGTATGCTATACGGCTATCAAGTCTGTAAATCCCAATGCCAGGGTTTATGTCAGCATAGACCAGGTCTGGAACAAGAATGCCAACAGTTACGAGTATATAGACGGTTATGATTTCATGCTCAAGTTCAATGATCTTATCCGTCAGGGCGGTAACCTTGACTGGGATATGGCTATCCATCCTTATCCCAACCCCCTTTACTATCCTAAGTTCTGGGATATGTCAGGTGTGGCAAACGGAAAGAAATTCGCAGCACAGGTTAAGAACGATCAGGTACTTACTTTCCAGAACCTCTCGATCGTTACCAATATGCTCCAGCAGCCTGCTTTCCTTAACAGGGGAGGACAGGTCAGAGACGTCATCATAAGTGAAATCGGAATGGGATCCAACGGCGGACTGGACGCTCAGGCCGCAGGTCTGGCCGCAGCATGGGCCGCATTTGAGAGGAACCCTTATATCACGCAGTTCATGTATCTTGAATATGATGTAAACGGATTCTATCCTACATTGCAGGGTAAGGCGATCGAGGTATGGAATGCGCTTGGCACCGATAAAGAAGCCGAAGTCATGGAATGGGCTAAGCAGGTCATCGGTATTAAGGACTGGTCAGAGGTATTGAGATAGTATCATGGGAAGCAGGTTCGAAGCCAGATTCGGTAAATATGCCATAAAGAACCTTTCGCTCGTGATGATAGTCTGTTATGCGATAGGTTATATGATAGAACTTCTGGCTCCTTCGCTGCTGGTATATCTTTACCTTAATCCGTATGAGATCATTCATCATTTCCAGGTCTGGAGACTGGTATCATGGATACTTGTTCCTCCCGACAGTTTTGATTTCTTTACGCTGATAATATTGTATTTTTATTATTCTATCGGTACGTCCCTCGAGATAGTCTGGGGGACGTATCGGTATAATGTTTATCTGTTCTCGGGATATATCTTTACGGTCCTGGGGGCTTTTATTTTTTACGGGATCAGTTGTCTTAACGGAACGGATATGCTCTGGGATGCATCCATTGCCGGAGTCGCGGTCTATTCGATGCTCTTTACGACGCACTATGTCAATATGTCCATTTTCCTGGCATATGCCGCAACCTTCCCCGATGCTCAGATCCTGCTGTTCTTCATAATTCCGATAAAGGTAAAGTATCTTGGCATAATATACGGTGCCATCATAGTTTATTCTTTCATTTCATATGTAAAAGCCGGAAATGTTTATCTGCCGATGTGCGTAGTCATCGCATCTTCACTGCTTAACTTTGCGATCTTCTTTTTTACGACGAGAAAACATATCGCGAACGGCCTTATGCGGACCGTAAGATCGAGGACCGGTGTCAGGATAAATCCGCGCACAAAACAGGAACCGTCCGTTCGGCGGGAAACGGCCGGATCGGTCACCAGGCATAAATGTGCTGTATGCGGGGCTACCGAGATCACGGCTCCGGATCGTCAGTTCCGGTTCTGTTCAAAATGTAACGGTAATTACGAATATTGCGAGAACCATATATTTACCCACACCCATGTAAAGTAGAAAATATGATAAACGATGAGATAAGATTTACCAGAATACTTGAGGATGTAAAAAGCTCCGCCAGGATGAACGGCGGATTCATAAACGAGGAAGAAGTCAAGAAAGCCTTCGAAGAACTGGACCTTTCCGGGGAACAGTTTTCGATGGTTTTCGATTATCTCAGGAAAAATAACATCGGGATCGGCGAACCGCTTTCGGAGAGCGAACAGCTTGATCAGGATGAACGCAATATCCTTGAGGAATATAAGAATGAACTTTCGGATCTGGATATCATATCGGAGTCCGAGAGGGAGGCTTTTGCGATAGGTGCAATGGCCGGTGAGGAAGAAGCCAAGCAGAAGCTTCTCCTTTATTATCTTCCGAAGGTCGTCGAGATATCCAGACTGTATTCGACGCAGGGAGTGCCGGTCGAAGACCTTATCGGAGAAGGAAACCTTGCTCTGGCGGAAGGACTCGAACTCATCGGCGCACTTGAAAAACCCGAAGAGATCGAGGGCATGCTCATAAAACTCGTGATGGATGCGATGGAAGAGTCCATAAACGAAGCGGAAGGCGTACGAAGGGACGGTACGAAGCTTGCCGATAAGGTCAACGAAGTGGCGGATGCCGCAAGGGAACTTGCCGGAGAATACGGGCGGAAAGTGACCGAAGAGGAACTTGCCGACGGTACGGGGCTGAGCTTAAAGAAGATACGTGAAGCGGTAAAACTGAGCGGCCGCAAGATTGAGGACATAGAATACAAAGATGAAGAAGCTTGATGATATGAAGGGTCAAAAAACTTCATATGAGCCGTACAAATATGTCATGTCGGATGTAGGGAACATATATATCGGCGCCAGGTATACATACAGAGAACTTCTCGACAACGAAGATGTGAACTTTAAGTTAAAAGCCGTGATCACGCATTATATCTTAAAAGATTCGGACGAAAGCAATTCCCTTGAGAGCGAATTGTATTTTCTGAAACCCCAAAGCAATGTTTTTGCGGTTTTCGAACAGCTCAGACCAAGGATTAAAGTTCTTGTTTTAAAAGACCATAAGGGTTTCCTGGGCAGACGTGAGACACGGTACGAAGAAAGCGTTCTCACTCTGAAAGAACTTACTGAAACGGATGAAGAGACAAAGAAAGGAGAAGGCATGGTCATAAGCGAGATAGCAATTTCGAAGCTTGCGCTCATGTCATTTACGGTATGAAGTTTGACAACTATGAAGTAATTGAACACAGATGGATATCCGACCTTAACTCCGACGGTTATATCCTTAAACATAAAAAGACCGGGGCCTGTGTTACGTTGCTGCTGAATGATGACGATAACAAGGTCTTTTATATCGGGTTCAAGACACCGCCCAAAGATTCCACGGGAGTCGCTCATATCCTCGAACATTCGGTGCTTTGCGGCTCGAAAAAGTTCCCGATCAAGGATCCTTTTGTTGAACTGGCCAAGGGCTCGCTCAATACGTTTCTTAACGCGATGACATATCCGGATAAGACGGTGTATCCGGTCGCAAGCTGTAATGACAAGGATTTTCATAACCTTATCGATGTCTATCTTGATGCGGTTTTTAATCCGAACATCTACAGGGAAGAAAAGATATTCAGGCAGGAAGGCTGGCACTACGAGCTTGAGAACGAAGAGGATGAATTAAAGTATAACGGCGTTGTCTATAACGAGATGAAGGGCGTTTTTTCTTCTCCTGATGATGTTGTCGAAAGAGAGATAATGAACTGCCTTTATCCCGGCTCCACATATGGGATCGAATCAGGAGGAGATCCGGATGATATCCCCGAACTGACTTATGAACAGTTCCTGGATTTTCATTCAAAGTATTATCATCCCTCAAACAGTTTTATATATCTGTACGGAAATCTTGATGCGGAAAAATACCTTGATTTCATAGACAGGGAGTATCTCAGTAATTATTCATATCTGGAAGTCGATTCGGATATCGTATGTACTCCTTCGTTTGACGGCATCAGGGTCATCAACAAAGAATATTCGGTGCTGGATGATGATTCGGATGAAGGCGCTTATCTGACATATGCACTCTCAGCCGGAACCAGTCTGGACAAGGAACTTTATATAGCACTCGATGTGCTTGATTACGTTCTTTGCAGCGCACCCGGAGCCCTGATCAAAAAAGCGCTTTATGACAACGGTATCGGAAACGATGTATACAGCAGTGTTGAAACTGGGATCCTCCAGCCTTACTTTGCACTGACCGCAAAAGGAACATCCGAGGACAGACTCGATGATTTCAGAAGGATAGTGGAAGAGGAGCTTAAAAAGGCTTCGGAAGGGCTTCCGAAAAAGTCCCTCAGGGCTGCTCTTAATATTTTTGAATTCAGATACAGAGAGGCGGATTTCGGTTCATATCCCAGAGGGCTTATGCTGGGGCTCCAGTCACTTGACAGCTGGCTGTATGATAAGAAAGCTCCTTTTATGCACATAGAAGAGAACGAAACCTTTGCAAAACTCCGTAAGGGAATAGAAGAAGGATATTTCGAGGAACTCATAAAGAAGTATTTCATAGATAACGGCCATAAGATCCTTTTGTGCGTAGTGCCTAAGAAGGGACTTACTAAGATAAAGGAAGATGAGCTTAAGGAAAAGCTCTCAAAGAAAAAAGCAGCTCTTTCAAAAGAGGAGCTTAAGGAAATAGTAAACGGAACCAAGGCATTAAAGGAATATCAGGAAACTCCCGACAGCCCCGAAGATCTGAAGAAGCTTCCGATGCTTAAGAGGGAAGACCTTAAAAAGGAACCGTTCCTTCCAATCAACGAAAAGAAGACGGCCAAAGACATACCCGTTCTTTTCCATGATATATTTACGAGCGGAATTAGCTATGCGGGACTGTTCTTTAACATTAAATATCTTCCTGAAGAACTGTATCCCTATGTGGGAATACTCACGGGCGTTCTCGGGCTCATGGATACAAAAGAACATAAGTATGATGATCTCTATAATGAAGTGAACATCCATACGGGCGGCATCAGACCTTCTTTTGCAAACTATCCTGATTATTCGAACGGCGATGTGAAAAGTTACTTCATCATCAGGGCCAAATATCTCAAGGATGAAAGGTCCGAAGCGTTTAAACTTATCAAAGAGATAATAGTCGATACGGACTTTACCGATACAAAGAGACTTTTGGAGATACTCAATGAAACGAAGATGAGACTTCAGTCGACCATGGTAAGCTCCGGTCATCTTGTGGCTTCAATGAGGGCTACCAGTTATTTTTCAAGGGATGCCTGGATATTTGACAAGATAAACGGAGGAAGCTTTTACCGGTTCCTTTGTGATATCATAGACGGATTTGAGGACGGAAAGGAAGAGCTCATCGAAAAACTCGGCACGGTATGCCGTTACATATTCCGCAGGGATAATCTGCTGGCCGATTTTACGGGAACCCAGGATGATTATGAGGGGTTTGAAGATGAGATCATAAACCTCTCCGAGCAGCTCAATAAAGACGGTACTAAGGATGAGGTAAAGACCGGATACGTACCCGAAAAGAAAAACGAAGGCTTTAAGACCGCAGGATCCGTACAGTATGTTGCACTGGCCGGAAACTATAAGGATAAAGGGCTCGAATACACCGGCGCACTCAGGGTCCTCCGTGTTCTTATGGCATATGATTATCTCTGGAATAAAGTCAGGGTACTCGGAGGTGCTTACGGCTGTATGGGAGCTTTCAAAAAGACCGGAGACTGTTTCTTCGTTTCGTACAGGGACCCCAACCTCAGGGATACGATAACGGTATACAGAAAAGCGGCCGAGTATATAAAGAATATCGAACTGGATGAAAGGAGTATGCTCCAGTATATCATAGGCGCATTATCCGAACTTGATATCCCGCTCACCCCTTCGATGAAAGGAAGTTATTCCCTCGGAGCATATCTTTCCGATATCAGCGATGAGGATTTCCTTAAGGAAAGACAGCAGCTTCTTAATACTGATGCGGATACTATCCGCGGGCTTGCGGAATACATCGAAGCCTTTGTTTCCGAAGACAATATCTGTGTTGTCGGGAATGCCGAAGCCATTGAAGAAAACAGCGATCTTTTTCTTAATATGGAGCAGCTTATTTAATATATGAGTAAGAATTTCAGATCGGGCTTTGCCACGATGATAGGAAGACCCAATGTGGGTAAGTCCACTCTTATGAATCGGATCATCGGACAGAAGATAGCGATAACATCGGACAAGCCTCAGACGACGAGAAAAAGAATAAGGACCGTATATACAACGGACGAAGCACAGATAGTGTTCCTCGATACTCCGGGCATCCACAAGACCAGGAATAAACTCGGAGAATACATGGTGAATGCCGCGAAGAGTGCACTCAATGATTCCGACGTCATACTTTTTGTTGTCGAGCCCACGGACATAATAGGCAAAGGTGAGCAGCTCATAATCGAGATGCTTAGGGGAAGCCGTACGCCCAGGATACTTGTGATCAATAAGATCGATACCGTCAGCAGAGAAAAACTGGTCGAGGCAGTCAGCGCATACAATTCGCTGCTTGAATTCGATGAGACGGTCCCGGTCAGTGCGATAAAGGAAGACAATATAGATGAACTTATAAAGTGCATCATCGAATATCTTCCGTACGGAGAGATGTATTATGATGAGGACACCGTGACGGATCAGCCCATAAGACAGATCGCTTCGGAACTCATCAGGGAAAAGGCGTTAAGATGCCTGAAAGAAGAGATCCCCCACGGAATAGCCGTTACGATCGAAAAAATGGAACAACGCCCCGGGATCACGGACGTGGAAGCGACCATAGTCTGCGAAAGAGATTCCCATAAAGGGATCATTATCGGTAAGGGCGGATCCATGCTAAAAAAGATCGGGCAGAGTGCAAGGCGCGAGATCGAAGAACTGCTTGAATCAAAGGTGAACCTTCAATTGTGGGTCAAGGTTCGAAAAGACTGGCGTGATTCGGATATCCTGATGAAAAACTACGGATACGATCCTAAAGGAGATTTTGATTAGATGCAGGAGCTTACAACCGTTAACGGACTGGTGCTCAAAACACTTCCTTCGGATGAATATGACAGACGCGTCGTGATATTGACGGCCGAGCGCGGCAAGATCTCCTGTTTTGCCAAGGGAGCAAGAAAACCCAACAGCGTTTTTCTCTCATCGACCAATCCGTTATGCTACGGGACGTTTTTGCTTTATGAAGGCCGGAGCGCATATTCTCTGAACGAAGCCAGGATATCGAATTATTTTTCCGATCTTCGCTCCGATTTCGAAGGTACCTGTTACGGCATGTATTTTCTTGAACTCGCGGATTATTATACGGTTGAGAATAATGATGAAAAACAGATGCTGGGTCTTGTTTATCAGTCGCTCCGGGCTCTGGAAAAAAAGACGATCGATTCCAGACTGATAAAGTGCATTGTCGAGATCAAATCCCTTGTGATAAACGGCGAATATCCGGGCGCACCCGAAAAGGAAGACGGAACTTCGTATGATGAGTCCACTCTGTATACGCTTTCCTTCATTGAAAAAACACCGCTTGAAAAACTTTTCACGTTTACGGTCTCCGATAAAGTGCTTTCGGAGCTTACGTGGATAACAACGGTCTTAAGGAACAGATTTTTTGACAGACCGTTTAAAAGCCTTGAGATACTGAGTGATTTATAAGTTGAAAAGAATATTGGCTTTGGATATAATTAAAAAGTTATGAAAAAAGTATTACCTATTTTACTGCTTGTTCTGCCGCTGCTCCTTGCTTCCTGCGGGAAGGCCAAGACGGAAGATCAGGAAAACAACATTATAATAAAGAAAGACCGGAGCATAATCAGCAATATCGTTGAGGATTTCGGACAGAATTACTATGACATCGATGAACTCAACGAGATGATCGGCAATGAAGTGAACAAGTATGATCAGCTTCATCCCGATGCCGTCAGCTATGAAAACGCCGTGCTCGAGGAGGGGAAAGTAAAACTCTCGATCACGTTCAAGACTTCGGATGACTATTCTTCGTTCAACAATGAAAAGCTTTTCGTCGGGAACAGTGCGGAGGCACTCCTTAAGGGCTACAGTCTGGATGTCATCCTTTCGGAATCCGATGATCCGACGAAGACGATCGCAGGAGTGGATATCAAAGCCATGACGGATGAGACCATTGTCATACTCGATTTTGACGGAAATGTTCATCTTCCTTCGGAAGCCCGTTACGTATCGGACAATGTGACCCTGTCCGACAAAGGAAAGACAGCAAAGAAAAAGGAAGCGACCGACGGTTTGCTTTACATCATATATTAACATTCACAGGAGAAAGATCATGGAAAAATCAATGGAAAAGATTGTAGCGTTAGCCAAGGCGCGCGGATTTGTTTATCCCGGTTCCGAGATTTACGGCGGACTTGCAAACACATGGGATTACGGAAATCTCGGTGTTGAACTCAAAAATAACGTTAAAAAAGCCTGGTGGCAGAAGTTCATTCAGGAAAATCCATATAATGTAGGTGTCGATTGTGCGATACTCATGAATCCTCAGACATGGATAGCATCGGGACATCTCGGAAGCTTTTCCGATCCCCTCATGGACTGTAAGGATTGCCATGAGCGTTTCAGAGCCGATCAGGTTATAGAACAGTTTGCGGCCGATAACGGTATCACGCTTGATTCATCCGTTGACGGATGGTCAAATGAACAGATGGAAAAGTTCATCAAGGATAACAATGTTCCCTGTCCTTCATGCGGCAAGCATAACTTTACAAGTATCAGACAGTTCAACCTCATGTTCAAGACTTTCCAGGGCGTTACGGAAGATGCCAAGGCTGTCGTATATTTAAGACCCGAGACCGCACAGGGTATTTTTGTCAATTTCAAGAATGTTCAGAGAACCTCCCGTAAGAAGGTTCCTTTCGGAATAGGTCAGATCGGTAAATCTTTCCGAAACGAGATCACTCCCGGAAACTTTACGTTCAGGACCAGGGAATTCGAACAGATGGAGCTTGAATTCTTCTGCAAACCCGGGACCCAGACAGAGTGGTTCGAGTACTGGAGGAGTTTCTGTTATAAGTGGCTTTTAAGCCTCGGAATAAAGGAAGAGAACTTAAGACTCCGTGATCATGATCCCGAAGAGCTTTCTTTCTACAGCGATCATACAACAGATATCGAATATGCATTCCCGTTCACCGACTGGGGAGAACTGTGGGGTATCGCATCCAGAACGGATTACGATCTTACGCAGCATCAGAATACATCCGGAGAACCCATGGATTATTTCGATGATGAGACAAACGAGAAATATATCCCTTATGTTGTTGAACCTTCTCTTGGAGCCGACCGTGTAACGCTCGCATTCCTTTGCGAGGCGTATGACGAAGAGGTGCTTGATGCGGAAAAGAACGACGTAAGGACGGTCCTTCATTTCCATCCCGCGATCGCTCCCGTGAAGATCGGAGTTCTTCCTTTGTCAAAGAAACTGAACGAGGGTGCCGAAAAAGTTTACGCATCGCTTTCAAAGAAATACAACTGTGAGTTTGATGACAGGGGAAATATCGGAAAGAGATATCGCAGACAGGATGAGATCGGAACTCCGTTTTGCGTTACTTACGATTTTGATTCCGAAACCGATAACTGCGTGACGGTAAGATTCCGTGATTCAATGGAGCAGGAGAGGGTTTCGATCGAAGAACTTGATGCATATTTTGCCGACAAGTTCACTTTTTAAGCAGCTATTTCCGGAGGAACACATAGATGAAACAGTTTACATCGAACGAATTGAGAAAAACATGGCTTGAATTTTATAAGGAGAGAGGACATGTGGACTGCGGAGCGGTCTCATTGCTTTCGGACGGTTCGACCGGAGTTCTTTTCAACGTTGCGGGAATGCAGCCTCTCATGCCTTACCTTCTCGGCCAGAAACACCCGAAGGGTACAAGACTCTGTAACGTACAGGGATGCGTACGTACGAACGATATCGATTCCGTTGGCGACAGAAGCCATGTTACATTCTTTGAGATGATGGGAAGCTGGAGCCTCGGAGATTATTTTAAAGAAGAAAGATGTAAGTGGAGTTACGAACTTCTTACACAGGTATTCGGATTTGATGCCGATCATCTTGCGGCAACCGTATTCGCGGGTGACGAGAACGCGCCCAGGGATGAGGAAGGGGCAAAGTTCAGGATAGAATCCGGTTTCAAAAAAGAAAACATTTATTATCTTCCCGCCGAAGATAACTGGTGGGGACTTGAATACGGACCCTGCGGACCGGACAGCGAGATGTTCTATATCGCCGATGTTCCCGACTGCGGACCGAATTGCGGACCCGGATGCTCGTGCGGAAAATACACGGAGCTCGGAAACGATGTTTTCATGCAGTATGAAAAGCATAAGGATCTTAGCCTCACGCCTTTAAAGCAGAAGAATGTGGATACGGGTTGGGGACTTGAGAGAAATCTTGCTTTCCTGAACGGAACAAAAGATGTTTATCAGACCGATCTTTTTACTCCCGTAATCGCTTACATCGAGCAAAGATCCGGCAAAAAATATGATGATGACGAATCGATGACAAGATCGATGAGGATACTTGCCGATCACATGAGAACTTCGGTTATGCTCATAGGTGACGAAGGAAAACTCGTACCTTCAAATACCGGAGCCGGATATGTTCTCAGAAGACTGATAAGACGCGCCGTTCGTCATTCAAGGACTCTCGGACTTGAGAAACAGGATCTTCTGAAGATCGCGGATATCTTCATTAATGATATATATAAGGAAAGCTATCCCCTTCTTACCGCCAACCACGATTTCATCGTAAAGGAACTTGAAAAAGAGACAGACCGTTTTTTGAGTACGCTTGAAAACGGAATGAAGGAATTTAAAAAGATCCTTGAGTCGGCGAAAAAAGCATCTGCCGATAAGATAGACGGAGAAAATGCATTCTATCTTTACGATACGTTCGGATTCCCTCTTGAACTTACCGTGGAGATGGCCCAGGAGGAAGGACTTACCGTGGATGAGGAAGGATTCCAAAAGTCCATGGAACAGCAGAAGGAAAAGGCAAGGGCCAATCAGAATTTCAGTGCAAAACTCGGGACCGATTTCGAGGCATTTAAGAAGCTTGATGATT
This sequence comes from Lachnospiraceae bacterium, assembly GCA_024682115.1. Classification (GTDB taxonomy): domain Bacteria; phylum Bacillota; class Clostridia; order Lachnospirales; family Lachnospiraceae; genus JAILLW01. The sequence goes on from JAIKZO010000083.1 coordinate 11,979, forward strand.
CGGTAAAGACAGAGTTTACGGGATATGATCTCCTTGAAGATGAAAGTGACATCGCTGCTCTTTACGACGGTGAAGACCTTTGTGATGAGCTTAAGGAAGGTCAGAACGGAATAATAGTAACATTCAAGACTCCTTTCTATGCCACCATGGGCGGACAGAAAGGTGACAGGGGTATCATAAAGACCTCCGACGGAGAGTTTGAGGTCGATGAGGCGATAAAACTTCCCGAAGGCAGGGTCGGACATCTTGGAACTGTTAAGAACGGAACGATCAGAAAAGGTTCTTCCAAACTCCTGACGGATGTTTCTTACCGTATGGCTACCTGTCAGAACCATTCGGCCACGCATCTTCTTCAGGCTGCATTACGTGAAGTGCTCGGCAATGATACCCACCAGCAGGGTTCATATCAGGATGATCAAAGAACGCGTTTCGACTTCGGACTCCAGAGAGCCATGACAGCCGAAGAGATAGAAAAGGTTGAGGACATCGTTAATTCAAAGATAGCCGAAGATCTTGCGGTCAACACCGAAGTGATGGATCTTGAGGAAGCTAAAGCCAAAGGAGCAATGGCTCTTTTCGGAGAAAAGTATTCGGAAAAAGTAAGAGTTGTCGGAATGGGCGATTTTTCAAAGGAATTATGCGGCGGTACCCACGTTAAGCATACCGGCCAGATCCTTTCGTTCAAGATCCTTCAGGAGAGCGGTGTTGCGGCCGGAGTAAGAAGGATCGAAGCGATCACCGGAAACAGGGTAAACGCATATCTGAAGGAAACGGAGAAAAAACTCAACGAGGCTTCGGCTGCAGCAAAGGCCACGCCGGATACTCTCGGAGAGAAGATCCTCTCTTTGATGAGCACGATCAAATCCCTTAATTCCGAAATAGAGTCACTTAAATCAAAAGCGGCAAAGGAAGCGTTGGGGGATGTCATGGACAATGTTACGGACATCAAGGGCGTTAAACTCCTCGCGACAAAGCTTTCCGGAGTTGACATGAACGGATTAAGAGATCTCGGGGACCAGATGAAGACCAAACTCGGTGAGGGTGTCGTAGTCCTGATCTCCGATCTTGACGGTAAGGTAAATATGGTAGCGATGGCTACGGATGAAGCCGTTAAGAAAGGCGCTCATGCCGGAAACATGATAAAGGCACTCGCGCCTCTGGTAAACGGAGGAGGCGGCGGTAAACCCGCAATGGCTCAGGCCGGAGGAAAAGATCCCGCAGGTATCGACAATGCGATCGCCAAAGCTTCCGAAGTGCTTGACGGTATGATCGGATAAAAAAACATTGACGCAGTAATACTTTGCGGATATAATATCTCTTGTGTCTTTACACAAATAACCTAATCAGTCATTTAGGAGCTGAAGGGAGGGTTGAGAATGTCTAACGTAATAGTTAAAGAGGGTGAAAGCTTAGACAGCGCGCTTCGTCGTTTTAAGAGAAGCTGTGCAAAGGCCGGTATCCAGCAGGAGATAAGGAAGCGTGAACATTACGAGAAACCTTCCGTAAGGCGTAAGAAAAAGTCTGAAGCAGCCAGAAAGCGTAAATACAACTGATCTACATACAGCTCCCGGATGAACGGGGGCTGTTTTGATATAAAAGAAGCATGGACGGGTACATAATGAGCACTTTGACCATAATACTTTTGATAATCTTAATATTGGCTCTTTTCTTCATTATGATCATGGCCGTTGATACACACCGCCTTATAATAAGAAGTTATGAGATAAAAAACGACAGGATAAAAGAAGATTTCAGCTTCGTGTTCCTTTCGGATCTTCACAGTAAATCGTTCGGAAAAGATAATGAAATACTTATAAAGAAGATAGATGATCTTGCTCCGGATGCCGTACTTATCGGCGGCGATATGTATACCGCAGCATTTTCCGACAAAGGAGAAGTCGCTGGAAAACTGATACGGAGACTTTGCGGTAAATATCCTGTCATCCATGCCAACGGAAATCATGAACAGAAGACCAGATTGCTGCCGGATGATTTCGAAAATATCTATTCGGATTACACGGAGAAACTAAGATCGCTCGGAGTGACTTATATCGAGAACGGTTCGACGGATCTTGAGGATAAAAACATCCGGATCTACGGACTTGAACTTCCCTTCAGGTATTACAGAAAACTCGGGCGTGAATTTCCGGGAACGGATGTGATAAAAGAATGCATAGGCGAAGCGGATAAAGACCGTTTCGTGTTGCTCCTTGCACATAATCCCCAGTACTTTGATGATTATGCTTCATGGGGAGCGGACCTTACGATGTCGGGACATGTGCACGGAGGCCTTGTCAGACTTCCTCTGCTTGGGGGAGTTCTTTCGCCGAATTACAGGTTTTTCCCGAAATACAGCGGAGGAAGATATGATATCGGCGATTCGACGATGGTCTTATCCTGCGGCCTCGGAACGCATCATATTCCCCTAAGGATATTCAATCCCGCCGAGCTTACTTATGTAAGATGCATAAAATGTAACAAAACGTAAGTTATTTATTATTCACACCTATTGAATTTAGAAAACTCCTTTGATACAATATCTTGTGTATTATGCGAAAATGATACACAAGATATTCTTTTTTGAGGAGATTTACCATATGAGTGATACTCAGAAGCTTGATCATAAGCTTTTCGATCATACGATCCTTAAGGCGGATGCCACAAAAGAACAGGTGATAAGGATATGCGAAGAGGCCAGGGAATACGGGTTCATGTCAGTCTGCGTGAACAGCTTCTACACACCGCTTGTTTCCGAGAAACTTAAAGACTGTGATGTGAAGGTCTGTACTGTAGTCGGTTTCCCTCTCGGGATGATGAGCACGGAAAGCAAAGCGCTTGAAACGGCATATGCCGTTGAAGCCGGTGCCGACGAGATCGACATGGTCATAAACGTGGGTGCTCTTAAGGATAAGGATTATGCAGAAGTCCTTGCGGATATCAGAGCGGTAAGGACTGTCGCAAAAAACAAGACGTTAAAGGTCATAATCGAGACATGTCTGCTTACGGATGAGGAGAAGGTGAAGGCCTGTGAGTTATCGGTCGAGGGAGGAGCTGATTTCGTCAAGACCTCCACCGGATTCTCAACCGGCGGTGCGACTGTCGAGGATGTAAGACTTATGAGAAAGACCGTTGGTCCGGATATAGGTGTCAAAGCTTCGGGCGGTATACGCGATGCCGCTACGGCCCGGGCTATGGTTGAGGCCGGAGCCTCAAGACTCGGCACGAGCGCAACTGTTGCTATCGTAGGGGGTTGATATGGCTATTCCGGTTAAACTTGAGGTTTTTGAAGGACCTCTTGATCTTTTACTTCATCTTATAGAAAAGAACAAAGTAGATATTTACGATATTCCGATCGTTACGATCACGGAACAGTATCTGGACTATATCAAGCAGATGGAGACAGAGGATATGAATGTCATGTCCGAGTTTCTTGTCATGGCGGCTACCCTGATAGATATCAAATGCAGGATGCTCCTTCCCAAGGAGGTTAACGAGGAAGGCGAGGAAGAAGATCCCAGAGCCGAACTTGTTGCACAGCTCCTTGAGTATAAGATGTGCAAATATATGGCGGACGAGCTCAAGGATCGGCAGATCGATGCTTCCCATACATATTTCAAGGCGCGTACGCTTCCGAAGGAGATAGAGGACTACAAAGAGCCGTACAATCTCGAAGAGATACTGGCGGATACATCACTGATGCGTCTCCAGGAGCTTTTCAGAATGGTGATGAAACGTTCCGAGGATAAGATTGATCCGGTCAGATCGACATTCGGAAACATCAAAAAAGAAGAGATAGACATGGACGCCAAGGCGGCATACATCTTTGCCTATGTGGCTTCTCATATGAAATTCTCGTTTGTCGAACTTCTTGAAAAGCAGCGTTCCAAAGTAGAAAAGATCGTCACGTTCCTTGTTATCCTTGAGATGATGAAGATCGGTCAGATCAAGATCGCGCAGGAGCATATATTCGGAGATATCATGATCACGGTAGTTCCTGATTTTATTGCTCCGAGGGAATTTGTGATGAGCTCTTTCTGATCCGGGGCAAAACGGATCGGTCGGTATCAGTATTATAGAAAAGGCAGTTTGAAATAATGAACAAGTCTCAAAAGAAAGCGGTTCTTGAAGCCATACTGTTCACCATGGGTGATGCGGTTGAAGTGGAAAGACTTTCTTCGGTAATAGAAGAGGACCAGGAAAAGACCAGAAAGCTTCTTCTGGAACTCAAGGATGAATATGATAATAATGATCGCGGGATGACTCTCATGGAGATAGAAGGATCGTTCCAGATGTGTACCAAGGCATCGATGTACGAATACCTCATAAAGATAGCCAAGACTCCCAGAAAATACACTATCAGCGACAGCATGCTCGAGACGCTTTCGATAATTGCCTACAAGCAGCCAATTACTCGAGCGGAGATAGAAAAGGTTCGCGGAGTTTCCTGTGACCATGCGATCAACAGGCTTCTTGAATTCGGACTCATAACCGAACTGGGAAGAAAGGATGCTCCGGGAAGGCCGCTTCTTTTCGGTACTACCGAGGAATTCCTAAGAACCTTCGGAGTCAAGTCGCTTGAGGAGCTTCCCGAACTGTCATCTGTTCAGATCGAGGAATTCAAACAGCAGGCTGAAGCGGAGGCCTCTGTCGCACTCGATATATAATTCACACATTATTCATTTTTTTAAGTAAGTTTCTCTAGGAAACTTACTTTTTTTATGCTATACTCTATTCTAGTGCGTTTTGGTGTTTTTTATGCCGAACATAACAGGATCATATAATTTTTATCATTATAAACGGAGGTCAATTTATGAGTACTAATTCACAAGCAAGACAGAGAATAGCTTCTCTTCTTGATGAAAACAGCTTTGTTGAAATTGGCGCCCGGGTAACAGCCCGTAATACCGATTTTAATCTAAAGCAGACACAGACCCCTTCTGACGGTGTTATAACCGGCTATGGAGTGATAGGCGGCAATCTTGTGTATGTGTACAGCCAGGATGCTTCTGTACTTAACGGAAGTGTCGGTGAGATGCATGCAAAAAAGATAGTCAACCTTTATGACATGGCGATCAAGATGGGAGCTCCCGTTATCGGACTTATAGAGTCTTCGGGATTGCGCTTACAGGAGGCTACCGATGCACTGAATGCTTTCGGTGAGATCTATTTAAGGCAGGCATATGCATCAGGAGTGATCCCGCAGATCAATGCGATCTTCGGAAACTGCGGAGGAGCACTTGCAATAGCTTCATCCATGGCTGATTTCACTTTCATGGAAGAAAAGAACGCAAAGCTCTTTGTTACCGCTCCCAACTGTATAGATGGCAATTCTGCCGAGAAATGTGATACTTCAGCTGCTTCATTCCAGGCAAAGGAAACCGGCAATGTTGATTTTGCGGGAAGCGAAGAAGAGGTATTTGATGCGATAAGAGAACTTGTCTGCATTCTTCCTGCAAATAATGCGGGCGAGTATGAATATGAGGAATGCGAGGATGATCTTAACAGAGCATGTCCTTCACTTGAAGCTTCTGCCGAAGATCCGGTCATCGCTCTTTCACAGATCTCCGACAATGCTGTCGTATTTGAGACCAAGAAAGAATATGCAAAAGAAGTAGTGACCGCGTTTATAAAGCTTAACGGAGCAACGGTTGGTGCTGTTGCGAACAGAACCGTTTTATATGATGAAAACGGAGAGGTTGTTGAAAAGTTCGAGCCTCTCATCGGTGCGAACGGATGCGAGAAGGCTGCGGAATTCGTTAATTTCTGTGATGCGTTTGAGATCCCCGTTCTCACTGTTACGAATATCAAGGGATTCAAGACATGCAAGTGCAATGAAAAGCGTATGGCCAAAGCCGCCGCTAAACTTACATATGCGTTTGCCGAAGCTTCTGTTCCCAAGGTTAATCTTATAACCAGGCAGGCATTCGGTTCTGCTTACGTAATGTTCAATTCAAAGTCCATAGGTGCCGACATCACGATAGCATGGCCTGATGCGGTGATCGGTTCGATGGATTCCAAGCTTGCCGCTCAGATCATCTGCGAAGGACAGGGTTCCGATGCGATAAATGAGTGTGCAAAAGAATATGATTCACTCCAGAATAATGTTGAAAGCGCCGCTAAGCGCGGATATGTCGACGAAATAGTTGAACCGGCCGATACAAGAAAGTATGTCATCGGTGCGTTTGAGATGCTTTATTCAAAATTTGATGCGGTTCCCGATAAAAAGCACGGAACAGTATAGTCTTAAGAAAGGAAGCAATTTTATGAAAAAGTGGTTAATCGCGTTATGCACATGCCTTTGCTTGCTTTCCCTGACTGCGTGCGGTGCTAAGGACGAAGAGCCTCATCTTTCGGATTCGGAAGCCCTGCAGGAAGCCACAATGGATGCGCAGATGTTTAACGGTATCATTTTAAATGATATGGTCGATGATTATGCGTACCAGATAGACCAGCAGATGGGTCTCGGCCAGGTAGTCAGAAATGCCTGTGAGAGCATGGAGAAGAGTCTTGACGAGATGGGTAACATAGAGTTCGGAAGCGAAGAACTGATCTCTAATACGGTCACGCTCGATTCTCTCGGAAACTTTAAAGACGGTTCCATACAGATACTTCTTCACGGTACTGTCAGAGATGCGATCTTTGAGGTTGTGTTCGAACGAGGTGTATACAAGAGCTTTACCACAAACGTTAAGTATACATTCGGCGAGAGCATGCAGAAAGCAGGTTTGAATACGTTGCTCGGTATGGGTACCGTGTTCTGTGTGCTTATACTTATAAGTCTCATCATAACCGCATTTAATCTTATTCCCGTTATTCAGGGTGCGTTTAAGAAGAGACCTGTTTCGGCCAATGAAAAGGTGGTCGACAGTGCCATAGCACAGATCATAGAAAATGAAGAAAAGACGGATGACAGTGAACTTGTTGCGGTCATCTCGGCTGCCATAGCCGCATATGAAGGAACTTCTTCGGACGGCTTTGTAGTAAGAAGCATAAGAAGAACTCGTTAATTTATTTCAGGAGGAGAATAGAAATGAAGAATTATACAATTACCGTAAACGGAAACGTATATGATGTTACAGTTGAAGAAGGAGCTTCTTCAGGAGTTAAAGCGGCTGCACCCGCAGCACCCAAGGCGGCTCCCAAGGCTGCACCCGCAGCACCCAAGGCAGCAAGCCAGGGCGCAGGTTCAATAAGAGTTGAGGCCGGTGCCGCAGGTAAGGTATTCAAGATCGAAGCATCCGTTGGGACAGCAGTTAAGAAGGGTGATGCGGTTGTCATAGTTGAAGCTATGAAGATGGAGATACCCGTAGTTGCTCCCGAAGACGGAACAGTTGCATCCATAGATGTTGCAGTCGGCGATTCTGTTGAAGCCGGCGCATTACTTGCTACTCTTAACTAAGTGACAGGAGCCTTTTTGGAGCTTATCCAAAAAAATCAATTCAGGAGGAAATAAAATGGATTATATTACATCCACACTGGACAACCTGATCCATCAGACTGCTTTCTTCAATCTGACCTGGGGAAACTTCATAATGATCATTGTTGCCTGTGTATTTTTATATCTGGCGATCGCCAAGGAATTTGAGCCTTTGCTGTTGCTTCCTATCGCCTTCGGTATGCTCCTTGTCAATATCTATCCCGATATCATGTTAAGCATCGAAGATTCACCCAACGGCGTTGGCGGATTGCTTTATTATTTCTACAAATTGGATGAATGGGCGATATTGCCGTCACTCATCTTCATGGGTGTCGGAGCGATGACGGATTTCGGTCCGCTTATCGCAAATCCCAAGAGTTTCCTTTTGGGAGCTGCAGCTCAGTTCGGTATCTTTGCGGCATACTTCGGAGCCATTGCAATGGGCTTTAACGATAAGGCAGCCGCAGCTATTTCCATCATAGGTGGTGCGGACGGTCCCACATCCATCTTCCTTGCAGGTAAGCTCGGACAGACGGCATTGCTCGGACCTATCGCGGTGGCGGCATATTCATACATGTCACTCGTTCCGATCATTCAGCCGCCTATAATGAAGCTTTTGACCACAAAGAAAGAAAGATCCATCAAGATGGGACAGTTAAGACCCGTTTCCAAACTTGAAAAGATCCTTTTCCCCATAATCGTTACGATAGTGGTATGTCTCATACTTCCCACCACAGCTCCTTTGGTTGGTATGCTCATGCTCGGAAACCTCTTCAGGGAGTCAGGTGTTGTACGTCAGCTTACGGATACCGCATCGAACGCACTTATGTATATCGTTGTCATAGTTCTCGGCACATCGGTAGGAGCTACGACTTCAGCCGAAGCATTCCTTAACTTAAGCACTCTTAAGATCGTCGGTCTCGGTCTTATAGCTTTCGCGTTCGGAACCGCAGCCGGGGTATTATTTGGAAAACTTATGTGTATCGCAACTAAGGGACAGGTTAATCCTTTGATAGGATCTGCCGGAGTTTCAGCCGTTCCGATGGCCGCCAGAGTATCCCAGAAGGTCGGAGCGGAAGCGGATCCCACGAACTTCCTTTTGATGCATGCAATGGGACCTAATGTTGCCGGAGTTATCGGAACCGCTGTTGCGGCCGGAACTTTCATGGCCGTATTCGGAGTTTTCTAAGGATCAGCTTTCAGAGCATTTCCTAAATATACATTAAAAAGAAAGGAATAATATTATGTCAGAACAGGTTAAAAAGCCGGTCGGTATCATGGAAACGGTTCTTCGTGATGCACATCAGTCATTGATAGCAACCAGAATGCCCACCGAAAAGATGCTTCCAATCATAGATAAGATGGATAAAGTAGGCTATCATGCCGTTGAATGCTGGGGAGGCGCTACATTTGATGCTTCACTCCGTTTCCTTAAGGAAGATCCTTGGGACAGATTAAGACAGCTGCGTGACGGATTCAAGAATACAAAGCTTCAGATGCTCTTCCGCGGACAGAACATCCTCGGATATCGTCCTTATGCGGATGATGTTGTATATGCTTTCGTTGAAAAGTCTATCGCAAACGGTATCGATGTGATCAGGATCTTTGACTGCCTTAACGATCTTCGTAACCTCCAGGCAGCCGTAGATGCTACAAACAAGATCAAAAAGCAGGAAGGAAGAGGAGAATCTCAGATAGCTCTTTCTTACACACTTGGTGATGCCTATACTCTCGAGTACTGGGGAGACATGGCTAAGAAGATCGAAGAGATGGGAGCCGATTCCATCTGTATAAAGGATATGGCAGGACTCCTTGTTCCTTACAGGGCTTCCGAACTGGTTAAGACTCTTAAGGAGAACACAAAGCTTCCTATCCAGCTTCATACTCACTACACTTCAGGTGTTGCTTCAATGACATATCTTAAGGCAGTTGAAGCAGGTGTAGATGTTATCGACTGTGCGATATCACCTTTCGCTCTCGGTACTTCACAGCCCGCTACGGAAGTTATGGTTGAAACGTTCAAGGGTACTCCTTATGATACGGGATATGATCAGACACTCCTTGCTCAGATCGCCGATTACTGGCGTCCTTATCGTGAGGAATGCATTGAGTCGGGCCTCATGAGCACGAAGGTTCTCGGTGTTAACATCAAGACACTGCTTTATCAGGTTCCCGGCGGAATGCTTTCAAACATGGTTTCGCAGCTTAAGGAACAGAATGCCGAAGATAAGTATAACGAGGTTCTTGAAGAGATCCCGAGAGTTCGTAAGGACTGCGGTGAACCGCCTTTGGTTACACCTTCTTCACAGATCGTCGGAACACAGGCTATCTTCAACGTTCTCATGGGCGAAAGATATAAGATGGCTACAGGTGAGTTCAAGGATCTTCTCCGCGGTAACTACGGTCAGACCGTTAAGCCTATGAACCAGGAAGTCATAGACAAGGTAATACCCGGAGAGAAGCGTTCAACCGCAAGAAGCGCGGAAGCTACCGGTCATACCGAGCCCGAGCTTGCAAGCCTTGAGGCCGAGATGAAGGAATGGAAACAGCAGGAAGAAGACGTTCTTTCATATGCTCTGTTCCCTCAGGTTGCCGTAGATTACTTCAAGTATCGTCAGGCTCAGCAGGAAAAGATGGATCTTACAAAAGCCGATACGGCAAACGGAGCTTATCCCGTATAATTTACATAACATATTGTAGCTGATCAACACCCGGACACAAGATATTGTGCTCGGGTGTTTTTATGCTCGTTTTATCAGGGAAAATGCAAAAAAAATTCCGTTTTTCATATTGACTTTACTGTTGACATAAGTTAAGATAACTAGTGTTACGAATATGGGAGGCTGATATGGCTAGAAAAGAAACGGTTACCAAGACCATCTTACTTGATGCGGCATTTGAAATGCTTAGGGAAGAAGGGATCGAGCAGGTTACCGCAAGAAAGCTTGCGGCAAAAGCCAACTGTTCGACACAGCCCATCTTCAGGATATACAACAATATGGAGGAGCTTTACGTCGATCTCTTTGCAAAAGCATGCGACAGCTTTCAGGAATACTATGTTTCTTTCCCGAAGACAACGGTCGTGCCTTTTGTAAATCTCGGACTTGCATATATCCTTTATGCACAGAACGAGCCCAACGTATTCAAATTCCTTTTCCTTTCTAAGGAGCGTTACGGCAGATCACTCTACGATATGATAAACGGACAGACATCAAACGTGTCCAAGGAGATACAGTCCGCCACTTCACAGGGCGCAGCAAATGCACAGGAACTCTTTATGAAGATGTGGATGTTCATACACGGTGCGGCGTGCATGTCGCTTACCGGTGATTACGATCTTGCCGAAGAAGAAACCGTAACTATGTTGAAGGATGCCTACTCATCTTTCAGATAAGATTTTTTGGTTAGTCCCTTACTGAGCTTTTCTCGGTAGGGGGCTTTCTGCGTATTTTGAAGACAGTTCCGGAACCTGATCCGGATATCAGAGGAACATTGCATGGAAGAAAAAGATATCATTTCAAGAATGAATGAAAGGTTCATGAAAATGAGTAAAGGCCATAAGGCCATTGCTTCGTTTATTTCGGACCATTATGATGAAGCTGCTTTCCTTACCGCGGCCAGAATAGGCCAGACGGTCGGCGTTTCGGAATCCACGGTCGTAAGGTTTGCTACGGCACTCGGATATGAAGGTTATCCCGAATTTCAGAAGGCGCTTGCCGATTGGGTACAGAGCAAACTTAACAGAGTCCAGAAGATCGGAACGAAGTATAAGAACAATTCCCAGTCCGAAGTCATTCATTCGGTCCTCAGTGCCGATATCGAAAAGATAAACGACACGATCACCAATCTCGATCCCAATGCATTTTCCGATGCGGTTGATATAATCCTTAATTCGGAGACGGTATACGTCTGCGGGTTAAGATCCTGTGAACCCCTTGCGGATTTTCTCCAGTTTTACCTTAACATGATCAGGGGAAACGTTGTTCTGCTGAAGACCACTTCAGTTACCGAGATGTTTGAACAGATGATAAGGATAAATGAAAGAGACTGTATCATAGGTATATCATTCCCGAGATATTCTATGCGCACGCTGAAGGCTATGGAATTTGCAAAGGACAGAAGGGCGAAGATCATTACGATAACCGATAGCATACATTCTCCGATGAACCTGTATTCTTCATGTAATCTGCTTGCCAGGTCCGACATGGTTTCGATCGTCGATTCCCTTGTCGCACCGCTGTCTTTGATAAATGCTCTGGTTGTTGCGCTCTGTCTTAAGGTTCCCGATTCGGTCAAGAATAATCTAGAGACTTTGGAAAATGTATGGAATAACTATCAGGTATATCTCAATGATGAGATCAACTTCATTGACGAAGAACCGATGCTCAATTATCCGCTGATGAAGCTTAAGGAGGCCGAAGAGGCTAAAAGCGAAGATGAATAAACGCGTGGTCGTGATAGGCGGAGGGCCGGCCGGCATGATGGCTGCTTATGCATCGGCCGTTAGCGGGGCGGATGTGACGCTTATCGAGAAAAACGAAAAACTTGGTAAAAAACTTTTCATCACCGGAAAGGGAAGATGCAATCTTACGAACGCATGCGAAGATGAAGAGTTTTTTAAGAATGTGGTATCCAATCCGAAGTTTTTATACAGTGCATATTACGGATTTAACAACAACGCGTTGATGGAACTTGTATCAGGATACTGCCCGTTGAAGGTCGAAAGGGGCAACAGGGTATTTCCGCGTTCAGATCACTCTTCGGATATCATAAAAGCATTTTCCGAAATGCTTAAAGAAAAAAATGTCCGCGTTATACTGAACACTACGGTAAAAAGCGTTAAAGAGGGTGCTGTGCTGACAACATCCGGAGAATATAAAGCTGACAGTATCGTCATTGCGACGGGAGGGATATCCTATCCGTCCACGGGATCGACGGGTGACGGTTATTTGTTCGCCGAAAAGTTCGGACATACGGTTACCGAACCCAGGAGCGCACTTGCGGGACTTATCTGCGAGGGAGAAGAATGCGCCCTTCTGCAGGGCCTTTCGCTTAAAAACATCGAGTTTACGCTTAAGGGGAAAAGAGAAGACAAAAAAACTTTGTATAAAGGGTTCGGGGAGATGCTCTTTACCCATTTCGGGATAAGCGGACCTGTTGTCCTTTCTGCATCGTCTTATTATTCCTTAAAGTGTAACGGAAACAGAGCTTATGTCTCGATAGATCTGAAAAAAGCCCTGTCGGATAAGGAACTTGACGAAAGACTGATCAGAGATTTTAATAAGTACAATAACAGATCCTTTAAAAATTCGTTATCGGATCTTCTGCCTTCAAAGCTGATCCCGGTCATCATCGGCCGGAGCGGTATTGACGAAAACAAGAAGGTCAATCTTGTTTCCAAAGAAGAGAGGCTAAGACTTGGGGCGATCCTTAAAAACTTCGATCTTACCGTCTCCGGGATAAGACCCGTGGAAGAGGCGATAATCACACAGGGCGGAGTAAATACAAAGGAGATCGATCCTTCAACTATGGGATCAAAGATACAAAAAGGGATATATTTTGCCGGAGAGGTAATCGACACGGATGCACTGACCGGAGGATTCAATCTTCAGACTGCATTCTCGACGGGTTATCTGGCGGGATCTTCGGCTGCTGAATAAGGAGGAATACGAAATGAGTTACCAGGTGGCTATAGACGGGCCTGCGGGAGCGGGAAAGAGTACGATCGCAAAGATAGTTGCGGCAAAAAAGAGTTTTATCTATGTGGACACGGGAGCCATGTACAGGGCTATGGCCGTATACATGGTACGGAACAATGTCGACCCTTCTAACGAAGATGAGGTTTCCGCCAGGGCCGAAAAGGCGGATATAAGCCTTGAATATGTTGACGGGATTCAACATGTCTTTCTTAACGGTGAAGATGTTACGGGACAGTTAAGGACCGAGGAAACCGGTAATATGGCTTCTGTCGTATCGAAATATACGGCTGTAAGGACACGTCTTGTAGACATTCAGAAGAATATCGCTTCAAAGACCAATGTTGTAATGGACGGACGCGACATAGGTACGGTCGTTCTTCCCGATGCCGATGTCAAAGTATATCTGACCGCATCGAGCGCAGTCAGGGCAAAAAGAAGATATGACGAGCTTGTGGCCAAAGGTGAAAAACCCGATATAAACAAGATCGAGGAAGATATCATCGCACGTGACAGACAGGATATGACAAGAGAGATATCACCTCTTAAAAAAGCGGATGATGCAGTAGAGATAGACTCTTCATATATGACGATAGAAGAGGTTGCCGATAAGATATTATCACTTTGCGGGGAGAAATAAATGGAGACCGTTCTTGCGACACATGCGGGTTTTTGTTTCGGAGTTGACAAAGCTGTCAGAAATGTATACGATCTTTTGGACAAAACCGATAATATATGCACTTTCGGGCCGATCATTCATAATGACACTGTAGTCAGCGACCTTAAGGAAAAGGGAGTAAGGGTTATAGAGAATGAAGAGGAACTTAGTGAGGTTCATGATTCCACCGTGGTGATCAGGGCTCACGGAGTGCCACCCCGCATCTATGATCTTATCAAACGGAATAATAACGAATGCGTCGACGGAACATGCCCGGTCGTAAAGAGGATACATGACATTGTTAAGAGCAAGTCCGAAGAAGGCTACAGGATCATCATAATCGGCAGTCCCGTACACCCTGAAGTTCTGGGGATAAAAGGCTGGTCCGAGGGCGATGTCTGTGTTATCGAAAACGTTGATGATGCGGAAGCGTTTGTTCATGAATCTTCACAGCCTTTATGTATCGTTTCGCAAACCACATTTAACTTGAATAAATTTCAAGAATTAGTTGAAATTATAAAGAATAAAGGGTACAATGTTAATGTTGTGAATACTATATGTAACGCGACGAAGGAGAGGCAGGAGTCAGCAGACGCTATCGCTTCCAAGGTCGATATAATGCTCGTCATCGGCGGAAAGAACAGTTCCAACACGCAGAAACTCTATTCTATCTGCAAGGAGAAATGTCCGCAGACTTATTTTGTAACGGGTGTTGATGACCTGAAGATCGATATACCCAAGACCGCTTCACTGGTAGGTATTACCGCGGGGGCTTCCACCCCAAACAATATTATTGAGGAGGTTCAAAATTATGTCAGAATTAACTTTTGAACAAATGCTGGAAGAATCTTTAAAGACAATACATACAGGAGAGGTAGTTGAAGGTACGGTTATCGATGTTAAGCCTGATGAGATCATTCTTAATATCGGTTATAAGTCTGACGGTATTCTTACCCGTAACGAATATTCAAATGAGTCCAATATCGACCTTACTACCGTTGCCAAGATTGGCGACACGATGGAAGTTAAGGTCTTAAAGGTAAATGACGGAGAAGGTCAGGTCCTTCTCACATACAAGAGACTCGCAGCCGACAGAGGCAACAAGAGGATCGAAGAAGCTTTCAACAATCAGGAAGTACTTAAGGCCAAAGTTGTTCAGGTACTCGGCGGCGGTGTATGTGCCGTGGTTGATGAAGTAAGGATATTCATTCCCGCAAGTCTTGTTTCCGACACATACGAAAAAGACCTCAACAAGTACATGGGCGAGGAGATCGAGTTTGTCATTACCGAGTACAATCCCAAGAGACGTCGTTACATTGGAGACCGCAAGCAGCTTCTGGTTGCCAGCAAGGCAGAAGCTCAGGCCAAGATCCTTTCAAAGCTCAAGGTCGGAGATGTATTTGAAGGAACCGTTAAGAATGTTACGGATTTCGGAGCATTCATAGATATAGGCGGAATGGATGGACTGCTCCACATTTCAGAAATGTCATGGGGCAGAGTTGAGAATCCCAAGAAGGTTTTCAAGGTTGGCGATACCGTAAGATGTTTCATCAAGGATATCGTTGACAATAAGGTTGCTCTTTCAGCCAAGTTTGATGATGAGAATCCCTGGAAGGATGCCGATACCAGATTTGCAGTCGGTAATGTCGTAACAGGAAAGATCGCAAGAATGACCGATTTCGGTGCATTCGTTGAGATATCAAAGGGTGTTGATGCACTCCTTCATGTTTCGCAGATTTCCAAAGACAGAGTTGAAAAGCCTTCGGATGTCCTTAAGGTCGGAGATGAAGTTACAGCCAAGATCGTTGATTTCAACGAAAGCGAAAAGAAGATCAGCTTAAGTATCCGTGCTCTTCTTGAACCCGAAGAAAAGGCTTCCGATAAAGATGATGCCGATGCCGATGTTGCTTCTGTAGATATCGATGCTGTTATCGCATCAGAGAGCGAATCAGATACGGCATCAGAAGAATAATCATTTTTACAGGCGGCGTTTACAATGGCATACGAATACGAGGATTTTAAAAGGGATATACTTCAACTGACGAAAGTGGATCTGAACTCATACAAAGAGCAGCAGATGAAGCGAAGGATAGTGTCCCTGTATACTAAGCATAATTTTAAAGGTTTTAAGGATTATGTTGCAGCGCTTCGTACAGACAAGTCTCTGTATGAAGAATTCATGAATTATTTCACCATTAATGTTTCGGAGTTTTACAGAAATCCTGAACAATGGAAGCTGATGGATGCGGATGTCATACCGCAGCTCATATCGCGATTCGGTGAGAACCTTAAGATATGGAGTGCTGCGTGTTCGACCGGCGATGAGCCATATTCGCTGGTAATGGCTCTGTCGAGACATATTCCTCTTAATAAGATCAATATCTATGCAACCGACATAGATAAACAGGTCCTTGAAAAGGCTAAAGCGGGACTGTACGCTCAAAAGAGTATAGCATCTGTTCCCGATGACCTTAAACGCAAGTATTTTACGGATGTCGGAGGAGCCTATCAGATTTCCGATGAGATAAAATCAAGAGTACGTTTTGCAGAGCATAATCTGATTCTCAATAACTATCAGAAGGACTTTAACTTTATAGTATGCCGTAATGTTCTTATATACTTCACCGAGGAAGCCAAAGAAAACGTATTTGCCAAGTTTTATCAGTCCCTTAAACCGGGCGGCGTACTGTTTATAGGAAGTACCGAGCAGATCACTTCCTATAAGGAAATCGGTTATATCAGAAAATCAAGTTTCTATTATGAAAGACCCACGAATTAAAAAAATCCCGAAGCATTTGCTTCGGGATTTTTTATCTTTGTACCGCGCCGCAGGGCGCTTTTTTATTTTTGGAATGCTATTGCCTGCATTACGTGGGAAGCATAAACGGAGAATGCGTTCCTGTCCCGTTTGAGTTCATCGGTCATTTCAAAGAACAGATCCGTGCTGTCATATTCACGCTTAAAGAAAGGCTGGAAGAGAACTGACCACTGCGGAAGGAATTCCGATATCTTTCGGGTATAACAATTCGATGCCTTTGCAGGCTCACGGAACTCACTGTCCACGAAAGTCGCAACGGATCTGTGTAGGGCCATATCCTCAAGAGGAAGATAATAATATTCTTTGTAGTTGGCGTAGAAGAATTTCATTTCTTCTTCATAGATCGGAACGACTAAGGTTCCGGAATTTTCGGAAGCTTTAAAATAACAGCCCCTTCCCATGAAGGTTATCGGGTTTGGCAGAGTGCCGCTAAAAGCTATGTTTATCATCAGTTCTTTTCTGATGATACCGTTCATATCCGGATAAACCGATGATGTGACCTTGGTCGCAGTGATCTCGTTATTGAAAAGATCGTAATAACTCAGTATCGGTAATATCTCAAGCATTCCCCTTATATCGTCGCTGTTGTGGAGAAGAAGAGTCTGATATGAAGTAAAATCGTGAGACTTTAAATAATCTTTGTATACTTCGATAAGTTCCCCGCCGGAATATTCATCATCCCTGTCTATGTCAAGAAACATCTCTATGGTCTTCAACTTACAGTCGGGCAGTTTAAGAAGGTTACGGTAAGTGTTTATCCTCCTGTAGATATCAAGCCCGTCCATTCCCTCGATGGTATTGTTAAGGTCGTGCTTTTTTGCACGGTTATTTATGAACGGGATGTCAAAAGAATTGCCGTTATAATGTACGAGAAACGAAAAACTCTTTGCGAATTCAAAGAATTCCTCTAAAACCGCACGTTCGTCTTCGGGATCCTGAGCAAAGAACTGCTTGATGATCCAGTTGTCGTTATAATAAAACGCACATCCTATAAGATAGATGAACGAAGAAGATGACAGGAATCCCGTGGTCTCGATATCTATAAAGAGGGTATCTTCCAGCGGAAAAATCCTGTGCAGCGGATAACTGAGTTCAAAGTTGTTAAGAGTAGTATTTTCTGTCTTCATAACAAACCTATTCTAGCATTTTTTTATTGGATAGAAAAGTTCATATTACGGGGCGCATTTCTTTTACTTTGGACCGGTGCTGTGGTATTATAAAAATAGTGCGTTTGCATAGCATTTGAACCTGGAGGACAAAAATGGCAAGACTTACTTTTGTGGGTGGTATACACCCCTATGACGGTAAAGATATGTCCAAGGCCAAGAGGATAAGAGAGTATATTCCGGTAGGGGATATGGTCTATCCTTTGTCTCAGCATATCGGTGCCCCTGCCGAGAGCGTCGTGCAAAAAGGCGACAGGGTTTTGGCCGGGCAGCTTATCGCCAAAGCGGGCGGATTTGTTTCCGCACCGATCTATTCGACCTGTTCGGGAACGGTCAAAGCGATCGAACCCAGAAGAGTTGTATCCGGTGAGGAAAAGATGAGTATAGTCATCGAGAACGACGGATTGTTTGAAGAAGTGGCTTTTCCCGAAGTTCCCGATTACGATTCTCTTACCAAAGAGGATAAGATAAAGATGATAGCCGATGCCGGTATCATCGGTATGGGCGGTGCCGGTTTCCCGACTGCGGTCAAACTTCAGCCCAAGGAACCGGACAAAATAGAATATATCATTATAAACTGTGCCGAATGTGAACCGTATCTTACTTCGGATTATCGCAAGATGATGGAAGAACCCGAAAAACTCATCGGCGGATTAAAGGTATCGCTCAGCCTTTTTGATAATGCGAGAGGTATCCTTGCCGTTGAAGATAATAAACCCGATTGCATAGAGAAACTCAAGAAACTTACACGGGACGAGACCAGGATAACGGTTAAAGCACTTAAGACCAAATATCCTCAGGGCTCGGAAAGACATCTTATATATGCCACGACCGGAAGAGCGATCAATTCAAAGATGCTCCCGGCCGATGCGGGATGTATAGTCAATAATGTTGATACTGTCATCTCGATATACAATGCCGTGGTCGAAGGACGTCCCCTCATGTACAGGATCGTTACGGTTACGGGCGATGCAATAAATGAACCCTGTAACTTCAAGGTCAGGATAGGAACGAATTATTCCGAACTTATTGATGCGGCGGGCGGATTCAAGAAGACCCCGGAAAAGATCGTTTCGGGCGGACCGATGATGGGATTTGCGATGTTCGATCTTAACGTTCCGATAACCAAAGCGTCGTCTGCTTTACTCTGTCTTTCGAAGGATGAGGTATCGGCGCTTGCTCCGAGTGCATGCATAAATTGCGGTAGATGCGTGGAAGCCTGCCCCGGAAGAGTTGTTCCGAAACTTCTTGCGGAATGTGCGGAGCGTCATGACGAAGAGGCCTTCGTTAAACTGAACGGACTCGAATGCTGTGAATGCGGAAGCTGCAGCTATGTATGCCCCGCTAAGAGACAGCTTACACAATCGATAAAATCCATGCGCAAAGTAGCACTTTCGCATAAGAAAAAGTAGGAGGATGAGATATAAATGAATGAAAAGCTGAATGTTTCTTCGAATCCTCATGTGCGTTCAAAGAGCAGTACCCAGGTTATTATGCTGACGGTAGTGATCGCGCTTCTTCCTGCTTTCGGATTCGGAGTATATAATTTCGGGATCAAAGCACTTATAACGGTGCTCATAACGATAGCATCCTGTGTCCTTACGGAACTCCTGTTTGAGGTATTCATGAAAAAACCTCTTACGATCGGAGATTTTTCTGCAGTGGTAACGGGAATGCTCCTGGGACTTAACCTTCCGGTCGGAGTTCCCTGGTGGATAGGAGTCATAGGCGGTATCTTTGCCATCCTTGTCGTAAAGATGCTGTTCGGAGGTCTGGGTCAGAATTTTATGAACCCGGCACTCGGTGCCAGATGTTTCCTGGTTATTTCGTATACTTCCATAATGACAAATTTTGACTGCGATGCATATACCGGTGCGACACCGCTTGCAACATTAAAAGCCGGCGGCACCGTGAACATCATGGATATGATCATAGGAAAGACGGCCGGAACGATCGGTGAAACTTCGATGATAGCGATCGTACTTGGCGCCTGCCTTCTCATACTCACAGGTATCATAGATCTTCGCATCCCCGGTTCATACATCGTTACATTTGCACTTTTTGTATGCATATTCGGCGGAAGAGGATTTGATCCGGCTTTCTTAAGTGCACAGCTTTCTGGTGGCGGACTTATGCTCGGCGCTTTCTTCATGGCGACCGATTACGTTACGAGACCCGTTACCAAGAAGGGCCAGTATATCTACGGTATTTTTCTCGGGATCATGACCGGTATTTTCAGGATATTCGGACCTTCGGCGGAAGGAGTTTCATATGCGATAATCCTCGGAAACCTTCTGGTTCCGCTTATCGAGAAATTCACTTATCCGAAAGCGTTCGGAATGGGAGGTGAGCATATATGAAAAACATGATCAAAGATGCTCTCATCCTTTTTGCGATCACGCTCATAGCGGGACTTGCTCTGGGAGCGGTTCATTTTATAACGGAAGAACCCATAAGGATAGCAGAGGAAAAAGCCCTTAATGATTCATACAGGGAAGTATTCGGCAACGCTTCGACCTTTGAAGAAGTTCCCGGTTTTGCCGATCCGCAGTCTGCGGATAAAACACAGTGGACGGCAAAGGGCTTTGATAAGGTTAACATCAACAAAGCTCTGATAGCCAAAGATGCTTCAGGGAATACTCTCGGATATGTATTCGATGTTACATCCCATGAAGGTTACGGCGGAGACATAGAATTCACGATGGGTGTTACCGCGGACGGTGTTCTGAACGGTATATCCTTACTGAGCATAAAGGAGACAGCCGGACTCGGAATGAGGGCAGAAGAAGTTCTCAAACCGCAGTTTGCATCAAAGCCCGTTCAGGAATTTGAGGTCACCAAAACCGGTTCCACATCCGATTCACAGATAGATGCGATATCGGGAGCCACGATCACATCGAAGGCCATTACAAAAGCCGTTAACGCCGGTCTTGATTATTATTCTACATTGACGGGAGGTGCCGGAAATGAGAACTGACAGTATAGGTAACAGGCTGCTGAACGGCCTTTTCAAAGAAAATCCGACTTTTGTTCTTCTGCTCGGTATGTGTCCGACACTTGCGGTCACAACATCGGCGATCAACGGACTCGGAATGGGACTTACCACCATGGTTGTCCTTGCCATGAGTAACCTTTTTATCTCACTGCTGAGGAATATCATTCCCGACAGAGTGAGAATACCGGCATTTATCGTTATCATAGCTTCTTTTGTTACGATAGTTGAGCTGCTGCTCAAAGCATATATTCCGTTCCTCTATGATGCCCTCGGAATATATATTCCGCTCATAGTGGTCAACTGTATCATCCTTGGACGTGCGGAGGCATATGCTTCAAAGAATCCCGTGATATTGTCGTTGTTTGACGGTATAGGCATGGGACTCGGATTTTCACTTGCACTTACGATAATTGGTGCGGTGAGAGAACTCTTCGGTGCCGGAGAGTGTTTCGGAATGAGGATCATGCCTGAAAGCTATGTTCCCTGTTCGATATTTATACTTGCGCCCGGTGCGTTCTTCGTACTTGCGATCCTTACGGCCATTCAGAACAAGATCAAGATAGAGGGCGAGGCAAAGGGCAAGGACATGTCAAAGATCCAGTCAGGATGCGGAGTGGACTGCATGAACTGTAATGTCGAAGGATGCTCTGACAGAAAAGCCGCATACGGAGAAAAGGAGTCCGATAAAAAAGAAGAGGATCTTGAGGTCCTTGAACTTAACGAGATGGTATCCGATACGGTACCCATCACCGCGGAAGATATAACGGCAATAAACGATGCCGTTAACAATGAAGAAGTAAAGGAGGATACACAGAATGATTAAAGAATTACTTATCATATTGATATCATCCTCGCTTGTAAGTAATGTTGTCCTCAGTCAGTTCTTGGGACTGTGTCCTTTCCTCGGAGTTTCCAAGAAAACGGGAACGGCTCTCGGAATGGGCGGTGCGGTAATATTTGTTATCACGCTTTCTTCGGCTGTGGCCGGTGCCGTATACAAATTCATCCTTGTCCCGCTCGATATAACTTACCTTCAGACGATAGTGTTCATACTCGTGATAGCGGCACTTGTCCAGTTTGTTGAGATGTTTTTAAAGAAATTCATTCCCGCTCTTTATCAGGCATTGGGAGTTTACCTTCCGCTGATAACGACCAACTGTGCGGTACTCGGTATCGCGCTTACGAATGTCCAGAAGGATTATGATATACTTACCGGAATCGTAAACGGATTTGCCACCGCGGTCGGATTTACGATAGCCATAACGATCCTGGCGGGGATCAGAGAAAAGATCGAATTTAACGATATCCCCAAGCCTTTTAAGGGAATGCCCATAGTTCTGCTCACAGCCGGACTTATGGCGATCGCATTCTGCGGATTCTCGGGGTTGCTGTAGAAAGGAGTGCCTGATGAACGGAGTGATAACGGCACTTATTGTTGTCGGAATATTAGGATTGATAATAGGATTGTTCCTCGGTGTCGCCTCAATAAGCTTTAAAGTTGAGGTTGATGAAAAAGAGGTTGCGGTACTTGAAGCATTGCCCGGAAACAACTGCGGCGGTTGCGGATTCCCGGGATGCAGCGGTCTGGCCGCTGCCATAGCAAAGGGTGAGGCACCTGTAGACCAGTGTCCCGTCGGCGGAAAAGCCGTTGCGGAAAAGATAGCGTCGATCATGGGAGTTGAAGCCGGTGCTTCCGTCAGAAAGGTTGCATATGTGGCCTGTAACGGTGACTGTGATAAAGCAAAGAAAGACTATGAGTATACGGGAGTTGAAGACTGTGTCATGGCTCTTTATGTTCCTAATGGAGGAGCAAAAAGCTGCAACTACGGATGCCTCGGCTTCGGGAATTGCGTAAAAGCATGTCCGTTTGACGCGATACATGTTAAGAACGGAATAGCCGTAGTTGACAAAGAAGCCTGTAAAGCCTGCGGCAAATGTGTTGAAGCCTGCCCGAAGCATCTTATTTCGCTCATACCGTATGATTCAAAATACGCTGTGGCATGCAGCAGCCTTGACAAAGGACCTGCTGCGATGAAGAAGTGCGATGTTGCATGTATTGGCTGTTCGTTATGTGTCAAGTCATGTGAGAACGAAGCCGTTTCGGTTACGGACTTTAATGCGACGATAGATCAGTCGAAGTGTATCGCCTGCGGAAAATGCTTTGAAAAGTGCCCGAAGGGAGCTATAGTAGAACTCTGAGATAAGTAAAGGCAGCGATCACCTGCTGTAGGTAACGTTGCCGTTCATATCGGTAAAGACCGCGTAAACGTCCGGACGATGTTCGCTCAGGAACTCTTTTGCTTTTTGACTTCCGAGTATGAAACAGAGCGTTGAAAGAGCATCGCCGTCGATACTTTTTTTCGATACGATGGTTACCATGGAAAGGTCGCTTTCGGCGGGATATCCGTCAGATAAGGACAGGATATGATGATACCGTTTTCCGTCCTTTTCAAAAAATCTTTCATAGTTTCCGGAAGATACTATGCTGACATCGGATTCGCCAAGGACTGTCCTGGGACGTCCGTTCGGATCGAGGGGATCTTTTAATCCTATCTCAAAATCGTTTCCGTTCTTGCTGCCGATAAGGAGAACATTTCCGCCGAGGTTTATCACGGCCGAACCGATCTTTTCGCTCAACATATATTCCTTAAGACGATCGGCGATATAACCTTTGGCTATAAAACCGAGATCAAGGGCGGCTTCGGGGTTTAAAAGACGCACCGTGTCGTTTTCGAGGATGACCCCCGTATAGTCAACCGTAGACAGAGCGTTTTCGATCTCTTCTTCAGAGGGTATCCTGTTTTCTTCGGATGATCCGATGTTCCAAAGGATGCTGAGACGTCCGACCGTAGGATCTACGATTCCGGATGAAAGCTTTGCATAGCCTATCGCTTCGGTTAAAAGCTCAATCGTTTCGGGCGATACGGTTACCGCGTTCCCGTTTGCCCGGTTGATCCTGCTTATATCGGAATCTTCAACGGTTCTTGAGAAAAGACCTTCATAGTGAGCCATGAGATCGAAACATTTGCTTATTATCCGGTCGGATTCTTCTTTGGGGATGTCATCATATATGCTGATGTCTACGATGGTATCAAAAAAGATCCCGGTCCTTGAATAGGGTTCGTTTTTTCGGGCACAGGAGCATAAAGACAGGACCGTTAAGATGGTAACGGCAGTTATAATGATGATCGATCTTTTGTGTAAACAGTTCTTTTTCATAGAATAAATAAATTGACCGGCCTTCCGGTCATATCTTTTTCGCAATAAGTATATAAGAATAAAAACAAAAAGGAAAGCGATATGGGTAAAAGGAAATACAATGATGATGATTTCAATAATGAACATCATGCATTCTCTTTCCCGGTGATGGTGACTACCGCAATAGTTTCGGGAGTCATCCTGGTGATATTGCTCGTTGTCCTTGCAACAAATAAGACCAATTCCGGGCGATACAATCGAAAAAACACACAGCTCCTCAATCAGATGCAGGCCACTCCCGAATCGGGTGCGGTGACAGAAGCATATGATAACGGAGAAAAGGATATAGAAAAACTTTATGAAGAGGGTAAATTACGGGCTGAGGATCTTGATATCTGGGATATGTACAGCGACGATCCCAATGGCGGTATTCCTAACCCGGATGCTTCGGAAAACACCCCGGAACCTTCGGCTACCCCGGGTGAAGAGGAAGCTTCTCCGTCACCTTCTCACTCTCCGGGATCGATACTTGAAGGATACGAACTGGTCGACGGGATAAATACCAATACCGTTGATTTTAAGGCACTTAAACTTGTAGATAATAAAATGTCATATTCCGTTAACGGACGGAAAGTATCCCAGCTGGGAGCGATGATAAGTGCCGATAACGGAAACATAGATTTCTATACGCTGAAGAGTAACGGTGTGAGCTTTGTGATGATCAAAGTTGGAAGCCGGGGATATGACAGCGGTATCATAAATGAGGATGTGAATTTCGAACAGAACATCAAGGGTGCGACAGAGGCAGGACTCGGAATAGGATTATATTTCGAATCCAGAGCCGTTAATGTAAGGGAAGCGATCGAAGAAGCAGACTTTGTTGCAAGCCGTGCATATGATTACAGGATCACATATCCGGTCGCCTATGTGTTCGGAGGAAAGATATTTGACAGCACAAGGACCGATTCGTTAAGCGAAAAACAGCTTACCGAGATAGCGGATACTTTCCTTGCACAGGTAAAACTGAACGGGTATACGCCGATATTGTACGGGACCGGAAAGTTCCTGCTTTACGATATAGACGAAAAAACTCTGCTCAGACTCTATGATGTATTTTTGAGTGATGATGATCCCGTTTCGGAGTTTCCTTACCAGTTCAAACTGTGGAGATATACTTCGGACGTGAGCATAAAAGGTATGGAAAAGCCGGGCGATTACGTGATGAGCCTCGTTGATTATGCCGGCAGATAAGAAAAGGAGGGGGAACAAAATGATAATTTATGTTGATGCAGCTGCATTAAGAGACGGAGACGGAACAAAGGAAAAACCGTTCAAAAAGATCGGGGATGCAGCCTATATCGCAAAACCGGGCGATGAGGTCATCGTTAAAAGCGGCGTTTACAGGGAATACGTGGATCCGAGATTCACGGGAAATGCAGATGAGAGGATCACATACAGGAGTGAAGAAAAACTCGGTGCGGTGATCACGGGTGCCGAGCTTCTTACGGGCTGGACAAAGCATGAAGGGACCGTATGGACCGCAAGCGTGGATAACACATTGTTCGGCGATTATAATCCGTATACAACCTATGTATACGGCGACTGGTATTTTGCCGGAAGGACAAAGCATACCGGATGCGTTTATATCAACGATAAGATGATGTATGAAGCATCAAGCGTAGAAGAATGTATCAAGGCACCGTTGTCGGAGACCTCATGGGAACCCGAGTTTTCCAAATACAGATGGTATGCCGAGCAGAAAGACGGCAAGACTGTTTTTTACGCCAACTTTCAGGATAAGGATCCGAATGCCGAGACAATTGAGATTAACGTAAGGCGCAGATGTTTCATGCCTTCAAAGACAAGGATAGGATATATCACGGTCAGTGGATTTAAGATCTGTAAGGCAGCCACAACATGGGCTCCTCCGGCCGCTTTCCAGGACGGAATGATAGGGCCTCACTGGTCTAAAGGATGGATCATCGAAGACTGCGATATCAGCAACAGTAAGTGTGCCGGAATAAGCGTCGGAAAATATCTGGATCCTCAGAACGATCATTACTTTACTTATAAACATGTTAAGAGTCCCACACAGATGGAAAGAGATGCCGTTTGTAAGGGACAGTACCACGGATGGCTCAAGGAAAAAGTCGGAAGCCATATCATCCGCAGGAACAACATACATCACTGTGAACAGGGCGGTATCATCGGACGTATGGGCGGCGTATTCTCCCTTATCGAGGATAACCATATACATCACATAAATAATATGATGGAACTCGGAGGTGCGGAGATAGCAGGTATCAAGCTTCACGCAGCCATAGATGTCACGATGCGCCGTAACTATATCCATCACTGCACGATGGGTATATGGACAGACTGGGAGGCACAGGGAACCAGGATATCCCAGAATCTGATGCATGACAATCAGATGCCTTCGTTTGCCAGACAGCTTAAGGGCGGAATGATGAGCCAGGATATATTCGTTGAAGTAGGACACGGCCCGACACTCATCGATAACAATATCCTTATGTCGGATGTTTCATTAAGGATGGCTACTGAGGGTCTTGCTCTCGTACATAATCTTTTGTGCGGATCGTTCACTTCCGTCGGAACCGGTGTTGACAGCATGGTGGAAGGAAAGCTCCGTCAGCGTTATACACCTTATCATATCCCGCACAGAACGGAAGTCATGGGCTTTATGACAATACTCCACGGAGACGACCGTTTCTACAATAATATCTTTGTTCAGAAGTGGCCGGACGATGATTTTGTGATAATGAGCGACTCAAGGGAAGGCATGAAGTTCTCCGAGAACCGTCAGGTCGGAACCCACGTTATGGATGAGTATCCTACATATGATGAATGGATATCTCATTTTGATATGGATAGTGAGACGCCTGACATGGGTAAGCTTGAGAGGTATCATTTCAGCTCGCTCCCTGTCTGGTCGGAAGGAAATGTATATCTTAACGGGGCGAAGGCTTATAAGAATGAAAAGGGTTCGCTGATAAACAACACGGATAAGGTAAGTGTAGAGATAGAGTTAAAAGACGGGAAACCGGTTCTTAAAACAGATCTTTATAAACTTTTAAAAGACTTTGAGGTTCCGATGGTAAATTCGGATGTGCTCGGGGAAGCTTTTGAACCCGAACAGAGATATGAGAATCCTGACGGAAGCGATATCGTCTTTGACAGGGACTTCAGGGGAGATCACAGAGGAACCAAGGTAATACCCGGACCGTTTGCTGCACCTTCGGATGAATTCGAAGGATTATGGGGAACAGAAGTATAAGAAAGAAAAAACGGACTTTCGCTCATTGCGGGCGAAAGTCCGTGATCTTTTTGGCTACCTGTACTTCCGAGTAGATCCTTGCATATTCGGAAGCGGGGATGTCTACAAGATAGTTTGGCGCGAACTTTTTTTTCACACCGTGTGATCTAAGTATATCGATGGCTTTGTTATAAGCTATGGCGGCTTCGGCTTCGGAAGAATATCTTCCTATGGTGTAGTTGCCGATGATGTGGATCCTGGCGGTGTATCTCATTCCTTTTTTCGTCATCTTGGAAGTTACGCCGTGATATGAATTTATGATCTTGATATTGTCGTATCTGAAATCCAGATTGTCGCCGTTCTTAAATATGAAATCCCTGCCTTCCACGGCATAATTCTTGATGCCGTATCTGTTGAGGATATTGACCTGCATTCCGTAATCGGCCACAAAGAAATGTCTTCCCCGCTGCATGATCTGTTTTTTTGAATAGTAGAAAAGATCATCGGTGGAGAACTTAAGAACATTTCCGACTCCGAGGTGATACTCGAAATAATTGGGGCGAAGATAAACAGGGGCCGTGATATAAAGGTCGTTATCCCTGAAATTGATCAGGATCACCCATTTTCTGTAATCAAGGATCCGATCTTCGTTATAATCCGCCAGTGTCATATCCTTTTTGGTAAGAAGGATAGCGGCTTCCCAATATGCCTGATGTGCATCGAAGGGTGAGTCGTACGAACCCAGGGATATATGTTTGTTGCGATGTGTGATGGAAGAACGGTAGTATACGGTCCCATCCTTTTTTTTGGCGGGACATACACCTCTTAAGTTTCCTTTGGCCATTTACGTACCTCTTTGATACTTTCTAGCATGATGATATTTTATCATATATACCATAGTTCTGCCAATTATATCGGCCTATAGTGCTATTGTACGTATTCAGTGTTTGTGTTAAAATCAATAGTTGATTAATTAGGAGATAAAAATGAGCGTAGAGTATTTTTCCACAAGAACAAAAGGGGATGGGATAACCGCCTCAAAAGCGATCCTTAAAGGATTATCCGATGACGGAGGATTGTTCGTCCCTTCATATATACCGAAGTTTGAAAGCACCCTTGAAGATATGTCGAAGATGTCTTACAGGGAGCTGGCATATGAGATAATGAGGCTTTATTTTTCGGATTTTACGGAAGATGAGCTAAAGAACTGTATCGAAAAAGCATACGATGATAAGTTTGATACCGAGTCGATTGCTCCGCTTGTAAGTGCGGGCGGTGCATATTATCTTGAACTTTTTCACGGGGCCACGATAGCTTTTAAGGATATGGCCTTATCCATACTTCCTCACCTGCTCACGACTTCCGCAAAAAAGAATGACATTAAGAACGAGATAGTGATCCTTACCGCAACTTCAGGTGACACGGGTAAGGCTGCGCTTGCCGGGTTCGCGGATGTTCCCGGGACCAGGATCATCGTTTTTTATCCCAAGAACGGAGTTTCCGCGATACAGGAAAAGCAGATGGTCACGCAGAAGGGATCAAATGTTAACGTGGTAGGTATCACGGGAAATTTCGACGATGCTCAGACCGGTGTCAAAAAGATGTTCAACGACAAGGAACTTGCCGGACTTCTCAATGAAAAGGGATTTCAGTTTTCTTCGGCAAATTCCATAAACATCGGACGACTCGTTCCTCAGATCGTGTACTATGTATATGCGTATGTAACGCTTCTTAAGGAAGAGAAGATAAAGGACGGTGAACTTATAAACGTTGTTGTTCCCACAGGTAATTTCGGGAACATACTTGCCGCGTTTTATGCAAAGAACATGGGAGTTCCCATAGATAAGCTCATTTGTGCGTCTAATGAGAACAAGGTTCTTTTCGATTTCTTCAAGACCGGTGAATACGACAGGAACAGGGAATTCAAGCTCACGAGTTCTCCTTCAATGGATATCCTTATCTCAAGCAACCTTGAGAGGCTCATATATTTCATCGCAGGCAACGATCCGGTAAGGAACGCCTCACTTATGGAAATGCTTTCCAAAGAGGGCAGGTATTCCATAGATGATGAAATGAAAAAGCGTCTTTCTTCTTTTGAAGGCGGTTATGCTACCGAAGAAGAAACATTAAAGGAGATCCATGATCTTTATGACAGCACGGGTTATGTTCTCGATACGCATACGGCCGTTGCCTCCTGCGTATACCGTAAATACAAAAAGGACACAGCCGATGACAAGACCACTGTCATAGCTTCGACAGCCAGTCCTTACAAATTCACGAACAGTGTTATGAAGGCTATCGCACCGGATGTTACAGGAAAAGATGATTTCGAGCTTGCGGACAACCTCTGCAGGATATCGAACGTTCCGGTTCCAAAAGCGGTTGAAGAGATAAGGAATGCACCGGTACTTCACGATATCGTGTGTGATAAGGACGAAATGAAAGAAACAGTTATGAAACTGCTTGGGATATAGGATTTTTTCGGAGGAAAAACTATGAAACACATCCTGATGGTAGATGATGTTGCTACAAATCTTATATGTGCCGCGGAAGTATTGAGGGAAGATTATGAAGTATCGACAGCCAAGTCGGGAAGACAGGCTCTGCTGATGCTTAACGAAATGACACCGGACCTTATAATGCTTGATATAAACATGCCGCAGATGGACGGGTACGAGGTTTTTGACAAACTCCAGGCCAATCCCGACTGGGCAAATATTCCGGTCATTTTTCTGACCGCAGAGTCCGATATGACAAAAGAAGTCAAGGGATTGTCGATGGGAGCCATGGATTTTATAAGGAAACCCTTTGATCCCCAGGTGATGAAGACCAGGATCGACAAAGTCCTTTCTTTATATGATCAGAGGATGGAACTCGAGGGTGCGGCAAAGCGTGATTCCCTTACAAATCTTTCCACCAGAAAGACTCTTGAGGAAAACATGTCAAAGCCAGAGTGTGACAACGGATTTTTCCTTATCCTCGATCTTGATAATTTCAAGAAGGTCAATGATTCATACGGGCATATCGTAGGAGATGCCGTTTTGGTCAAGCTGGCTGCGGTATTCGAGGAAGTTGTCGGAACGAGAGATCGTGTCTGCAGACTCGGAGGAGATGAATTTGCGATATTCCTTCCCGGTGATATAGACAGAGAGGAAGTTAAGAACATAGTCAGAAGACTTATTGCCACTTCCGAATTTGAGATCGGAAATCTTATCGCCGACTATTCCGATTTCAAGGTATCCGTTTCGGTAGGCATTTCGTGCAAACCTTCCGACGCCAAGGATTTCCAGGAACTGTACGGCATGGCCGACAAGGCTTTGTACTATGTCAAGCAGAACGGAAAGCGCGGGTATCATTTCTATGATACGATGGCCATGAATAAAGACGAGATCGATGCTGAAAACAATATGATCGATCTTATCCAGCTTCAGAGACTCATTTCCGAGACCGAATCCGGCGGCGGAGCTTATAATGTCGAATACGAAGGCTTTAAGAGGATATACCGTTTCG
Source organism: Lachnospiraceae bacterium (assembly GCA_024682115.1). Classification (GTDB taxonomy): domain Bacteria; phylum Bacillota; class Clostridia; order Lachnospirales; family Lachnospiraceae; genus JAILLW01. The sequence goes on from JAIKZO010000083.1 coordinate 42,711, forward strand.
TTTCACGCTGCATGGACAGAAAGAATCAGGATGTACAGATAGTCCTTTTTACCATCCAGGGTGTTGATATGAACGCCATTGATTATGATAACGATATAATGAATGTTCTTACCGAGGCCATCAAGACTTCGCTTAGAAGAGGCGATGTGGCTACGATATGCGGTAAAGGACAGTATGTTGTGATCTTAATGGATGCGAACGAGGAGAACGGCATAAAGGTTGCGGACAGGATAAAAGAGCACTTCCATGAGACCATTGAAAACAAGGAAATAACCCTGAAATACGAAATGAAATCAGTAGAAGGCGGCGCCGGGAAATAAACCGGCGCTTTTTGTGCAAATGTCTCGATCAGTCACGGGGACGGTTCTTTTGACTTGTTGAAATAAGTCAAAAGAACCGTCCCCATGACTGCCCCGTGACTGATTCCCCAGACTTCAACAGAAATACATTGTCAAAGCGCCTTCGACATGTTAAAATATTATCCGGTCAGTTCATGGGTAACCATTGAACATATAAACAAAATTCTTAAAGAAAGAGGTACAAGGTATGGCTACAGTTGATTTAACTAAGTACGGTATTACCGGAGCAACAGAGATCGTCTACAACCCTTCATACGAGAAGCTGTTTGAAGAGGAAACGAAGTCAGGTCTTACAGGGTTTGATGTAGGAACCATGACAGAACTTGATACTATCAATGTTATGACAGGTGAGTTCACAGGTCGTTCGCCTAAAGATAAGTACATCGTTATGGATGCCAACTCTAAGGACACTGTTTGGTGGACATCTGAAGGTTACAAGAATGATAACCATCCCATGAGCGAAGAAGTTTGGGAAAAGGTTAAGGCACTTGCAAAGCAGGAACTTTCAAACAAGAGACTTTTCGTTGTTGATGCATTCTGCGGCGCCAACAAGGACACAAGGATCTCTGTTCGTTTCATCATGGAAGTTGCATGGCAGGCACACTTTGTAAGGAACATGTTCATCCAGCCCACTCCCGAAGAGGAAGCATCATTCGAACCCAACTTCGTTGTTTACACAGCTTCAAAGGCTAAGGTTGATAACTACAAGGAGCTTGGTCTTAATTCAGAAACATGTGTAGCATTTAATGTTACAAGCCGCGAGCAGGTTATCCTTAACACATGGTACGGCGGAGAGATGAAGAAGGGTATGTTCTCTATGATGAACTACTATCTTCCCCTTCAGGGAATCGCAGCTATGCACTGCTCAGCAAATACAGATATGGAAGGTAAGCACACAGCTATCTTCTTCGGTCTTTCAGGAACAGGTAAAACAACGCTTTCAACAGATCCCAAGAGACTTCTCATTGGTGATGACGAGCACGGCTGGGATGATGAAGGTGTATTTAACTTTGAGGGCGGATGCTATGCAAAGGTTATCAACCTTGATAAGGAATCAGAGCCCGATATCTACAATGCTATCAAGAGAAACGCTCTCCTTGAGAACGTAACTGTTGATGCTAACGGCAAGATCGATTTCGCGGACAAGAGCGTTACTGAGAATACACGTGTTTCTTATCCTATCGAGCACATTGACAAGATCGTTAAGAAGGTTAACAAGACATCTTCAGGTCCTGATGCAGATAATGTTATCTTCCTTTCAGCAGATGCATTCGGAGTACTCCCTCCCGTATCTATCCTTGATCCTGAACAGACACAGTACTACTTCCTTTCAGGATTCACAGCAAAGCTTGCAGGAACAGAGAGAGGAATCACAGAACCTACACCTACATTCTCAGCTTGCTTCGGTCAGGCATTCCTTGAGCTTCATCCTACCAAGTACGGTGAGGAGCTCGTTAAGAAGATGAAGAAGAGCGGCGCTAAGGCTTATCTTGTTAACACAGGTTGGAACGGAACAGGAAAGAGAATCTCTATCAAGGATACCAGAGGTATCATCGATGCTATCTTAAACGGTGATGTACTTAAGGCTCCTACAAAGAAGATCCCTTACTTCAACTTTGAAGTTCCCACAGAGCTTCCCGGTGTTGATCCTACGATCCTTGATCCCAGAGATACATATGCCGATGCTTCTGAATGGGAGACAAAGGCTAAGGACCTTGCAGGCAGATTCGTTAAGAACTTTGCCAAGTATGAGACTAACGAAGCCGGTAAGGCACTCGTTAAGGCAGGTCCTCAGATCTAATTAAGTATTGTATAATCTGCACGCTTCGGTTATAATATAAATAACCTGAAGCGTGTAGATACTTGTTATTTTTGAACCTACAGATACTTTAAACGGGACTCCTATATTGATACGCAACTGTCAGGCCTCCTGCCGAAAGGCTATATGCAGTGGAAGACAACAGTGTATTTGCGGTAACCCACCTAGCTTTGCTAGGAGTCAAAAGACAGGTTCTATATGTTTTGGGGGTATATAAAAGACAGCGCTATCCGCTGTCTTTTGTATTTGGAGCATAAAGTGCGGAATATAATTTATATAGGAGGTGGAAGATGCTGAAGAAGATAGTAAGAAAACTGATCAATCTCGGAACAGGCGTATCAAAGAGCAACGTTCCCGCATTTGCCGCTTCCGTCGCATTTTATTTTTTCATCTCGCTTTTTCCAATCCTGATGTTCATATGTGCCCTCATACCGTATCTTCCTTTTTCGGAACCGGAATTTGTCAGGACGGTAAAAGATCTTTTGCCTTCGTATCTTGAAGACATTGCTACATCGCTTATCAACCAGATATACAGTATATCTTCGGGCATGCTGCCCGTTACCGCCATCCTGACGCTTTGGACAGGAGGGATGGGGCTGATGTCTCTTATACGGGGATTGAATGCCATATATAAATTCGATGATAAAAGAAATTATTTTCTTATAAGGATGCTCGGATCCGTATATACGCTGCTTTTTTTGGCAGTGGTAGGACTTTCCGTGATATTGGGAGCTTTCGGGAAAAAGATCGGTGCAGGACTGATATTAAGGCTTCCGCATCTTGAAGGTCTGTTTTCCGTACTTATCCACTTAAGGGTCATCATAGTCTGGGCAGTCCTTATGGTCATACTTGACCTTGCATATGCTTTCCTGCCGGCACAGAGACAACGGATCATATATCAGCTGCCCGGGGCAGTGATCGCTTCCGCGGGATGGTGCCTTACCACATGGGGCTTTTCGGTATATATCGACAAATTCAACGGCTTTTCCATGTATGGCGGTATCATGGGTATCATGATCTTTCTTTTCTGGCTGAACATCGGTTTTAACCTTGTGATGTTCGGAGCATATTTTAACCGACGTATCGAACCTTACCTGAGGGTCGGATCGGAACAGAGACGCAGGGTCAAAATGGTTAAAAAAGGCCGGTATAATTTCGGAGATGATGTTGACAACGACATAAAATAATAGGAAAATTGTTTAGTTGGTATAAAAGCTATAAGAACGGAGATATTTTATGAAAGACAAGATTGAAGCCTTAAGGGCCAAATTCGCTTCCGAACTTACGAATGTCAAAGATCTTACTTCCCTTGAGGATTTAAGACAGATGTTCATGTCGAAAAAGGGTGCGATCCAGGATCTGATGAAGGATCTCGGTGCGATACCCAACGAACAGAAAAAAGAAGCAGGTCAGATGATCAATACTTTTAAGCAGGAAGTAAACGAGCGCTTTGAGGCCAAAAAGAAAGAACTTGATGAACTTGCATTAAAGGTGTTGCTTGAGGCGACAGAGAGTTATGATGATTCGATGCCTACGGATAATCCGTGCGGTTCTTATCATCCGATAACACTTATCCAGAGAGAACTCGAGGATATATTTGAATCCATGGGATTCGATGTTGAGGATTATAATGAGATAGTTGACGATTACAACTGTTTTGAGGCTCTTAACATACCCAAATTCCATCCGGCAAGGGACATGCAGGATACTTACTACCTCAACACGCCCAATCAGCTGCTCAAATCTCACACATCGGCTGCACAGAATACAATCATGAGAAAATACGGGGACAAGCTTAAAAAGTACGGAAGACCCATACGTGCCGTATTCCCCGGACGCTGCTTCAGAAATGAAGCGATCGATGCCTGTCATGAGAATACTTTCTTCCAGATGGAAGGTGTGATGATCGACAAGAATATCTCTGTTTCAAACCTTATATATTTTATGAAGACGATGCTTTCGGAGGTCTTCGAACGTGATGTGACCGTAAGATTAAGACCCGGATTTTTCCCTTTTGTGGAACCGGGATTTGAACTTGACATACAATGTCTTATCTGCGGAGGCGACGGGTGTCCTTCCTGCAAGAATTCCGGCTGGCTCGAGCTTTGCCCCTGCGGCATGATCCACCCCAATGTGCTTAAGCACGGCGGCATAAATTCCGAGGAAGATCCTTTTGAATATACCGGATTTGCTTTCGGACTCGGCCTTACGAGACTCGCCATGATGAAATACGGTGTCGGCGATATCAGAGTTTTCAATGACGGCGACCTTAGCGCATTGAGTCAGTTTGTAAGCAGGTAATGACAGAACCGATTTTGGAGGAATGTTAAATGTTAGTATCAATGAACTGGATCAGGGATTTTGTTAACCTTGACGGACAGGATATAGAAGAACTCATACATCGTTTCACGCTTTCGACCGCCGAGGTTGAGGGCATAGAGTATAAGGGAAAGGATATTGAGAATGTCGTAGTCGGACAGATCCTGACATGCAAGGATCATCCGGATTCCGATCATCTTCATGTCCTTACAGTGGACGGCGGAGACGGGATCTATGATGTGGTCTGCGGAGCTCCGAACGCAAGGGAAGGCATAAAGACGGCTTTTGCAAAAGTCGGAGGCAGAGTCGGAGAGATGAAGATCAAATCTGCCAAGCTTCGCGGAGTCGTTTCGAACGGAATGTGCTGCTCCGAGAAGGAACTCGGTATCTCGGACGATCATTCGGGGATCATGGAACTGGATCCTTCCTATGAAAACGGTACGGATATAAAAGACATCTTCCCGATAGAAGATATCATATTTGAAGTGGACAATAAGTCGCTCACGAACAGACCTGACCTTTGGGGACATTACGGAATGGCCAGAGAGTTTGCCGCTCTCACGGGCCAGAAGCTTAAAGACCTTGAGGTTATGGAAAACGATTATAACGGGGATGCGCAGGTTCCCATAACAGTCGGAAACAAGGATCTTGTTTACAGATATACTTCCGTGCGCATAGAAAACATCACTAAGAAAGAAAGCCTTATGCAGATGAAGATCCGCCTTTTCTACTGCGGAACAAGAGCGATCAATCTGCTTGCCGACCTTACGAATTATCTTATGCTCGAGCTCGGTCAGCCCATGCATGCTTTCGACGGTAAAAAGATCAGTAAGATCGTAGTTGATACACCCAAACAGGACATGAAGTTCACGACTCTTGACGGACAGGAGAGAGACATCACTACCGATACACTGATGATATGGGACGATGAAACTCCCGTTGCCATAGCAGGTATCATGGGTGGACTTGATTCCGAGATAACGGATGATACTGACAGTCTTGTTCTTGAATCCGCAAACTTCGACGGAGTGAGTGTCAGAAAGAGCGCATCAAGGCTTGCTCTTCGTACGGATGCCTCGGCAAGATATGAGAAGACTCTTGATCCCGAAATGACGATGACAGCGGTCAAGAGATTCATGAAACTTCTTTTCGATGTTGATCCGGATGCGAAGATCGTAAGTCGTATAACGGATGAATATGTAAAGAAGTATCCCGTTATAACGATCGACTTTGACAAAGCATTTGTAGACAGATACACGGGTATCGATATTTCTTCCGACAGGATTAACGATACTCTCCTTTCGCTCGGCTTTGACACGGAAAGGAACGGAGATTCGTTCAAGGTTACCGTTCCGAGTTTCAGGGCTACAAAAGATGTTTCGATGAAGGCCGATATCGTTGAAGAGATCACGAGGATCTATGGATATGATAATTTCACTATAAAAACGACACTTTCGCCGCTTCTTCCCGCAAAGACATCTATGCTTCGTAAGGAAGAGAACATGATAAAGGATCTTCTCGTCAAGGCTTATGCAATGAACGAAATACATACGAGAGTATGGCAGGATCCCGATGAACTTAGAGACCTCGGACTTAAAGTGACGGACAATGTAAAGATCCTTGGAAGTGCGGAGGATCAGGGTGTTTTAAGATGCTCGATGATGCAGTCGTTCCTTCCCGTGATCAATAAGAACAAGAATTACAGACCTAGCTTCGGTATCTTTGAAATAGGAAGGACCGTTAGGGGTGTCAGAGAAGACAAGACCGCCAATGAAGTAAGGACTCTGGGTATAGCTCTTTATTCAAAAGCTGAGCCCGAAAAGCAGCTTTACTTCAAAGGAGTTGAGCTTATAAATGCGCTTGTGGATGAATTAAAACATAAGAGTGCTAAGTACGTTAAGACAGAGACCGGATTTGACTGGCAGCACCCGAAGAACACTTCCGAAATAGTTATAGACGGTAAGAAGGTCGGTGTTATAAACACCGTGCATCCCCAGGTACTTACCAGGATCACAAGGAATGCGGCTATAGTGATGATAGAGATCCTTATGGACGATCTTCTTGCCATCGAGCCTGATGCTCTTGAGTTTAAGGAACCTTCAAAGTTCCCGGGAATCGACTATGACCTTTCACTTGTCATAAGTGAGGGCGTAAGATTCGAGGACATCCAGGAGTGCTGGACCAAGGATAAGATGAGAGAACTTAAGGAAGTTTCGGTCATCGATATCTATGATAAGGGTGAGGTAAGATCTGTAACATTAAGGTTCAGGTTCGAACTTCCCGACAGGACACTTACATCGGAGGAAGTGCAGGTTGACATCGACAGGATACTTGCAAACCTTCGAAGGGTAAACGTTGAATTAAAGCTTTAAGGACAGCTATCATAATACCGGATAAGGAGACTTATATGGAAACAAAAAGCGTATGGAATAAGTATTCGGCAGCCGAATTAAAAAAGGTCGATCTTTTTGCTGAAGAATATATTGATTTTCTTAACAACGGAAAGACCGAACGCGAATGTGTCGATACGATCGTTAACATGATTGAGGAAAAGGGCTATAAAGAACTCAGGGAATATACCGCTTCGGGGAAAAAGCTCAAAGCAGGAGACAAGGTATATGCCGTGAACATGAATAAATCCATCGTGATGTTCCAGATCGGTAAAAAAGCTTTTTCCGACGGACTCAATATCCTCGGTGCACATATCGATTCGCCGAGACTTGATGTAAAACAGAACCCTCTTTACGAGGATAATGAGGTTGCTTATCTTGATACGCATTATTACGGAGGAGTAAAGAAATATCAGTGGGTTACGATCCCGCTTTCTTTACACGGTGTCATCGTTAAAAAAGACGGCACCACGGTTGAGATCAATATCGGTGATGATGAGGATGATCCCGTATTCTTTATTTCAGATCTTCTGATCCACCTTTCTGCCGAACAGATGGAAAAAAAGGCTTCAAAGGTTATTGAAGGCGAGGCACTTGATATCATAGTGGGCAACAGACCGCTGGTTGTAAAGGGTACATCCGCTTCAAAAAATGTCGGTAAAGATGCCAAAGACGAAAAAGACAAAGTAAAGAAAAACATACTCGCGATACTTAAGGAAAAGTATGACGTTGAAGAAGAGGATTTCCTTTCTGCAGAACTTGAAGTTGTTCCCGCGGGCAAGGCAAGGGAAGCCGGTTTTGACCGTTCAATGATACTTGCTTACGGCCAGGACGACAGGGTATGTGCTTTCCCTACCGTCAAGGCGATGCTCGATCTTAAGACCACGGACCGCACAGCGTGCGCACTTCTTGTCGACAAAGAAGAGATAGGTTCCGTCGGAGCAACGGGAATGAGATCTAAATTCTTTGAAAACATCCTTGCCGAGGTCATGGAGCTTTCGAAAGAGTATTCCGATCTTAACTTAAGAAGATGTCTTTCTGCTTCATGCATGCTCTCATCGGATGTGAGTGCCGCTTTCGATCCTTCTTATGCGTCAAGCTTTGAAAAGAAGAATTCCGCTTATCTCGGACACGGTATCGTTTTCAATAAGTTTACGGGTTCGCGAGGAAAATCCGGTTCGAATGATGCCAATGCCGAATACATAGCACATATAAGGGATATATACGAAAAAGACGGCATATCTTTCCAGACCTGTGAGCTCGGAAAGGTTGACCTCGGTGGAGGCGGCACCATTGCGTATATACTGGCGCTTTATGGGATGAACGTGATAGATGCGGGAGTTGCCGTGCTTAATATGCATGCTCCGTATGAAGCAACTTCAAAAGCCGATGTATACGAATCATACAAAGGTTATGTATCATTTTTAAAGAATGCAAAGATGTGAATATGAGTGATACACAAAAGGGCTTAAGCACTTCGGATTATTATTTTGTTCTTCCACAGGAACTTATCGCGCAGGATCCTCTTGATGTAAGATCCGACTCCAGGCTGCTGGTCGTCAATAAGAATACCGGAGAACTTATACACGAAAAATTTTATAATATCATCAACTATTTAAGACAAGGCGATTGCCTTGTCTTAAATGATACCAAGGTTATTCCGGCAAGACTCCTCGGGCATAAACCCGATACGGGGGCTAATGTTGAAGTCCTTCTTTTAAAGAGGATAACGGATACTGACTGGGAGTGCCTCGTCAAACCCGGAAAGAAGCTAAGGCCCGGAAGTGAATGCGAATTCGGTGACGGACTCTTAAAAGCAACGATCCTTGATGTTCTGGATGACGGAAAAAGACTTGTGCGCTTTTCCTTTGAGGGCATCTGGGAGGAACTGCTTGATAAGCTCGGGCAGATGCCTCTTCCTCCTTATATCACCCATAAGCTTAAAGACAGGGACCGTTACCAGACGGTTTACGCTAAATACGAAGGTTCTGCGGCGGCACCGACAGCCGGTCTTCATTTTACCAACGAATTACTTGATAAGATCAGGAAAAAAGGTGTTTCCCTTGCTTATGTGACGCTTCATGTCGGACTTGGAACCTTCAGACCGGTAAAGGTCGATAATATACTCGAACATCACATGCACACCGAGTATTTCCATATAAGCCCGGAAAGTGCCGAAATTATCAATTCGGCAAAAAAGACAGGACGTGTTATCTGTGTCGGAACGACTTCCTGCCGTACGATCGAATCGGCAGCAAGGATTTTTGCAAACAGGGCAAAAGAAGAAGGAAAAAACTGGGATGGCAGAATAGGAGAATGTGAGGGAGATACAGACATCTTTATCTATCCCGGATATAAGTTCAGACTGATGGACTGTCTGATCACGAATTTCCATCTTCCGGAAAGCACACTCCTTATGCTGGTGTCGGCACTGGCCGGAAGAGAGAACGTCCTTAAGGCTTACGAGACGGCAATAAGGGAAAGATACAGGTTCTTTTCGTTCGGTGATGCATGTTTCTTTACAGATGATATCCGAAGCGGGATGCAATAAATTTGCTTTTTGCTAATGGCGGATATATTTGATATAATCATTTTGTTGGTATTTGAAAGTATTTCTTTTTGGAACATCCCATATCGGAGGCGCTTTCTGATATTGTTCCATACGAAAGGGTAAAAGCATGGAAGAGAGAAGAAAAAACAAAAGAATGGAACTGCAGTCAACTCTGAGCGTCAAAAGACTTGACGGTTCTGAGATGAAGGATGTGGATATAGAGATCATCGATGTATCCAAGACAGGTGTCGGTTTCTCATGTAATGTGGCTTTGGAGATAGGAGCCGTATATGAATCAAATCTTCGCATATGGACACAGGAAGTGCTCCATGCTTTCCTTGAGATCGTCAGGATAGAGAAGCAGGGCAATACATATATTTACGGTGCGATATTCATCGGAATGCCTGAAATGGATGCTTCCAGGATCGAAACTTACGAGACTGTCAATGATCAGCTTGCGAACTCATAAGACAGTGTTTTTATATTAATTTTGGCATTAACCCCTTCGATCTGCGAAGGGGTTTTTTGATCATATTTTTCCTTGTAAACTGTCAGAATATTTAGTAAAATGTAGATTAGGTATTTTGTAAGGGGTTGCAATTGCCTAATAATTTTTCGGAGGTTACTACATGAACATTTACACAACCGACAAGATCCGTAATGTGGCGATTCTGGGGCATGGCGGAGCAGGTAAGACTGCGCTTACAGAGGCTATGGCCTATCTTGCGGGGCTCACATCTCGTATGGGCAAGACCGAGGACGGAAATACCATTTCCGATTTCGGTAAAGAAGAAATAAAGAGAAAGATATCTATCAGCACTTCTGTTGTTCCGATAGAATGGGAAGGATATAAGATCAATATCCTCGATACTCCCGGCTATTTTGATTTTGAAGGTGAAGTTGAAGAAGCACTGAGCGCAGCCGGCGCAGTCATCATCGTTGTAAACGGTAAGGCCGGTGTGGAAGTCGGTGCCGAAAAGGCCTGGGATCTTTGCGAAAAGTATAAGCTCCCCAGAATGATCTATGTTTCAAACATGGACGTTGATAATGCCTCATTCCGTCAGGTCCTTGAGGATATGACAGAGAAGTTCGGCAAGAAGCTCGCTCCTTTCCACTTCCCGATAAGAGAGAATGAAAAATTCGTCGGCTATGTTAACGTAGTAGGCGAATCTGCTCATAAATGGCAGGGCAAGGATGTTGTGGACTGTGAAATGCCCGACTATTCAAAGCCTTATCTTGAGAAGTTCAGAGAGTCTTTGATGGAAGCTGTTGCAGAGACTTCTGAGGAAATGATGGAAAGATATTTCGGAGGAGAGACCTTCTCCGAGGATGAGATCCGTGCAGCATTAAGAACGAATGTATGTGACGGTTCGATCGTTCCTATGACAATGGGTTCAAATACTCTCTGCCAGGGTGTATTTGCCCTCATAGACGATATCATCAAATATTTCCCTTCTCCCGAGAACAGAACGGTCAAGGGTATCAATATGAAGACCAACGAGATATATGATGCGGACTACGACTTCTCCAAGGCGAAATCCGCATATATATGGAAGACCATCGTTGACCCTTTCATCGGTAAGTATTCGCTCATCAAGGTCAACTCAGGTGTTTTGAAGACGGATGACGTTATTTACAATGTTGATAAAGAGATAGAAGAAAAAATCGGTAAGCTCTACGTAATGCAGGGCAACAAGCCGATAGAAGTAAAAGAGCTTCATGCCGGTGATATAGGTGCTTTGGCCAAGCTTACAGGAGCACGTACGGGTAACTCCCTTTCGACCAAGGCTACCACGATCAAGTTCGGTCAGTGGGAAATGCCTACTCCTTATACCTATATGAGATACAATCCCAAGGATAAGGGTGATGTGGATAAGCTCTCTCAGGCACTTCAGAAGATCTCGCATGAAGATATCACGATGAAGTATGTGAACGATGCCGCCAATCGGCAGATGCTTCTTTACGGAATGGGCGATCTTCATCTTGAAGTCATAGCATCGAAGCTACTCAATGAATATAAAGTAGATATTGAACTTACGAAACCCAAGGTTGCATTTAAAGAGACCATCAAGAAGACTTCCGATGTTGAATACAAGTATAAGAAGCAGTCCGGCGGACACGGCCAGTACGGTCATGTTAAGATGAGATTCTCGCCTTCAAACAACCTTGACGAAGCTTATGAATTTGATCAGGAAGTTGTGGGCGGAGCTGTTCCCAAGAACTACTTCCCCGCTGTTGAAAAGGGCATTCAGGATTCCGTATTAAGAGGTCCTTTGGCCGCATATCCGGTTGTCGGAGTAAGAGCGGTGCTTTACGACGGATCTTACCATCCTGTGGATTCTTCGGAAATGGCATTCAAGACAGCAGCCATCCAGGCATTCAAGAAGGGATTCATGGAAGCAGGTCCCATACTTCTTGAGCCTATCGAGAATATCAAGGTTATAGTTCCCGATTCATATACGGGAGATGTAATGGGCGATCTTAACAAGCGCCGCGGAAGAGTTTTAGGAATGAATCCTTCATCACCCGGAAAGACATGTGTTGAAGCCGAGATTCCTATGATGGAGCTTTTCGGTTATGGAACGGATCTTAGATCCATGACAGGCGGACGAGGCACATATTCTTATGAGTTCGTTCGTTATGAGCAGTGTCCTTCAGATATTCAGGAGAAGGAAGTTGCCGCAAGAGCAGCCAAGGTTGCCGAAGGAAATGCAGATGTTTAAAAGTGCTCAGCGCTTTTTTGCATAGTTGTTGCTACACAAGTTGTTTACACGAAGGACCGGAGTCGGAAGGCTCCGGTTCTTTGTGCGTTTTTTTGCCGTATAACCTGCTTAACTTGACTTAATTTCTGTGTGTGTTTAGAATTAGAATGTTATAAATATAATATATTAAAGAAGGAATCAACATTATGGCTACACCTTACAATCATCACGAGATCGAAAGCAAATGGCAGAAATACTGGGAGGAGAATCAGACTTTCAAGACGGATGTCTGGGATTTTTCCAAGCCGAAATATTATGCGCTTGATATGTTCCCCTATCCTTCGGGAGTAGGACTTCATGCAGGTCATCCGGAGGGATATACCGCTACGGATATAATGTCAAGAATGAAGAGGATGCAGGGGTATAATGTACTTCATCCCATGGGATATGATTCATTCGGGCTTCCGGCGGAACAGTATGCGGTTTCTACAGGTAACCATCCTAACGGATTTACCGAGGAAAACATAAAGACTTTTACCAAGCAGCTCAAGGAACTCGGTTTTGATTATGACTGGTCAAAATGTGTTGCCACATCCGATCCCAAGTTCTATAAATGGACCCAGTGGATATTCAAGCAGCTTTATCTTGACGGATATGCAAAGCTTGTGGACATGCCCGTTAACTGGTGTGAGGAACTGGGTACGGTGCTTTCGAATGATGAAGTCATAGACGGAAAGTCTGAACGTGGCGGATATCCCGTTATCCGTAAAAAAATGAAACAGTGGGTCATCGATCAGGTTGCCTTTGCGGAAAAACTCCTTGAAGGACTTGAGGAGATCGACTGGCCCGAATCCACCAAGGATATCCAGCGTCATTGGATCGGACGCTCGGAGGGTGTCGAGGTTAAGTTCCAGATCGTGGGCGGAGGAGAGTTCTCCATCTATACAACATGTATCGAGACGATCTACGGTATTACATTCATGGTACTTGCTCCCGACGGACAGATCGTTAAAGACCTTATGCCGAGGATCCAGAACAAGGATGAGGTAAATGCTTATATAGAAGAAACCCTTAAAAAGAACGATATGGACAGGACTGAGCTTAATAAGACCAAGTCCGGATGCGAACTTAAGGGTGTTACTTGTATAAATCCTGTTAACGGTAAGGAAGTTGCTCTTTATATCGGAGATTTCGTTCTTGCCAATTACGGAACGGGTGCGGTAATGGCAGTTCCTTCGCACGACCAGAGAGACTTTGAATATTCAGAGGTTCACAATATACCCCGTATCCAGGTCATCGATGGCGGAGACTGTTCCGAGCATGCCTTTGAAAAGCAGGATTATCTCGGAAAGGGTTGTAAACTTATTAATTCCGAAGAGTTCAACGGAATGACGGTTGAAGAAGCAAAGGAAGCGATAACCGTTAAGCTTGAAAAGATGGGTGTTGCAAAAAGGACAGTCAACTACCATTTCCGTGAATGGATATTTGCAAGACAGCGTTACTGGGGAGAACCTGTTCCGATAGTTTATACCGAGGACGGTCAGATCCATGTTCTTGATGATGATGAGCTTCCGCTCATACTTCCCGAACTTGAGGATTACAAGGGCAAGAACGGTAAGGCTCCGCTTGAAAACGCTACTGAATGGAAAGAATACGATCATAACGGAATAAAGGGCAAGAGAGAAACATCAACGATGCCCGGATCAGCCGGATCATCGTGGTATTACTTCAGATACATAGATCCCGATAACGAGGATGAGTTTGCAAATCAGGAACTCTTAAAGCACTGGATGCCTGTAGACCTTTATATAGGCGGACCCGAGCATGCCGTAGGACACCTTATGTATTCAAGGATCTGGAACAGATTCCTTTATGACAAAGGCCTTGCACCGACTAAAGAACCGTTCCGGAAACTCGTTCATCAAGGAATGATACTTGGTGAAAACGGTATCAAGATGGGAAAGAGATTCCCTGAATTTGTTGTCAATCCTTCGGACATAGTCAGAGATTACGGTGCCGATACCTTAAGGCTTTATGAAATGTTCATGGGACCTTTGGAGGTTTCAAAACCCTGGTCAAAGCAGGGAGTTGAGGGCGCGAGAAGATTCATCGGAAGAGTTTGGACATACTTTACCAATCCCGATAATATTGCTCCCGGCAATGAAGAGTCTCTTAAGAAGATCTACCATCAGACCGTAAAGAAGGTTACATCGGACTTCGAAGAACTCGGATTTAATACTGCCATCGCGCAGATGATGATATTCATGAATGCGGTATCTAAGGGAACCTGTCCTTCTGAATATGCCGACGGATTCATAAAGATGCTCTCATGTATCACTCCGCATGTCGGAGAGGAGATATGGCAGTATCTCGGACATAAGGATACGATAGCGTTTGAACCCTGGCCGACTTATGATGAAGAAGCCGTTAAGGAAGACACCATCGAGATCGGAGTTCAGGTTAACGGAAAAGTTAAAGGAACCGTTGAACTGGCCGTTGATGAGGACAAGGATTCGGCTATGAATAAGGCAAAGGCTGTGGCTACGGTTGCGGCTGCTATCGAGGGCAAGAGTGTCGTTAAAGAGATATATGTGCCCGGGAAGATTGTTAATATAGTTGTTAAGTAATATGGAATACGGACGTCATTCGGCGAGCCGGTTTCCACGTAGACGCGCTCTCGCTTCTCCTCCGGCGTAGCAGTACGTAATGCAGCAAAGGACGCTGCACAAGTACTGACGCCTTCGCAGAGTCTGCTTAGGAAACCCGCTTGCCGAATGACTGTGTAGCCTAAATGACTGTGTAGCCTAAATGATTGTGTAATCAAGATGACAGATCTGAGAGAAACGATGCTCCGTGATAAGGAACTGATTAAGTCGATCACGGATGGAGCTGATTTAAATAATCCGGAAGATATTGAGAGGATTTATAAAGATCTTCAGTCAGGCGCCTATACCTTCGAAACGGAGGTTGGGCGTAATTTTGATGATAGGATATATGAGCTGCATGAGAAGGTTCTTAGCGGCGAGATTACGTCGGAACCGATAAACGGAAAAGCAAAGGCATCCGCAGGGAAGGCAAAAGCGTCTTCCAAACCGGCTAAAAAGAATTCCGCCAAGGCAACAACTAAACCGATCAAAGATAAGAAATATGAACAGACCATAAATGAACTGGCACTTGAAGAGATCAAAAAGCGTGACAGGAGAAGAAAGCTCCTCCTGATCCTTTGTTCGCTCATCGCGGTAGCTTCACTGGGATATTTTGCCGTATATAACTATATGAGCACCAGGACAAATGTGGATTATGACGAACTGGCATCTTTAAAGGGCTCAAGGTCTCTGATGTCAAAAAACAAAAATGAAGAAGTAAAGGTCAACAAGGTTTCCCTTGATGCTCCGGATATTCTTCCGGAATACCAGACTCTGTATAATAAGAACATGAAGCTTGCCGGATGGCTCAAGATCGATGATACCAACATAGATTATCCGGTCATGCAGACTTCCGATAATGAATATTATCTCAACCATAATTTCAATCAGCAGAAAGATAACAATGGTTCATTGTTTCTTGACTGTGAATGTACCCTGTATCCCCAGTCGACCAATATGATCATTTACGGACATCATATGAAGTCCGGAAACATGTTCGGAAACCTGCAGAAATATGCCAAGGAAGATTACTGGAAAAAACACCCGGTCATCAGTTTCGACACTATTTATGAAAAAGGAACATATCAGGTCATGTATGTTTTCTATTCAAAGGTCTATGATAATGATGAACTGGTATTTAAGTATTATCAGTTCATAAATGCCAATTCACAGTCGGAATTTGATTATTATATGAATGAAATGAAGAAACTCAGTCTTTATGATACGGGAGTTACAGCCCAATACGGTGATACGCTCCTGACACTTTCGACCTGTGATCATTCTCAGACTGACGGAAGATTTGCGGTAGTGGCCAAGAGAGTAAGATGAGGAATTTAAGTGAACATTAAGATCATAAGTGTCGGGAAGATCAAGGAATCGTTTTACAGAGATGCGGTTTCCGAATATATCAAGAGGCTTTCCAGATATTGCAAAACGAGCGTAGTGGAAGTTGATGATGAAAAGACCCCGGACAATGCATCGGATCATCAGGTTGAGCTGATCCTTGATAAAGAGGGTGAAAGGATCGCAAAATATATAGGCGAAGACGATCATGTCATAGCTCTTGCCATAGAAGGAGAAATGTTTGATTCCGTTAGTTTTGCGAAAAATATTGATAGATTAGGAATATCCGGAAAATCTAATATAGTATTTGTGATAGGTGGGAGCCTCGGGCTGTCGGAGGGTATAAAACGAAGAGCCGACAGACTTCTTTCGTTTTCGAAGATGACGTTTCCGCACCAGCTTATGAGGGTCATCCTTTTGGAACAGATCTACAGGGCATACCGGATCATAAATAACGAGCCATATCACAAATAAAACAGATCACGGTATTCAACAGAATGGAGGGTTTATGCAAAAGGGGTTAAACGCAGGATTAAAAAGTCACGAACAGGTATCAAGTTATAAAAACTTCAATGTGGCGGTTTATATGCCGGTAATGGATGTCATAAACTGCGCCGAAGACAGAGAAGGGTTCGATAAAAAGTTTGCGCATCTGAGCGATAATGTGAAGATCGGAAGAGTTTATGTCGAAAACTACCGTTCGCAGCAGTTTGCAACAAAAGAACAACTCATATCCGTTAAGAAATATTTTGAAGAAAAGGGCATCGCATGTTCCGGAGGCATCACGACAAACGATGATGATTTCAGGAGAGGCTTTGCTTCTTTGTGTTATTCCCGAAAAGATCACAGGGATATAGTAAAGAATTCCATTCATATGCTCGCAGAGGTATTTGACGAGATCATATTCGACGATTTTTATTTTCTTAACTGCAGATGCGCGGATTGCATCAAAGAAAAAGGAGATATGTCGTGGTCGGAATTCCGCCTTAAGCAGAAGGCTGAAGTTACGAAGGAACTCGTCATAAAGGAAGCACACAGTGTAAATCCCGAATGCAATGTGATAGTTAAATATCCGCTCTGGTATGAGTCGTTCAACGAGACCGGATATGATCTTAAAACCGATACGGAACTTTTCGATTCGATCTATACCGGGACCGAGACCAGAAATCCACAGTACCAGCAACAGCATATGCCCAAATATATGGGATATTTCAATATGAGATATTATGAGTCGGCAGCACCGGGAAGAAACCTGGGCGGCTGGTTCGATCCGTATGAATGTAATTATAACCTGACATCGTACCTTGAGCAGGGGTATATGACGATGTTTGCCAAAGCAAAGGAAGCGACTCTTTTCTGCATGTTCTCGCTTATCGCAGATCCCGCATACAGACTGTTTGCTCCCGCAGCCGGTGAGATGTTTGAAGAGATAGACGGGTATTTCGATAAACTCGGAAATCCCACAGGTATAGCAGCATACAGACCTTCGTATGCAAGAGGAGAAGATAATGTACATAATTACATCGGAATGTGCGGTATACCGCTCGAACCTTCGATAGATTATGATGAAAATGCCAAGACCATATTCCTTGCAGAAGGCGCGGCCTGTGACTGGGATATTGCTTCGAAGATGAAGAAGAGTCTTTCCGAAGGCGCGGATATTATCGTGACCAGCGGATTTGTACGCAGGATGGGTGAAGATTTCGAACAGTTTGCGAATGTGAGTTATTCGACCAGAAAAGCATATGTTGACAGATTCGCCAATACAACGGATCACGGACTTAGCATTAACGGTTCGTATATGGCGAATAAAAAGATACTCATACCTCAGATGGATTACTGCATCAATGATGTATGGGAGCTTGCCGGAGCATATGACACGGACATGAATTATCCCATAGTTCTTCGCTGGTGTTATGATAAGGGAAGGATCTCTGTCATAGTCATTCCCGACAATATGGGGGATTTGTATAATTATCCGGTAGAAGTTCTTGATGTTATAAGAGATGTAATGGGATTGAACGAAAACATCATGATATCGGCGCCTGCTAGGGTTTCCCTTATCACATATGACAACGATACGATCATCATAAGATCCGATCTTGAGTATTCCGAGATCGTTAAAGTTATAGTTCCCGCAAAGTTTAAGAAGGCTTCGGAACTTGTTCATGAGGGAAACGGGGAATTCGGAAATTATGAGATAATCAATGGTGAATTTACGATAAAAGCCACTCCCGGATATAATTACGTATTGAAACTTTCGTGAATAGGAGCACAACAAAATGGATTCAGCAAAAATGTTCAAGGCAATGGCTGCCGTAAGTACTTTTAAAAGCAATCATCCGAAATTCTTTTCGTTCATAGATGCGGTATTTAAGCCCGGCATCCCGGCAGACACCGTGATCGAGATCAGTGTCACCAAGCCCGGTCAGGAGACCGTCACTACCAACATTAAAGTGAAGGAATCCGATCTTGAACTTTTCGAGTCATTAAAGGCCGGGATCTGAGACCGGTGTCCGGATCAGATTAAGTTAATATTGTAATGATGTCTAAGGGTTTCCGAATACGGGAACCCTTTTTTTGTCTGTGTAAGAAAAATCCGGACACAACCACTATATCTAGTAAAAATCCCTTGCATTACTCTCAAAATGTTGTAAAATATAGGATGTATGAGTGAAAGTGGGTTTATTATGCCCAAAACTAAAGTATTTAAACAAAAATGCCGATAAATATAAGTGATGAACTGTAATCAGATCAGTTTCCATGATATGAGGAGTTGAAAATGGCAGTTTCCGAAAACAGAAGAACAAATGCAGGTATGGGGGCAAACGCCGGGACCGGTAC
>JAIKZO010000035.1 GCA_024682115.1 Lachnospiraceae bacterium
TTATGCTGCCGGTGAGTATGTGATGTGGGTGGATGCTGACCATATCATAGACGATGAAGCCATGGAAAAATTGCTTGAATTGAAAAAAGAGCTGGCAAAGAAACGATATGGTTCTGTATGCGTGAAATACCTTTCTCCGGATAATCTCAAGGTTCCGGTCTCTTTCCATATGATCATGCGACGGGATGATGACAGAAAATGGGCAGGAGCTGTTCATGAGCGTTATCCTCTCAAAGAACCTGTACTTTATTCGGATATTACGATACGCCACAGAGAACGAAAAGATAATGATAATCCCGTTAACCTTAAAAGCATCATATATGCAGACTATATCAAAAAGATCAGTGACGAAGAGTTCCGGGAATATTTCTGGCTGGCAATGCAATGCTATGTGGATCTTATTTTTGCGGGAGAAAAAAAAGAAGCCGAAAGGATTCTCAGGATATCGACCGAGAAAAAGCCGCCTTTGGATGAACTGCTTCGTACCTGTCTTCTTGCGGGAAACAATTTCCTGTACTGGAAACGCTATGAGGATGCACTTGGGGCATATGAGTTGTTTTTTAAGGCCGGAGAATTCTCTGCTCACATATCGCCTTTAAAGAATGATATAAAAAAAATACCGCCGGAAATAAAGTCCTCCCCGTTATTTCGTATGTTACTTTTGAAAATGCAGAAGTGTGCCTATGAATGCGGAGAGATACCAAAGGCTGTCACATATAACGATATTCTGCTGGAGGCCTTTCCCGGTAACGTATCTGCCGGACTTAACCGCAGATACTACGACACTTTCGCCCCGGTTAGTTTAAGCGTCTGCATGATAGTCAGGGATGAGGAACCGGTCCTTGAAC
The DNA here is from genome assembly GCA_024682115.1 of Lachnospiraceae bacterium. Classification (GTDB taxonomy): domain Bacteria; phylum Bacillota; class Clostridia; order Lachnospirales; family Lachnospiraceae; genus JAILLW01. Next base: position 849 of record JAIKZO010000035.1, read on the forward strand.
GGATATTGAGTAAAGTTAAGCTCTTTGCCGATGAGCTTATCATTGTGGATACCGGATCCGTGGACCGGTCAAAGGAGATCGCGAAACGTTATACCGAAAAAATATATGACTTTGTTTGGAACGATGATTTTGCGGCGGCCAGAAATCACTCCTATGAGAAGGCAACATGCGATTATATCATGTGGCTTGATGCGGATGATGATCTTGAAAATGAAGATATTGAAAAACTGAAGTATCTGAAGCAGCATTTTCCAAGAGAAACCGATGTTTTGCTGCTTTATTACGACGATGATACAGATGATGAAAATATACTTAGCCACGGCGGGTTGGTACGCGACCGCTGGATACGAAGAAGCCTGAATGCGAAGTGGGATTATCCGATCCACGAAGCTATAAGGATCGATAAAAACTGGAATGTGTTGTGTAGACCCGACATCCGTATTTTCCACAGAAAGGAACACGTAAACGAGGAACATCGTAACATACGCATCTTCGAGAGAAAATTTGAAGAAGGATTTACGATGGATTCTTTTAATCGCGCTTATTACATCAGGGAACTGGCGGTCGAGAAGCGATATGATGAAGCGCGTGATGAGTTTGAGAAATTATGGAAAGAAGGAAGCCGCCGGGATATTGATTATGCTCTGTTGTTTTATATTCTGACAATGAAAGCATTAAAGCAGAAAACCAAACTGTGCGAAACGCTTGAAGAGTATTTGGAACGTTTCGGAGCACATGAGATGGTTTTTTGTAATATCGGAGATATTTACCGCGGACAAAAACGCTACGAAGACGCTGTATTATACTACCGTATGGCGCGGGGATTGCAGATAGATGTTCGGGACAGGAAGGCTCATTTAAGCGCATATTGTGAGTTCCTTCCGTGGCTGGGACTTGCAAAAACGTATCTTTGTATGGGAGATACCCAAAACGCGAAGGATGCGATCCAACATGCGCAGCGAAGTTATCCGGACTATCCCGAGTTGAAGATCATTAAACTATATCTTGAAAACCTGGATAGGATCGAACCGGCGGATGCAGTCTTATCATGACTGTGTGCGGAGCGATTGCTAATGCCGGATTAATAGTGTAGTATGGAACGTATAAAGAAAAAACTGATTAAGGACTATTGGGAGAAAACAAATGAAGGAATTGATCAAAAAACTGATAGATGCAGGAAAGCAGGATGCATTAAATTCACTGGATGAACTGAAGAAAGTAGCTAAGGAGCTCGGTTTTTCCGAAGAACAGGTTAAAGAAGCTCTTGAGGGCTTTTCGGGATTTCCTTTGGATGACGATGATCTTGAAGAGATCACGGGGGGCGGGGGAATGGTCGTACCTGTATTCTTTAATAACGGCACCCTATAGTGAAGAATCGATAGTGTAGTATGGATCGTATAAAGGAACAATGAAAGTTTAAAGACTATTGGGAGAAAACATTTGAAGGAATTGATCAAAAAACTGATAGATGCAGGAAAGCAGGATGCTTTAAACTCGTTGGATGAACTGAAGAAAGCAGCTAAGGAGCTCGGTTTTTCCGAAGAACAGGTTAAAGAAGCACTTGAGGGTTTTTCGGGGTTTCCCCTGGATGACGACGATCTGGAAGAGATCACCGGAGGCAGCTCAGTGAAGATACCTTCAATTAGTGTGAACAGGACCGGATACGACGGGGGAAAATTATAAAGTTGGATGATAGAGATAGCTTACGCAGTTCATGATTTTTTTGGCGACTATTATAATTACCTGGGAGTTTCCATGTTTTCCGTGATGGAGAACACGGAAACTTCTTTGCGTTTTCATATACTCTGCGACCGTACGCTTACGGATGAAGCGAGAAATGATCTTGCCGGGCTCTGCGAAAGTCGAGGACACCGTATATGTTTTTATGATATCCCCGAGGATGACAGGATATCGAAAGTGCGGCTGTTCAGGAGCGGGTATACGGAGGGGATTCTTTATCGACTTCATATGCCTGAACTGCTTCCGGATGTTTCAAGGATAATTTATTTGGATGCCGATATTCTTGCCAATGGCGATATCCTGGATCTTTGGGAGACCGGTACCGGAGATGCGATCATAGCGGGATTGTGGGACCCGCCGCTTTTCGGGTACAAGCCGGTGGACGAAACGGAAGAAAGCCTTCTCATGCCGTTTTGGGAAAAGACAGACTGGAATGAGTATATTAATTCCGGTGTACTCCTTCTTGATCTGGAACGCATTCGAAACGAACACGACCTGTGGGAGGAATCAATAGATTTTCTTGATAAATACGGTTTTGCCTATCCGGATCAGGATGTGATCAATTATCTTTTCAGAGGGAAAAAGTATATCCTTCCAGCAAGATTCAATTCGTTCAGCAAAAACTTTCCTTCCGTGGAGAAAGGAGTTTTTTATCACTATACATACATGGCGGGAGAAAAGGACAGACTGGATGATATTGACAGACTCTATCTGTCCTACTATGAGCGCTCTCCGTTTTATAAAAATGAGCTTGATAAGAAAGAAAAAACGCGTTTTCTGAAAAGATTAAAAGACCATACCGAACCGTATCTTCGTTTGAGCGAAATGACAAAACTAAATTATGAGGAGATATCGAAACTCGGTTGGGGATTGTATCTGCGCGGAGAATATGACCGAGCGATTGACATTCTTTCCAAATATACATATCAAGACACCAAAGACAAAAATGGACTTGAACATAAGGAGTACATTCGGAATCTTTTCATAACGGGACTGATAGCAAAGTCGCTTCACAAGCTTGATCGAACGAGAGAAGCTGTGGAAAGGCTGGAAAAAGCTTTTGCAAGAACAGCGGGAGAAGCACCTTCCTATATCGGAAGGGATATATGTGAAATGCATCAGTCAGATCTTTTGGGAGATCTTTATTACGCTCTCGGGAGATATGAGGATGCCGAAAAAGCATATCTTGGTGCGGTGTATTTTGAGACACCTGACAAACGCAGGCAGGCAACCGCTTCGCTTGAGCACCTTATCCGTTGCGCTCTTAAAGCGGGAAATATAAGATCGGCCGAGAAATACTATCACATGTTACAGAGTGTAAGTTTGGATACGGGCCGTTCGAAGATATTCGGATTGCAGATCGAGATAGCAAGGAACAAAGAAAAGGATCATTACAAAGAATAAAATATGAAAGAGTTTACCTGGGAAAAATATGACGGGCGCAGGATACTTCTGTGCGGTCCGTTCCATACCTGTATGACGATCCTTTTGGACTTCGCCGAAAGCTATAACGGAACCATATATATCTGCGATAATGAAAATGCCGGCGAAGACTACGGCCTTCTGGCTGAAGAGTACCTTAATAAGTGTCTGGAACACATTGGAGATGAAGATATCTATATCCGCGAGATGATAAGCGAGGATATCTCGATCCTTAATTCAATGGATATCCGTATCGTCTCATATGATGATATCGGTTCATTCCGCGAGGATTACGTGATACTTGCGGGAAAGACATTCTTTAACATGTACTGCAAGGTACTTGGATTCCGGGGACTGGAGGATTTTTATTCGGCAGTCGCCGCTTTGAAAAAGGGCTTTGCAAAGCAGTATTATTTCAGTTATTTCAACTCGCTTTATCGTAAACAGAAAGAAGGCTTATACATCGGCGGCGTGGAGATAAACCTTACGAAGCGCTGCAGTTTAAGATGCAGGGAATGCGCAAATCTTATACAGTATTATGAAAAACCGGAGCGGATCCCGGCTGAAACGGTGATCGGATCGGTAAAAAAACTGCTTTCCGCAGTCGACGGCATAGCTATGTTTAAGCTTCTCGGCGGTGAACCGCTTTTGGAACAGGATCTTATCATACAGATACTTTCTCTGCCCGAACTTAAGGATAACCGGAAAGTTTTGGGGATCCAGATCACCACTAACGGAACAATGCTTTTCCGTGAGGATGTTCTTCGTGCAATGCAGAAGGAGAAAAGACTCGGTGTGCTTCTCAGCAATTATGGGAATCTTTCCGTGAAAGAAGAGGAGCTTAAAGAGCAGCTTACGGAATACGGGATAGCTTTTTCCGAGATCGGGCTAAAAGATGAATGGTGTGCCTGGGGAGACCCGAAACATGTTTATCATGATGAGGGCAGGGCAAAATACTTATTTGACTATTGCAAGAATAAATCAATCTGTACTACGGTACTTGACGGGAAGTATTATACCTGCCCGCGTACCGCACACGGTGATAGACTGGGCTTTTATAACGAAAGATCGGTCGATCTTTTAGCTCCGGTGGAAACAGAAGTTTTACGTGAACAGCTGAAAGCTTATTATTTCAGAAGCGATTCACCCGAAGCCTGTGCAAGTTGTACGGGACATTGCGGGATACGGATTGAGCGGGCAACGCAGACAAACGGAAGAAAGATCGATTTATGAATATCTGTGTCAGTGTCAATTCCGAATATGTAAAATATCTGTGCGTCAGCCTGACTTCCCTGTTCATGAACAATTCGGGAGAGAAGATATCGGTACATGTGCTATATATTGATCTTTGCAAGCCTGATCGGGAGGTTCTGACTGATCTTGTACGTTCATTCGGTCAGGAGATAGGCTTTGTTCATGTTGACAGAGAACGCTTAGAAGGATTTCGTCCGGAGCCGTATCCGTTGGAAGCTTACCTCAGGCTTTGTGCTCCGTATATTCTCCCCGATAAGATCGACCGGATCCTTTATCTGGATGCGGATACGATCGTGGAAAAACCGCTTGCGGAATTTTATGCAACGGATATGTCAGACTGCTATGCAGTGGTATGCAGGGACCTGAAACTTATTGAGACCGGGGAGAACGGCATAAAACGTGACGAAAACTGTAAATATTTTAACTCCGGTGTCATGCTCTGTGATCTGAAAAAGATCCGGGAGGATTTCAGGTTCGAAGATTTCGTGCAATATGCCAAAGAGCGTGATTATGACCTGCCTTATGCCGATCAGGATATTTTGAATGCCCTGTTTGAGGGTAAGGTCAAATTCGCCGATCCGGACAGGTTTAATTATATGGTCAATATGGAAGCCAATTGCGGGTATTCGGAAGAGATATCATCCGAAGCGGTGATACTCCATTACGCCGGAGTTTGTCCGTGGCACAAAGTCAAGGTGGTACCGTCGCATAAGAAATGGTGGCGCTATGCCAGGCAGACAGTCTTTTATGAGGAACTTCTGGAAATGAAGCTGAAAGGTCCGGAACTTCCGAAACGTTTGCGGTAATATGCCTGATATGGCAATTGGAGAAGATATTGACACTCAGTGTTTGCATGATAGTAAAAAATGAAGCTGACGTTTTGGGGGATTGTCTTAAAGATGCCTCCGGGTTTGCGGATGAACTGGTCATAGTGGATACTGGTTCGACCGATGAAACAAAGAAGATCGCATCCGGGTATACGGATAAGGTCTTTGAATTCGCCTGGTGTGATGATTTTGCGGCAGCAAGGAATTTCTCTTATGAGAAGGCGACCTGTGATTTCATAATGTGGCTGGATGCTGATGACCGTATAACTCCGGAGAATGCTGAAAAGATCATCAAATGGAAGAACAGGATGAGCATAGAGGATCCGGGGACCGTAAAAATGGTGATCGCCGGGTATGACCGGCCGGAAAACGGAGGTGTGTTCTTTTACCCCCGTATCATAAGACGGGATTCGGATATTGAATGGGAGGGAATCCTCCATGAGCACCTGACGGTGAGAAAGGGCTGTAAGCCCCTTAGATCCGGAGAGATCGTAACAGCGGATTTTTCCGTTCTTCACGGGAAAAAAGGAAAGCCAAACTATGAAAGAAACATAAAGATCATGGAAAAGATCCCGGAAGAAGAGCTTCATAGGTCTTTTTGGCTTTGTGCTAACTGTTATCTTGACTGTGTTATGGTCGGAGATCATCAAAGAGCCGGCCGGTATCTTATAGCGGCTGAACAAAGTACCACGCCTTTCGAAGACAGATTGAAAGACTATGCTCTTATCAATTCTGTCTTAAAATTCCACCGGAAATATGATGAAATGATGAAATGGAATGCCATGTATCTGCGCTGCAAACAGAAATAGGCAGTCATACAGAATACGGCTTTTGGGGAAAATTTATAATAATATTAAAAAAATACTTGACCTTCCACCTGGTGGAAGGTCTATATTTCAGGTATCGAGAGGCCATTCGATAGAAATTCGAGGTAGAAATGAAGATCAATCAGGTTGAAGAACTGGTAGGGATCACCAAAAAGAACATACGCTTTTATGAGGAGCAGGGATTGTTAAATCCCGGCAGGAATCCAGAGAACGGATACAGGGATTATTCATTATCGGATGTTGACTGTCTTCTTAAGATAAAGCTCTTAAGAAAGATCGATGTTCCGATCGAAGAGATCAAAAAATTGGAGACAGGTTCCGTTTCTTTTGAAGAATGCATGGAGAGCCAGTCAAAGAAACTGGAAGACCAACGTGATAACATCGGATTGATGATAGACCTTTGTAAAAAGCTGAGCAATGAAGTCACCGGCTACGATCAGATCGATGCATCGGCTTACCTCGATGAACTAAAGCAACTTGAAAAAGGAGGCGCAGTATTTATGGATCTGTCCAAAAGTGATGTGAGCAGAAAGACCATGACAGGTGCCGTTCTTGCCGCAACATGTTTTATAGCTGGTATGCTGCTGCTCATCGTTATAGTGATCATGGGAGCGGTCAATGATCCGATACCTTTACCGGTGTTGATCTTATTTCTTGTAACTCCGTCAATAATGATAATAGCAACAGTAACAGCATTGATTCAAAGGATCAAAGAGATCAGAAAAGGAGAGGCATATGAAGCTCGTAAGTATTGAAACAATTCCCGGACAGGATTTTGAAGTTCTCGGATTGGTAAAAGGAACAATTGTTAATTCAAAGAATGTTGGAAGAGACCTGATGGCCGGACTTAAGACCATCGTCGGAGGTGAGATCGTAGGATATACCGAGATGTTAAATGAGGCAAGACAGATCGCTACCAAGAGGATGGTTGATGAGGCTGAAGCATTGGGTGCAGATGCAATAGTTGGCGTAAGGTACGGTTCTTCGGCAGTAATGCAGTCCGCTGCCGAGATAGTTGCATACGGAACAGCAGTCAAATTCAAATAGGAGGCGACTTCATGGATCTTTAACAATGCAGAGTTCCCGACGCTACAATGTTTTTACTGTTTGTCAGAGCGATAGTTTGTTTAGGGTTGCCGATAGTGCTCATGCTCATATGGAGGAAGAAGACCGGGGCAAAGCTAAGATCATGCCTTGTCGGAGCGGCCACATTCGTAGTATTTGCGCTGATCCTCGAGTCGATCCTTCATAATGCAGTTCTCGGAGTCATGGGAGAAAAGGCATTTACTTCGACAGCGTTCTATGCGATCTACGGTGGACTTGCAGCCGGGATATTTGAGGAGTTCGGCAGATATATCGTGATGCGTAATTTCATGAAAAAGGATCTTGAGAAAAAGGAATCCGTAATGTTCGGTATCGGACATGGCGGTATAGAGAGTATTTACCTTATAGGTTCATCAACCATCTCAAGCCTTGTCGTTGCATTTACGTTAAATGCCGGAATGGGAAATACGCTGATCGAAGGCATGAGTCCTGATCTCCAACAACGGTTTTACGAACAGATTACACCTTTGTGGACATCTGCTCCGCCAACTGTGCTTGCGGGAATTGTTGAACGTGCTTTTGCGATAACATTTCATATATGTGCATCATATATCGTTTACAGATCCGTTAATGACAAAAAGATATGGTTGTGCTTACTTGCCGTATTATTGCATGCTTTAATGGACGGACTTGCATACGTTATCTCCACGGCTACCGGTTCGGCATTTATCACGGAAGCGTTCATAGGTGTTTACACCGTGATATTTGCCATATTAACTATTAAAGCTTATCAAAATGAAAAGAACATGATAGATTCATATCAGT
>JAIKZO010000162.1 GCA_024682115.1 Lachnospiraceae bacterium
TCTATATTGAAAAAGGGAACAGGACGAAACTTGCAGATGTCAGTCTTTTTACATTTGAACCCCATATCAGTGTCAGTGGATCAAAGTATGGCTATAAAAGAGAAAACATCTATTATTTCGATAAAGAAGGATTAAAAGAACTATAGTTGATTATGGGCAGGAAACCCATATGGCAACATGGGGATGGATAGTAGTGGATCCACAAAAGAGAATAACGTATGACGACATTACGATGGAACCTATTGAGGGTATATTCGAGTGAGCCTATTGAAAGCACGTAAGTTGAGATGTTTCACAGAGCCGTAGATCTGAAATATAAGGAGGAGATATTATTCAGATAACAAAGCCGGCTGTCAGTTTTGTGGGTGGAAAGGCAGTTGCCGATGCTTTGGAGTCGGAGTTGATGGGATCTATCAATTGACGTCCAATAACGCCTAGTTCATTTTGTGCAAATTGTATGGTTTAAAAGAGAGCAATTATATGAGAAAATTAGAACAGTTTGAAAACTATATGGGATAAGGTATATATAGTTTTAATGTAAAGGAGAAGAATATGGATAAAAAACAAGTGTTTGATATGCTTAAGGATGAAATATCCGGTAAACTTGATGCTGATGCACGTGGTAAACTTCAAAATGCGAAATCACCCAAAGATGCGCTTTCGATTCTCGAAGGAGCTTCGATCGAACTTGATGATGAAATACTTTCGGCAGTAGCAGCAGGTGAACTCGATGAGGGAGAAATCGGAGAAAACTGGTGCTTAGAAAAGAAGTGTGGGGATCTGTGTCCTAATTATTGTTGGATTTTTTAGTAAAGTACTTCGAGGGGTTTCCGAAAGGAAACCCTTTTTTATAAAAGCAAAATGAGGATTGAATCAAAAGAATGAGGGCGGTACCGAGAAATGGAAACAAAGATCACAATTATAGTAGATAATAAATCGGATAATGATATCTTGGGTGAATGGGGCCTTTCCGTTCTGGTTCAATATGCCGGGAAGAATATTCTTCTTGATGCGGGTGCTTCGGATCTGTTCCTTGACAATATGAAGAAACTCGGGATTGATGTTACCGATATCGATTATGCTGTGCTCAGTCATGCCCATTACGATCACGCGAACGGGTTGCCTGCATTCCTGGAGAATAATATGAAAGCGAAGCTGTATGTAAGGGATGATACGGCTGAGAACTGTTATGCAAAAAAAATCATATTCCGGAAATATATCGGAATTCCTCACAAGATGCTCTCGAAGTACTCAGACAGGATCGAGAAGATATCGGGTGACTGCAAACTTACGGATGGAGTGTGGCTTGTGCCTCACAAGACGGCGGGCCTTGACAGCATAGGAAAGCGTGAGATGATGTTTAGGAAAACTTCGCGCGGATGGAAACCGGACGATTTTTCCCATGAGCAGAGTCTGGTGCTTGATACGGATAAGGGCCTGGTTATCCTTAATTCGTGTTCGCATGGCGGTGCCGGAAATATAATAAATGAAGTAAAGGCGACTTTCCCCGACAAAAAGGTATACGGCCTCATCGGCGGATTACATCTGTTTAACAAAACGGATGCAGAGATAAGAGAAGTTGCCGGAAAGATACGCGGCACCGGTGTAGAGTATATCTGTACGGGCCATTGTACCAAGGACAGGGCTTTCGGAATACTTAAGGAAGAACTCGGCGATATGGTAAACCAGATGAAGGTGGGATACCGGATCGTTATCTGATATACAATGATATGACACATAACCCCGTATCTTGAGTCGGATACGGGAACTGTGCTATCATGATCGGAGAAAATCACTCGGGAGGAAATGAGATGGAAGAGACGATGAAGGACTATGAGGATATGCTGGAAGAATCATACAGTCTGATGGGTGACGGTGTTCATGATACGGATGCGCTTCTGGCATGGAGAAAAGCAAAGGAACTGAAAGAATCTCAGGAAAATATTACCGTTACCGTTACGGGTATAGTAAAAGGAGGAGTCGTTGCCGATTTTGAGGGTATAAGAGCATTTATTCCCGCTTCCAGATTATCGACAGAGAGGATAGATGACTGTAATCCGTTCCTTGGAAAGGAACTTGAGGTCAGGGTTTTTGAAGCCGATATCGACGATGACAAACTGATCCTGTCTGCCAGGGAAATTCAGAAGGAGAGACAGGAAGACAACCGGAAGAAGAAAATATCCGATGTCAAAGTAGGGCAGGTATTTCATGCCGTAGTTGCCACGATCAAAGATTACGGTGCATTTGTCGATCTTGATAACGGCCTGTCGGGGCTTGTTCACATCTCTCAGATATCACACGAGAGGATCAAACATCCCGGAGTTGTTCTCAAGGAGGGACAGGAAGTAGATGTAAAGGTCATTGAGATCAAGGACGGCAAGATATCGCTCTCTATAAAAGCTCTCTTGGAGAATCCCGAAGAACCGTCTCCCGAAGATGACAGTGTTGCGATCCCCGAATCGGAAGATATCGGAACTTCCCTGGGTGATCTGTTAAAAGGATTTAAAATTTGACACAAGCGACGGAGTCGGTTCACAAACCGGCTCCGTTTTTTATTGCGGCCGCGTCAACAAAAAATGACATATATCCGTTCGGATAATAATAGGTCTCATGTTCCGATAAGATGATATTATGAAAAACATAGAATCAGACATTTGAGGATAATCGATGACATCCGGAACACCCTGGAAGCATATATTGGGATTTTCGATCCCGGTTGTGGCGGGATCGCTCCTTCAACAACTGTATAACACCGTCGATGCGATAGTGGTCGGCCGGTTTGCCGGAGAAGCCGCTTTGTCGGCTGTAGGGACTACAGGCAGCTTTGCGTTTTTGTTTCTTGCCATTGCGATAGGTTTCTCTTCGGGAAACGGTGTCGTAGTGGCACAGCATTACGGTACAAGAAAAGAGGACATGGTCAGAATAACCGCATCCTCGGGTATACTGTTTCTTATGGGACTGGGGATCATATGTGCGGTTTTG
>JAIKZO010000027.1 GCA_024682115.1 Lachnospiraceae bacterium
AATGCGATCATGTCCTGCTTTTTTATCAGGCAGGTATCCCGGTAATAGTCTTCAAACAGATCCGGTTTGATGTGCAGAGACTGAAACTGCAATTTGGAAAAGGAGCGGTTTTTGATAAGTCCATAACTACATCCAAAAGAAGGTGCGATCAACATATTAGTCAACTTGGAAGGGATCACTGCCGCACTCTCAACCAATGCATAAGAACAGAGTTTTTTTCGCTTCGATAACATTTCCAACAAAACCTGACCGCCAAGCGAAAGACCTCCGATCAGCAATATCGAACCGGATAGTTTTTCATCAATGAATTGAATTATCTCTTCCGCATTATCCTCGATTGTCGTAAATGGTCTGTCACTTCCTGCATGTCCGTCCAAAATCGGAAGAATGATATGATACTCGCCCTGAAGTATCGCAGCTACTTCCCGATAATTCCACCATGATAATCCTCCGCCATGAAGCAAAAGAATCGTATTTTTTTGATCAGTACCATATTCTTGAAATATCATTTTAATCTTACCTCGAAAGAATATTTTTTTCCTCAATCCATTCTGTTATTTCATTGATAGCAAGCATATGATTTCCTATCTGACAGTGCTGCTCACCGCCTTCTTTTTTCGTAAACAATCGGGTTTTGACAGATCTGGCATTTGGGAATAATTTTATACACTTTTTATAATGCTTTATAGGTATATAATGATCTTTTTCTCCCGCTAAGATTAATACATCACAGGTGATCTTTTCGTGAAAGGACCGAACATTATGCATGCCGAGTTTTTTGTACATTTCATAATAAGTGCCGGAACCGGTGATATATTTTCCCTGATGAAACATCCATTTTGCCATTACTGACTTTTCACATATCCTGTTGCATAACAATTCCAGTTCCTGTGTTCTATTCTCATCGATCAACTTACGAATTTTATATTGTAGCAGGCTTGGTAATGGATTTGTCATCACTTCATATCCATCAAAGAACACATCATACATGATCGTTTTTTTAATTCTTTTATCATAAGCAGCCGACCTGATGGCAAAGTATCCACCCCATGAGATTCCTAAAAAAATGCAGCTGCTGATTGAAAAGAAATCTAATACAGCACTGGTTGCCTTGTCAAAATCGTGACGGAAAAACAATTGTTGTTTGATACATTCTCCCTGCCCGGGACCTTCAAAAAGAATTACTTCATACCCTTTTTTATTGAACTCATAAACCTGAAGAACAAATTCTTCGATAAATGAATCATAACCGCCACATACAACCATTATATCTTTGGGATCTTCACAAGGAAAACGAAAAGCTTTCATCGTTCCTGTTTCAAACGGGATTTTATATAGCTCAAAAAATATTCCGCTCTTCTGAAAACCTTCATGAAAACGATCAAGACATTCCTTTGAAACCTCTTGCTTTCTTGGATCGTCATATTCCAGGAAAAATTCCGCCATTCTATATGCATAAGCTTTGTGAAGATATTCTGTAGAAGCCTTTGCCACGTTTATAAATGCTTCATACCATTCCTCGATATTTGTTACATGCTCAAGATTTCTCTTAATAACATCCATATCACATGCAGCTTCACCATACGTAAGAACCCGGTTGATCTGAAAATTAAACTGTTTGATTTTATTGATCCTATAAAACATATTAGACACCTCCCTGTTCTTAGATCATTAAAACACAGACGGTGCCCGGATTCTTTTATATTTCTGCTACTTTAATACATTTAGTCATTATTCTTTATAACATCGCTGACAGATATTCCCAGTAATCGTTTTGAAACAACTGCCAAATGCGATGAATCGGCAAATCCGCCTTCATATGCAGCCTCAGTGATAGACTTTCCTTCACACACCTGTTTATATGCTTTTCTCAGCTTGTGTAGTAATAGGTAATGCTTAAGTCGGATACCTGTCTTTTCGGAAAATAAATGTTCCAATCGACTTTCAGACAGATTCATAAGTTTCGCAATTTCAGCCACAGATTTGTCAAGATAAGTATCATTATTTATTTTCTCTATTATTTCAATTACCCGCTTATCATCAATTACTTTCTCATATGTTATACAGGAACTGTTTAATTCACTTATGATCTCATCGACAGAATAGTATTGTTCATATATAATGCATTCACTTTTAATCCTGTCTTTTATTTGAAAATATAAATTTGTTAATGGCATAATTAATAGCATCTTTGCACTATCATCCATTGATACGATTGAATGCTCAACATCTGACGGGATTATCGCCGATCGTCCTTCCCTTATTTGTCCGTTTATACATATTTTAAAAGGATTTGTACCGGAAATAATATGTGGCATTTTATGACAGTGACTCTCTACTGAATTATGGGGTTTCAATACAACATAGTCATCTATCATAAATATGTTGTTAACTTCAATGTTCATGTTGGATTCCTTTTTTGATATAAAAAATTAGATTATCATGAATTTTTCTGAACTCATTTTAACACGGATATTGACGGAATTAACCATATTATGTTGAATAAGCTGAAGTCTAATGAATTGGTGGTCAAAAAGGTAGTATAATTTTGGTATTGGGAGAAAAAAGATGAAAGCATATTAGGGATATTGCTATGAAGATTGACGATTATATAGAACTATATAAAAAAGGGGGATATATCCGGGAAATGCGCAAGTACGTCGGGCATGCTCCTATAATGACCTGTGCCTGCGGTGTGATCATTGAAAATGATAAGGGAGAGATTCTGTTACAGAAAAGAAAAGATAATGGATGCTGGGCTATTATTGGCGGCTCCATGGAAATGGGAGAAACTTTCGAGGAAACCGTCAGACGGGAAACCATGGAAGAATCCGGATTGCTGTTAGGCAGGTTGGAAGTGTTCCAATTATATTCCGGCAAGGACCGTATCATAGAGTATCCTAACGGAGATATATGTTTTGGCCCGGGGATTGTATTTATTACAAAGGAGTATGAGGGAGCTATAGTGAACGACCCGGATGAAGTGATGGAACATCGTTTCTTTAAGAAGACAGAATTGCCTGCTAATCTGAACGGGTATGATAAAGATATTGTATTGGAATGGGCAGGTAGAGAAGTTTCAATGTTTTCCGGTGATACTTATTTTAGCGAAGACATGGCGACAGACTTAAAATGATGTGAATTTATTATATCAGAAAGTTGACGTTAAATACACGGAAGCATATAATTAAACCATACATATTTGGCAAAGCACCCGAAAGAGTGTGACGCAAAGCTATAGGGCCTTAAATGGTAGCCAGTTGCAGTTTTTCAACGATATCATTTAAGATATCGTTTTTTTATTGGAGGGAACATGAAGAAAATAAAAGGTATCGTTGCGGTATTTCTTAGTGTGATGTTTGTATTATCAGCCAGCGTTACAGGGCTTGCGGAAAACGGATCGGATACAAGATTTGTTGAAGGACGCATAGCGGTTTTGGGTAAAAACGGCAAGTATTTTGACCATGTTGCCTATGCGAACACTAACCCGGATCTTCTTGCGCTGTATGGATATGACAAGGCTGCCTTGTGGAACCACTATGTTACATGCGGAGTATATGAAAACAGGGTAGTATATACACAGAACATAGACGTTGCCGTGGCACTTGTCGGATATGACATGCTTCTTGATGTTACCAAACCGGGAATGAGCGATGCTGAAGTTGCCAGAGCTATACATGACGTGATAGTACAAAGTACAAGATATGATATGAGCTATTATACCGATAACGGATATGTTTATGACATATTTACCCGCAAGGAAGGCGTTATCATGATGGGCACGGCTGTATGTTCCGGTTATGCCGATGCATATAGCTTTTTGTGTTCGCTTGCGGGACTTAAGTGTGAGACTGTCATAGGAACAGCCACGGATATGTATGGAAGAGCGGGAGGCCATGAGTGGAACCGCGTTATGATCGATGGTCAGTGGCTGTATGTTGACTGCACGTATGATGATCCCCAGACAAATGATGGTTCCCAGATATGTCTGCATGATTACTGTCTCATTCCGGAAGCAGCCATGAATGTAAATCATGCTGCTGGCAGAACCAGGAAACCATACTAGTTTACTTTTATTTGGGGAATGTGACAGAGAGGATATTCACTCTCCGGATGAAGGTTTGAAACTCTGCATGAGTTCCAGTTTGAAAAGATTCTGTTTGTGGCGGCGGTCAATCTTTTCTTTTATGACAGGGTCGTCACAGATACCGGTACGGATATACCGGTCGAGCACATCATAAGTAAAACCTATGTTGTCCTCATCCGTCTTGCCGCAAAGACCGTCGGAAGGCGCTTTGTTCACGAGTTTATCGGGCAGCCCGAGATAGGATCCTATCTGCCTGACTTCAGTCACCGTAAGATTGCTTAAGGGACTGAAATCCCCCACTGAATCACCGTATCTGGTCGAGTATCCGATCCAGTCCTCGGAAAGGTTACAGGTATTTACGACACGCCCGTTAAGAGACTGGCTCATCGCATAAATAATGCTCATCCTTATCCTCGGAGCAAGGTTTATCCTGGTCTGCTCGGACATTTCTATGGGAAAAGCGTTCACAACTCCGTCAAAAGCTTCTTTTATATTGACTTCATAGTGCTCGATGCCGAGATGGTCGACAAGGAGTCTCGCACAGTCTATGTCAGGCTGGATGCCGTTCGGAAGAAGGATCCCCTTTACTCTGTCTTTGCCCAGGGCATGTACGCAGAGTGCTGCGGAAACCGAGCTGTCTTTTCCGCCTGAAATGCCAAGGACTGCGTTGCAGCCGGGGCCGTTTTCATCAAACCATCCGACTATCCATTCGGTAAGTTCGTTTACCGTCTTTTCAACATCGAAACTCATTTATATATCTCCTTAAGGTGTTCATATACTTCTGCGGGAACGGTTTCCCTGATACGTTCAAAGCTGCCTTCCGAAAGGCAGGTCCTTACTTCGGTCGCACTAATGGATGTGTATACATCATCCTCTTTTACAAAGGTAAAATTCCCGTAATATTCCTTTACAAGATCACATGCGGACACAGTCTTGGCAGGATCTCTTTCAAACACGATGAACCTGTTTTGGCTGACAAGGTCTTTTGCCCTGTACCAGGCTCCTATCTCCCCGAGCTTATCCGTGCCCATGCAGAAAAGGATCTTAGAATATCCGAGAGTGTTTTTCATGTACTCTATCGTATGTATGGATCTGCCGTCAACCACGCCCGTTAGCTCTATATCACTTACCTTGAAACCGTGTTTTCGGGCAACGGTATAAAGAAGATCTATGCGGTTTTTCAGGATCGCGGAATCATCGAAGCCTTTCCAGTTCTTTAAAAAGGCATCTTTGGCCGGGACAAAGACCACATCGCTTTCAGGGTACAGCTTTGAAACGGTGGTTCCCATGTTCACATGAGCATTGGTCACCGGATTGAATGTTCCGAATATGAGTATCGCCGTATCGTGTTCTTTTGTAAAGTTTTCTTTTGGTTTCATTTTGCAATGCCTTCCGAACTTATTTCATAATTTTACCATATATATAGTTCCGGTTAAGAAATATATGACGGACGTTGTATGGATGGGAGGTTTACAATAATAAATAGTACGCATAATAATTTATGTCAACTATTTTTAGTATAGAGTATTGACATAAAGCCACAATATGTTGTATATTTCATTTATGGATGGCATTATGTAAAGTAATTACGTTAATTAAATAAGGATTATGTTAATCACAACATATGGTCATCGAACATAAAAAACCTACTTAATATAGTCAGAAAGGTGGAATCATTCAGGATGAAAAAATTATTATCATTTATCGCGGTAGCAGCCATAGTGCTCTCAGGTATTTTAACACTGGGTGTAACAACAGCGAACGCCGACACTTCTATTCAGGGAACCGTTGCAAAAGGTTCGACCGCCGAGATCATCAAGGTTGATACCAGCGAGGGTACTTATGAGATAAAGATCGATTCCGGCACTCAGTTTACCGGAGGGAAAAATCTTCTTCCCGGCAGAGGAGTGACCGTTTCGTTCGTTCACGGAAACGATGCTTATCTTCATGCAGTGACCATTAAAGCGGGCGGCGCCAACGGAATATTTATCGACAATTCGACAAAAAAGGAAATAAGCGGCAAGATAAAGGACGTTGCCGACAAGGAAACTGTTTTTGTTGAAGCATCCGACGGAGACTATGAGGTTAAGATAGATGATGGTACGGATCTTTCGGGTACCAACTTCCTTATAGCCGGAAACAGTTATGTGTTTAAGATAGCCAAGGGATCTGATTCGGCTTATCATGCGCTTTCGATATCGGATACTTACGCATCATCATCATCTTCATCCTACAGCAGCACGGTTACCACTTCTTCTTATTCGTATACAGACAGTGCATCTTTGAGCGGAGAGACTTACACATGCACAGGAACGGTAACAAGTTCTACGAAACCCGGTATTTTGTACCTCAACTGTTCGGACGGTGAAAGGCAGCTTAAGATAGACGCCTCAACGGATACGTCCCGCGGTTTCCTCCAGCTCCCGGGTGCAAAGCTCACGGCTACTTACCGTTACGGTTCCGATGCATACTGGCATGCGGTTTGCGTTGAAGGCGAAGTTGCCAAGAACAGCGGAGCAAGTGTTAAGTCGGATAATCCGACGACCGTAGTCGGTACCGTTTCGTCAAAGACAACTCCCGAGAAACTTTTCCTTGACGTAAGCAACGGAACAATGGAGATCAAACTCGATACGTTAAACAATCTTGACGGTATAAAGGTGATCAATCAGGGCATGAAAGTGACCGTTAAGATAGGATACGGTTCAGATGCATACTGGCATGCACTTTCAATAAGCGGCTGAGTATCTATTAAAAGTAAAAAGGTGTATAATCAAAGGCGGGTGTCTTACACCCGCCTTTTTGTTGTATCATAAAGCTTCGATCACGGCCGCACACGGACCCGGTCATTCCGGAAGGGGAATCACAATGGACGGTTTTTACAGAAAGATAATGAGCAGTTTCGTATTCGGTGACATGCTGGTAAACTACCTGCTCGATGGCAGTGAGCATATCACGATGCAGATACTGCCCCTGGGGTATGAAGACAGAGTTACCGATGAGGGAAAGATATTAAGAGGAGATAATCTCGTTCAGGCCAAGCTTATGGGCGACGAGAATCCCGGAGCCTATGCGTCGGGTCTTACGATGCGCAATTCAAGGACGGCGGAGATCACGTATTTTGAGCGCCAGGAGGTTAAACGGGGTAAGGAAAAGGACGATGACACGATAACGGTCCTTACTTATCTTACCGATAAAAGAAACCATTCCTTTGTAAATAAGCTTGAATACACGACGGGGGATAAAGCCGTAAAGATAAGCACGGCCTTCAGGAACGATTCCGATAAGAGCGTTTCGCTGGAATATCTGAGTTCTTTTTCCGTGGGTGATATCACCCCTTTTGAAAAAGGAGATGCATACGAGACTCTGGATGTTTACAGAATAAGAAGCAAATGGTCCTACGAGGGGAGACTGGTAAGAGAAAGCGTCGAGGATCTTCAGCTTGAGCCTTCATGGGCTTACTGGCATCCGTCGGTGTGCAAGTACGGACAAAGGGGTTCAATGCCCGTAAAGGAATTCTTCCCTTTCGGCGCCGTATACGATAAAAAGAACAATGTCACATGGGCTGCGCAGCTTGCGATCGAAGGTTCATGGGAGATGGAGATATACAGACGGGACAGCGCGCTTTGCTTAAGCGGCGGATTGGCCGATCGTGAATTCGGACATTGGTTTAAGAATATCGAACCGGGAGAGTCTTTTGAAACGCCACATGCGCTTCTTACCGTATGTGCAGACGGTATTGATACCGCCTGCCAGAGACTTACCTCTTACGGGAAAAGATACCTTGAGGACGGGCCCAAATGTGAAAAGGATATGCCCGTCATGTTCAACGAATACTGCACAACGTGGGGACTGCCTTCGCATGAAAACATCGAAGGTATCGTAAATGCCCTTCGTGGACACGGACTTTCATACTTCGTGGTAGACTGCGGGTGGTTCGTTGAAGAAGGCAAGCATTGGGGCGACGGAATGGGAGATTATATCCCGTCCGACAGGCTTTTTCCCAAAGGGATCAAATATACCGCCGATATGATAAAGACTGCGGGTATGAAACCGGGAATCTGGTTTGAGATAGATAACGTAGGCCGTGATGCCCATGTATATGAAAGGGAGGAGCTTCTCCTTAAAAGAGACGGATATGTACTCGGTACGACAAACAGAAGATTCTTTGATATGAGGAATCCGAAGACGAGGGAATACCTTGAAGAAAAAGTAATAGGACAGCTCCGTGAGTACGGTTTCGAATACATGAAGATGGACTATAACGATACCATAGGCATCGGATGCGACGGAGCGGAATCTCTCGGTGAAGGACTAAGACAGGACAGGGAAGCGTCGGTTGATTTTGTAAGGCACATAAAAGAAGAGCTTCCGGATCTGATCCTTGAAAACTGCGCATCGGGCGGGCATAAGCTCGAACCGCTGATGATGAGCATCTGCCAGATGGCATCGTTTTCAGATGCGCATGAATGCGAGAATATCCCGGTGGTAGCACTTAACCTCCACCGGACGATCCTTCCGGCACAGAGTCAGATCTGGGCAGTCATAAGACGTGACGATACGATAAAAAGGATCGCCTATACGATGGCTAACACTTTCCTCGGACGTATGTGCTTAAGCGGAGACGTCAAGGAACTTTCCGCCGAACAATGGGATAAGATTGACGAAGGGATCGCTTTTTACAAAGAGATCGCACCCATAATAAAAGACGGCTTTACGTATTTTGACGAGCACAGAGGAGCGTCGGAAAGATATCTTACCGGCTATCAGGCAATGGTAAGAGTGGGAGACAATATGAAGGAAGCCTATGCCTGCATTCATGTTTTTAACGAATGCAAGGACGTGATCAGGATGAAGCTTCCCGAAGATTGCCCGAAAAATATAAAGAGCATATACAGGGGAACTGATATCCGGGCGGAGATAGAAAATGACACCATCGTCATAACTCCGTCGGATGACATGGAGGCCCTTGCGATACATTTCACGGCCGGATAAGCAGGGACAATGTATTCCGGCCTGATAATATAGTGATATGGAAGAAAAAAGACATCTGATAAAACCTCACAATAAAGAGAACATAAAGATAACTCTGAATATGGCCTGGCCCTCTATCCTTGAGTCTTTTTTTGTCGCGCTCGCGGGACTTATCGATTCGTACATGGTAAGTTCACTGGGAGCTTATGCTGTTGCGGCCGTCGGACTTACCACTCAGCCCAAGTTTCTCGGGCTTTCGACTTTCTTTGCGATAAACGTTGCGGTGAGCGCTCTCGTAGCAAGGCGACGCGGAGAAAACAAAAAGGATGATGCAAACAGTATACTGATAACGTCGCTCATACTGGTCACACTGCTTGCAATTATCTTAAGTACGGTATTTGTGCTGACGGCTTCTCCGATAGTGACCGTTTGCGGATCAAACGCGGATACTCATGATGCCGCAGTCATTTATTTCAGGATCATCATGGGCGGCATGATATTCAACTGCCTGCAGATGGTGATAAACTCCGCACAAAGAGGTGCCGGAAACACGAGGATAACGATGCGTACGAACATAACGTCGAGTATCGTGAACATCGTATTTAACTATCTGCTCATAAACGGGCACTGCGGATTCCCCGCACTTGGGATATTCGGTGCGGCGCTTGCCACCGTACTTGGAACGGTCGTGGCCTGCATAATGAGCTTTATGTCGATCCATAAAAAGGACAATTTTGTTTCCATACCGTACATAATCGAAAACCGGATAAAGCCCGGGTTTGCATCCGTAAAGCTCATTATCAAGGTCGGATACTCGATCCTGTTTGAGCAGGTGCTCATGAGGATAGGCTTTATGATGACGGCAATAATGGCTGCGGATCAGGGTACCGCTGCTATGGCGGCACATCAGGTCGGGATGAACATCATGGGTCTTACGTTCTCGTTCGGAGACGGGATACAGGCCGCAGCTGTTGCACTTATCGGAAGATCGCTCGGCGCCGGAGACGAAAAACTCGCCAAGGAATACGGTGCGATATGTATGAGAATGGCTCTTGTCATAGCCTCCGTCCTTGCTGTAATATATTATTTCGGAGCGCGTCCGATGATGAGTATGTTCTTTGCGGAAAAGCAGATAGTGGATATTGGCGTTTCCATCATGCATGTCATCATCTTTGTTGTTATCTTCCAGGTCCAGCAGGTCGTTTACATGGGATGCCTGCGCGGCGCAGGAGATACGCTCTATACCGCGATCGCTTCAATGATAAGCGTAACGATAATAAGAACAGTTTTTTCATACCTTTGCGGATATACGCTCGGTTGGGGGATCACAGGTATCTGGTTGGGAGTTCTGGGCGACCAGATATCGAGATACATTTTCAGTTCGCTCAGATTCAGACAGGGTAAATGGGTCAATATAAAGATCTGACCCTTTGGAGGAAAACTTATGCTAATACCGGTTTCATTATTTATATTGGGCCTGCTCCTTTTGATAAAAGGCGGTGACTGGTTCGTAGACGGAGCCTGCGGGATCGCCAAGAGATTCAATATTCCGGACGTACTGATCGGCGCGACCGTTGTCTCTATCGGAACAACACTTCCTGAAGTCATGGTCTCAGCCACATCCGCAGCGCAGGGACACGGACAGATGGCATACGGAAACGCATTCGGTTCCATCATCTGTAACACCGCGCTCATTGCTGCCATAACCATTGCGATAAAGCCTGCCAAAGTCAATAAAAAGACCATGAAGGTGCCGGTTGTCTTTTTCTTTATCTCGGAAGCGTTATATTGCGCCATAGCTTATACTACGGGAAACTTCTCAAGGCCGGTGGGCTTTTTGCTCCTCGGTATATTCGTGATCTATATGGTGCTCTGTGTAAAGGATGCCCTAGGGCAGAAGAGTACGGCTTCTTCCGGCGCTGATTTCGGAACGGTACCCGAACCCGAAGACAATGCGCCTTCAGGAGAGAATGAAGAAAAAAAGAAGGAAAGGGCTTTATGGCTTGAACTTGTTTTTCTTGTTATCGGAGCCGTAGCGATAGCGTTCGGTGCTGACCTTCTGGTCGACAACGGTATCATAATCGCAACCGGGCTCGGAGTTCCGGAGACGGTCGTAGCGCTTACATTCGTGGCGCTCGGAACATCCCTTCCCGAACTCGTTACCGCGGTCACTTCCCTTATTAAGGGACACGGATCGCTCTCGGTCGGAAACATCTGCGGAGCCAATCTTTTTAATCTCATCCTTGTATCCGGAGTTTCGATAAGTATCGGACCTTTCAGTTTTGAGAATGCGGGATTTGCCACAAAGCAGTTCATGGGCAGGGAAGTCTTTACAGCACTTCTGGTAGATACGCCCCTTAGCATAGTAGTCATGCTCATCATGACCCTTCCCATCTTCATAAAAGGAAAGCTTGAAAAATGGCAGGGAATATTGCTGCTCATCATATATTTTGCATACTGTACATATCAGTTTGCCGGTGTCTGACCGAAATAAAAGTGTAATATTAAGGAAGATCGTTGTGGCATAAGGGCGTTTGCCGTGCTATACTTCATTTGGAAATTCGATCACATTAAACAAATATATTTAAGTAAAGGAGTTAAAATATGAATCTTTCACCTCTTCAAAAAGCAAGATACGAGTATCAGCCCAAGCTTCCCGGAATGCTCAGAAACGGTACTTCGGAGATATGCGTAAAGGACGGTGCCGCTACACAGTCAGTTGCGGATCAGGACAAGATCAAAGCCCTCTTCCCCAATACTTACGGAAAGAACGAGATCACTTTCGTTAAGGGTGCCAATACATCTGCTCCCAAGAAGCAGATCGTAGGCGTTATCTTATCGGGCGGACAGGCTCCCGGAGGACACAACGTTATAAGCGGTCTTTACGATGCCATCAAGGCAACGGATAAGAACAATGTACTGCTCGGCTTCAAGGGCGGCCCGGACGGACTTCTCAATAATGACTATGTTGAGTTTACGGACGAGTTCATCGATGCTTACAGAAATACGGGCGGTTTCGATATAATCGGTTCGGGAAGGACCAAGCTTGAGACAAAGGAACAGTTTAACATCGTAGCCGAGAATGCCAAGAAGAACGGTCTTACAGCTATCGTTATCATTGGCGGTGATGACTCGAACACCAATGCCGCAACTCTTGCAGAGTACATGGCAGCAAACAATACAGGCGTTCAGGTTATCGGATGCCCGAAGACCATCGACGGAGACCTTAAGAACGAAGATATCGAAGCTTCATTCGGATTCGATACAGCTACAAAGACATACTCCGAGCTTATCGGTAATATAGAAAGAGATGCCAACTCAGCCAAGAAGTACTGGCATTTTATCAAGGTTATGGGACGCAGTGCTTCTCATGTGGCACTCGAGTGCGCACTTGAGACACAGCCCAACATCTGCCTTATCGGTGAAGAAGTTGCAGCAAAGAAGATGTCTCTTGCTCAGATCACTAACTACATCGCAGACTCTGTTGAGAAGAGAGGAAATAACGGCGAGAACTTCGGTGTTGCGATCATCCCCGAGGGTATCGTTGAGTTCGTTCCCGAGTTCTCAAAGCTCATCGCCGAGATCAACGAGCTCCTTGCAGGAAGCAAGACAGAAGAGTTCAATGCTCTTCCCGACTGGTCAGCTAAGTATGATTTCATAAAGAAGGGTCTGACAGCAGAGTCATTCGCAGTGTTTGATATCCTTCCTCAGGGTATTCAGCAGCAGCTCTTCCTTGAAAGAGATCCTCACGGTAATGTTCAGGTTTCACTCATCGAGTCAGAGAAGCTCTTCTCAGAGATGGTAAAGAATGAACTTGCAAAGAGAAAGGCAGCCGGCACATATAAGGGTAAGTTCGGTGCACAGCATCACTTCTTCGGATATGAAGGAAGATGCGCATTCCCTTCAAACTTTGATGCCGATTACTGCTACTCATTGGGATACAACGCATTCATGCTCATCCAGTACGGTTACACGGGATATCTCTCAAAGGTAAGTAACATCTCCAAGCCCGCAGACGAGTGGGTTGCAGGCGGTATGCCCATAACAAAGATGATGAACATGGAAAGAAGAAACGGTGAAGACAAGCCCGTTATCAGAAAGGCTCTTGTAGAGCTTGACGGAAAGCCGTTCAAGTACTTCGAAGCACACAGAGAAGAGTGGGCAGTTAAGACTGCATTCACCTATCCCGGTGCCATACAGTACTTCGGACCTTCCGAGGTATGCGATCTTACAACAAGAACTCTTGCTCTTGAAAAAGGCTGAGACGTTTAGATCCGCAGATCATTTATAAGTATAAGGAGGACGGGAAAACCCGTCCTCTTTTTGTGCTATAATACTATTATGGAAAAGGAAGAACTGGTCAGACAACTTAAGGAAGGTTTCAAACATCTTACCGAAGAAGAACAGCTTGTGCTGAAGCTCGTGTATTTCGAGGACTTTTCCGAAGATGACGTCTGCTACTGCATGGATATAGAACCGTACAGATTCGGTCTGGTATATGCGTCTGCCAAAAGTAAGATGAGACATTTCACGACCATGTTCGACGATATAGATAAAGCTACCGCGATCAAGAAGAAGAAACCCAGGAAGAAAAACGAGGCAGAACATAAGGAAGCCGAAAGCACGGAGGAATGAATGAACATAAACGAAGTTATCAAAGAATATGATGCCATCGAAGCAACGCATGACTTTGCGCGCACGGAAGCGTTTCTGACAGACAATATCAAAAAGGCGGAAGAGGAAGGAGATATCACTTCCCTCATAACGCTTTATAACGAGCTTATAGGTTTTTGCAGGGAAACGGGAGACCACAGAAAGGGTATCGATTCCTGCGCAAGGCTTCTTAAGCTTCTTGAAGATCCCTCGATAAAAGGGAGCATCGAATATGCGACGAGCCTTCTGAACATTGCGAATGCCTGCAGGGCAGCAGGACTTTTGAAAGAGTCGATGACTTATTACAACGAGGTAAAAAGGATCTATGACGGGTCGCTTTCACCCGATGATCTTAAGTATGCTCCTTTGTACAACAATCTCGCTCTCCTCTTCCAGGAGATGGGGGATCACGACAGCTCCGTTGATACATTAAAAAGAGCTCTTGCACTGGTGGAAGGAAGAGCCGGCGAAGAGATAAAGGTTGCGATAAGCCATACGAACCTTGCCCTTTCACTCCTTAAGACGGGTGCCTATGAGGAAGCGATGTACAATCTTGATGAGGCGTTTAAGATCTTTGATGCGTGTCCCGAACCCGATTATCATTACGGAGCGGCACTCTCGGCTATGGGAGAGGCCAAATTCCTTTCGGGAGATTTTGACGGTTCCGTTGTTTATTACGAAAAGGCTCTGGCAGAAGTTAAAAAGAATACGGGATTTTCTCCCGCCTATGATATCACTCTGTCGAACCTTCACAGGGCTTCCGTCATGGCAAGGCAGAAAGAACCAAGCGAACAGGGCACGGAAAGAAGGGTTAGCGGGATCGGGCTTTCAAGGGCTTTTTATGAAGAGTGCGTAAAGCCGATGATAGATGAAAAGTTCCCCGACCATAAGGACAGGATCGCCGCAGGATTATGCGGTGACGGCTCAGAGTGCATGGGCTTTGACGATGAGCTTTCGACGGATCATGATTTCGGGCCCGGCCTTTGCCTCTGGCTTGACGACGAGACTTACGGGAAAATTGGCGAAGAACTTCAGAAGGAATATGATGCGCTGCCCGTTCTTTTTAAAGGGTATGTAAGGCTCGATATGAAAAAGGGCCCCAAAAGAGTGGGAGTTTTCAGTATAAAGGACTGGTACAGAAATATACTCGGGATCGACCATGCCCCTGTTGGCGAAAACGAGTGGCTTTTTACCGAAGATACGGCTCTGGGCCGTGCCGTTAACGGTGAGGTTTTCGAAGATCCTTACGGAGAATTCTCATCGATGAGGGCTGCGATCAACAAGTATTATCCGAGGCATGTCTACTTAAGGAAACTCTGTGAGGAGCTCGCCAGGTTTTCGCAGTACGGACAGTATAACTATGAAAGAATGCTAAAAAGAGGCGACAGGACGGCTGCGGTCGTATGTATCGGAGAATTCCTGCTCCATGCGATGAGGCTTTGCTTTGTGCTTGAAAGAAAGTATCCGCCTTATTATAAATGGCTTAGCCGTGCGGTAAGGGATCTTGACGGTTTCGTATACGAAAAGGTCAATGCGATCTCGGAAAACATTTATGACGAAGAAAATGTCAGAAAGAACGTTTCGGCACTTGCTTCATATTATCTGGAAAAACTTAAGAAGGCCGGACTGGCCTATGCGGACGATGATTATCTTGAACATCATACCGTTAAGATAATGAACATGATAAATGGCATCGGACTTTCACATGAAGAGCTCGCGGACGAGATAGTGATGCTTGAGTGGGAGAGCTTCGATAAGGTAAAGAACGAAGGCGGAAGGGCATTCTGTCAGGATGACTGGGCGACTTTTTCCATCATGAGAAAGAGCCAGTATCTTACCTGGAGCGACGAGATGCTGCGCAGCTACCTGCACGACTTTAATGCTGCCAATGCGGTCGGGTGGAACCTCATCACCGAAAAATACGGAAGGATGGAAGAGAGCACCGCTCCCGAAGAATGGGCGAAGATCAAAGACAGCTTCCCGCCTATAGACGAAGACAGAAAAGCGATCATAGAATCGATCGTTTCGATCCAGACGGGCATGATGGAGGAATTTGCGGCCGAGTATCCGATGTCGGCATCGAATGCAAGATCGATCCATACATCTGAAGATACTCCGTACAATACCTCATATGAAACCTACTTAAGAGGAGAGATCTCAACATATTCCGCAAGGACGCTCGTTCTTTACGGAAGGTTTGTTGCTGGCCTTTCGGAAAAGGGGCTTAACCTTGCCAGGATGATCATCGAAAATACCGCGATCATGTACGGTTACGGAACGCTCAAGCATATGGAAGAGTCGCTTTCCAGGTGATCTTTTGGGATGCGTTCATACAAAAAAGCAATGATGATAAGCTTTTCGGGCGGCCGGTACTAAAAACAGGCTTGAAAATATCACAAAAATTGGTTATAGTATAGTGGATCATGGACGAGGGAGTCTGCTATCCGAAGGCAGCTCTTTTTTCTTTGATAGGACAGTTAAGAGAGGAGAACGATTATGAAAAAAAGATTAATTGCAACAGTGATCGCAACTGTTACGGCCGTTGCGATGCTCACGGGATGCGGACAGCAGAAAGCCGAAACAGCTCAGCCGGCAGCAGATAATGCCGCAACACAGGAAGATACTGAGGCTCCCGCAGCTGATACATCTTCAAAGAAGTGGGCTATAGTTACGGATACCGCTTTCAAGCCTTTTGAGTATACGGATGATAAGGGTGAACTGGTAGGTATCGATGTAGATATCCTTGCTGCAGTAGCAGCTGACCAGGGATTTGATTATGACCTTCAGTCTATCGGATGGGACGCATCCATCGCAGCTTGCCAGGCAGGCCAGGCTGACGGTATGATCGCAGGTGCATCCATCACGGAAGAGAGAAAGAGCTCAGGCTGGATCTTCTCAGACGGTTACTATGATGCAAACCAGAGTATGGCTGTAGAAGCGTCTTCCGATATCGACGGTTTCGATGATCTTGACGGACAGTCAGTAGCTGTTAAGACAGGTTCCATGAGTGCTACATACGCTGAGAGCCTTGCCGATCAGTACGGATTCACCGTTACATACTTCGAAGATTCACCGACAATGTATCAGGCAGTCGTAGGCGGACAGGTTGCCGCAGTATTTGACGATACACCGATCATGGCTGCCAACATCAAGGATACGGGAATCGCAATGAAACTCGTAGAAGGCACAGGAAACGAACCCGCTGAGTACGGTTTCGCTATCTTCAATGCCGACAATCAGGAACTTGTGGACAAGTTCAACGCAGGTCTTAAGAACATCAAGGCTAACGGAAAGTACGACGAGATCATAGCCAAGTATCTCGGAAACTAATGTGATATACCGGGCGGGCTTCTGTCCGCCCGGAAAATAAGATATCCGTCAGACGGAAAGGAAAAGGGAAGAATGATCAAGATCATTTCTGTTTATGGAACCCTGTTGCTGACAGCCCTTGGCAGAACTTTGTTACTTGCTCTGCTGGGACTGTTTTTTGCTTGTTTTATAGGGTTGTTCTTCGGAATAATGGGAGTATTGAAGAACAGGGTATGCAACGTCATAGCCCAGATATTCGTCGATGTCATAAGAGGCGTCCCGATGATAGTTCTGGCGTTCTTTGTATACTTCGGAATGCCGTATTTCTTTAATACGATCATAGGAGGCTTTTCGGTCAGTCTTTCGGCACTGCAGGCAGGTACGATATGTCTTGCGCTCAACTGCGGAGCTTATATGGCTGAGATCGTAAGAGCAGGTATCCTGTCTGTTGACATTGGTCAGATGGAGGCTGCCAGGTCGCTCGGAATGACATATGGCATGTCAATGAGGAAGGTAGTGCTTCCCCAGGCTATAAAGACCATGATACCGACCTTCATCAACCAGTTCATCATCACACTGAAGGATACTTCGATCCTTTCGGTCATTGGATTCCCGGAACTCGTTAACTCGGCTAAGAACGTTCAGGCCAATACATTTATGTCATTCCAGACATGGGCGATAGTCGGCGTGATGTACCTGGTGGTCATCACGATCTTGTCCAGAAGCGCGAAAGTTTTGGAAAGGAGATTGAACGTTGGCAGATAAGACGGATAAAAAGATTGAAGTTAGGAATTTAAAGAAAAGCTTTGGCGATCTTGAAGTGCTCAAGGATATCTCCGCCGAAGTATATAAAGGAGAAGTAGTCGTTGTCATCGGGCCCTCGGGGTCGGGTAAGTCCACCTTCTTAAGGTGCCTTAACAGACTTGAGAACGTCACTTCCGGAACGATAATAATAAACGGTGCGGATATAACTTCCAGGAAGGTCGATATCAATAAGACCCGTGAGAACATCGGAATGGTGTTCCAGCATTTTAACCTTTTCAATAATCTTAAGATACTGGATAACCTGACTTTGGCACCGACACAGCTTAAGAAGTTTTCAAATGAGGAAGCAAAAGCAAAGGCAAAGATCATGCTTGAAAAGGTCGGTCTGGCCGATAAAGCGGACAGTTACCCCAGCCAGTTATCCGGTGGACAGAAGCAGAGGGTGGCTATCGCCAGAGCTCTTTGCATGGAACCTCAGATAATGCTTTTTGACGAGCCCACTTCGGCTCTCGATCCCGAAATGGTAGGTGAAGTTCTTCAGGTAATGAAGGAACTTGCCAAGGACGGGATGACGATGGTCATCGTCACACATGAGATGGGATTTGCCCGTGAAGTTGCGGACAGGGTCATTTTCATGGACGGAGGATACATAGTGGAAGAAGGGACACCGGAAGAAGTACTTCTCAATCCCAAAGAGCCACGTACCATAGATTTCCTGAACAAGGTTTTGTAACAGGTCCGGACGTTTGATCCCGGACAGGGCATGCATTCGATCACAGGAGATGACTATGAAGAAGATAATCACGATAAGCAGGCAGTTCGGTGCCGGCGGCGGCGAACTCGGAAGAAAAGTAGCGGACAGACTGGGATATTATTATTGCGACAAAGATATGATCTTAAGATCCGCAATGGAATCCCCGAGTCTTTCGCCCAATGATATAAGGAAATTTGACGAAAAAGTACCTTTTGATTTCGGATTCGGACAGAGCCTCTTTGACTTTTACAACAGGCCCCTGAACGAAAAGCTCTTTATGGCCCAACAGGAGGCGATAAGGCATGTGGCCGAAAAAGGAAACTGCGTCATAGTCGGGAGAAATGCCAATGTGGTGCTCAAGGAATACGATCATTCCCTCCATGTTTTTGTGGCGGCTACGGAATTTTTCAGGCTGCAGAGATTAAAGGAAAGACTGCCCGGGTACACGGAAGCCAGGATCCTCGAGGAGATGAAGACCGTAGACAGACAGAGGAAAAAATACTGTTCGTATTATACAAATACGGAATTCGGAAATGCCGAGTATTATGACATATCGGTAAAAAGTTCGACTCTCGGAATAGATAAATGTGTTGATATCATATGTGAACTGGCCGCGCAATAAGCCGGTTTTCCCGAAACGGCGGTTTTGACAGGATCGCGGGGATTGTTGTATATTAAGCAAAGGAAAGCGTTCATATCATTTCGGAGGGAAAAACATGATAGCCAATATCATCGTAAGTTACCTTATAAACAAAGGGAAGATCTCTCTTGACCAGTATTATCAGTTCTTTGAAGAACTGTCCAAGGTACGTGCAAAACTGGGCCTTATAGCCGTTCATGAAGGCCTCATGACGGAATATCAGGCCGATACGGTAAATATGCTCCAGGCCACCATGGATCTTAAATTCGGTGATCTGGCCGTTGAAAAGGGCTTTCTTACCAGCAATCAGGTTCAGGAGCTTTTGCGCAAGCAGGCGGATCCTTATCTGTCCGTAGCTCAGGTACTTGAGAACATGGGCATCATGCGCCTTAACGATCTTGATATAATGATGAAAAAGTATCAGGTCGAGAATGAAATGTCTGCCTCAAGCATAGAGGCGCTCAAATCAGATGATATCGATAGGATCGTACCTTTATTCCTTCCTGCCGAGGCCGACGAATATGTGGCATTCGCAACTCTGGCAGTCAAGACTTTGATGAGGTGCGTTGATAATAATGTTTTCCCCATAAAGGGATATTTTGCCGAAGAGGTAAAATGCCAGAACGGAGCTTTGCAGTTCGTGGACGGAGATCCCTGTCTCACGGCCGCAATGTGCGGAGACGGCAATTCGCTTTTAGCTGCAGCCTCAACGTTCGGCAAGGAAGATTTCCCTTCGGTAAATATGGATGCGCTTGATGCGATCGCAGAACTTTTAAACTGTATATGCGGTCTTTACGCATCCGAACTCAGCTTACAAAGGATCACGATGGAGCTTTATCCTCCGGAGTATGATGACACAGCCGAAGGCATCGGCGGGTTCAAAACGCTTGTTTTCCCTATGATGCTCAATGATAAGCTGGTCAATCTGCTCATTTGTATCGGGGAAAAGCTCGAATTTATACAGATTTAAAATGGATTAACGGGGTTTGAATAATATGGCAAAGATTTTGATCGTTGATGATTCGAGAACATCAAGAAGAATGCTTCGTACGATACTTGAAGAAATGGGGCACGAGATCGTGGCGGAGGCAGTGAACGGCGAGGAAGGCTTTGTAAAGTATAAAGAACTTTCTCCGGATCTGGTAACTTTGGATATCACAATGCCGGTCCTTGACGGTATCCAGGCATTGAGTCTTATAAAAAAACATGATCCCGAAGCAAAAGCGGTAATGATCACCGCGGCAGGGCAGAGGGATAAGATGATCAAGGCCGTTAAATACGGAGCGGCTGAGTTCATAACCAAGCCTTACGAGAAGGAAGTTGTTGAAAAGATCCTCGACGAGGTTTTAAAAAGCTGATCATTTACGTTATGTATGATCGATAAAAAAGGCAGTATGTTAAGGGAAACGTTTTTAAGACGTTTCCCAATTTATTGCTTGCATTATCCTATCTTCTGGGTTATATTTAATTATGGAAATCGTTTTCCGAGAAAAGGAGCGGGTATAATGGTATCGATCAAAGATGTTGCAAAATGCGCCGGAGTGGCCATTTCAACGGTATCTAAGGTTCTGAATAATTATCCGAATGTCAGCGAACAGACGCGTGAAAAAGTAAATAAAGCCGTTATGGAACTGAATTTCGTTCCCAACTCTGTAGCTGCGGCTCTTTCTTCTAAAAAGTCCGGCAGGATAGCTCTTCTGGTGAATCTTAACGTATCGGCTCAGGCTATTGACGAGATCGATATGCGCTACATTTCCGGAGCTCTTCAAAAGGCTATGGAATACAGATTCGATGTCATCACACTGTTCTTCTTTATGTTCAAGGACAAGACTGTCGATGAACTCGTAAGATATCTTCAGTCTCAAAGCATTACGGGGATAATCATATACGGTCTGTCGAAGGAAGACCTTGTGATACACCAGCTCATAGAAAAACAGATATTCAAGTGTGTGGCGATAGATGCACCTTTGATGAACGATTCAACATCGTGCGTTTCGATAGATCACAGGGCGGCCCAGTATGATGTGGCCAAAAAGACGATAAAGGAAAATACGGGCAAAAAGATCCTCTACATCGCAGGCAAAAAGAACGGATATGTTACCGACGACAGGATAGATGCGATGAAGCAGCTTGCCGATGACGAAGGCCTGACGCTTGATATACATTACGGGGAGTTTTCCGAAAAAGAAGCAAGGGAACTCACCTTCAAATACGGAAAGAAGTCAAACATCGTTGTCTGCGCTTCGGATCTGATGGCCATAGGAGCCATGAAAGCACTGCAGGAAATGGATATATTCAGACCTGTATGCGGTTTTGACGGAACGACTCTCATGGGGTATGTCGGACAGCAGATGAACACCGTAAGACAGGACTTTGAAGCACTTTCCGCAAAAGCGGTTGAGGAGCTGGCAAATCTTTTTGAAGGAGAAAAGGGCAAACTGGTAAACATGCCATACAAACTTGTCCAGATAAATTATACAGACATTATAGTATGATGCGGATATCATGAAACGATCCGTACACCATACAACATCCGATATATAAAAACTATGCGACCATAAAGGAGGAAAGAATGGCAGAATCAAATCTCAAAAAGGACATTCTGATGTTGAATGTGGAGCCTCAGCTGGAGGAGATCTCAAAAGAGATCTTTGACAAAAAACTGGATGATCTTACGGATCGGGAGACTTATTACGCCGTCCTTATATTTGTTAAGCGTGTGATGAAGGTTTCCGACCAGAATATCGGGAAAAAGAAGATATATTATATTTCCGCGGAATTCCTTATCGGAAAGCTTCTTTCTAATAACCTTATAAATCTAGGCCTTTATGATATGGTCGAAAAGATACTCGCCAAGCACGGAAAGTCGCTTTCGGTCATCGAGGAGATCGAACCCGAACCTTCGCTCGGTAACGGCGGACTCGGAAGACTGGCTGCATGCTTCCTTGATTCGATCGCATCTTTGGGACTTCCCGGAGAAGGCATCGGTCTTAACTACCACTTCGGACTCTTTAAGCAGATATTCAAAGATAAGCTCCAGTGTGCCGAAAAGAATGACTGGATAGAGGAACAGAGCTGGCTTACAAAGACGGATATCACTTTCGACGTATTCTTCGGTAAGAAAAAGGTCACTTCAAGGCTTTATGATATCGATGTTGCGGGCTATCGTGCCGGCGTCAACAAATTAAGGCTCTTCGACATAGAGACCATAGACGAATCACTCGTTAAAAAGGGTATTTCGTT
Source organism: Lachnospiraceae bacterium (assembly GCA_024682115.1). Taxonomy (GTDB): domain Bacteria; phylum Bacillota; class Clostridia; order Lachnospirales; family Lachnospiraceae; genus JAILLW01. The sequence goes on from JAIKZO010000027.1 coordinate 22,423, forward strand.
TGATAAGGAAGATATCGAAAAGAATCTTACGCTCTTCCTATATCCCGACGATTCGGATGAAGCCGGAAATCTTCTTCGTATATACCAGCAGTATTTTATGGTCAGCAATGCCGCACAGCTCATCTTAACGGAGATGAAGGATAAGAAGTATGATCTTCGTCACTTCGACGATCATGCGGTCATTCAGATCAATGATACGCATCCTACGATGATAATCCCTGAGCTTATAAGGATACTCGTTGAGGATAAGGCATTTACCATGGATGAGGCAATAGAGGTCGTTTCGAAGACCTGTGCTTACACAAACCATACCATCCTGGCGGAAGCGCTTGAAAAATGGCCGTTAAAGTATCTTGAAAAGGTCGTTCCCCAGCTCGTTCCCTATATCAAGGAACTTGATAAGCGCGTAAAGGCCAAATACAAGAAGGATCCTTCGGTATGGATAATAGACAAGGACGAGCGCGTACATATGGCTCACATAGATATCCATTACGGATTCTCCGTTAACGGAGTGGCGGCGATACATACTCAGATCCTTAAGGAAACGGAACTGAACCATTTTTATAAGATCTATCCCGAAAAGTTTAACAACAAGACGAACGGTATCACATTCAGAAGATGGCTCCTTTCCTGCAACAGAGAGCTGGCCGGATACATATCAGAGCTCATCGGCGACGGATATAAAAAGGATGCGAACTGTCTTGAGAGACTTCTGGAGTTTAAGGATGATGATGCTGTCCTTGACCGTATAGCGCAGATAAAGAAGAACAGGAAGCTTGAACTTGTAGATCACATCAAAGAAAAAGAGGGCGTTATGTTAAATCCCGATTCAATTTTTGATATACAGGTAAAGCGTTTGCACGAGTATAAACGTCAGCAGATGAACGCTTTATACATCATACATAAGTACCTCGAGATCAAGACCGGAAAGAAGCCGGTACGTCCGATCACCTTCATCTTCGGAGCTAAAGCTGCACCGGCATATGTGATCGCACAGGATATCATCCACCTGCTCCTTGTGCTCCAGGAGATCATAAATAACGATCCCGACGTCAATGAATACATGAAGCTCGTGATGGTAGAAAATTACAATGTTTCCTATGCCGAGAAGCTTATTCCCGCCTGTGATATATCCGAGCAGATATCACTTGCATCAAAGGAAGCATCGGGAACCGGTAACATGAAGTTCATGCTCAACGGAGCCGTGACACTGGGAACTTCGGACGGTGCGAATGTCGAGATCAACGAGCTTGTGGGTGATGAGAACATCTACATCTTCGGTGCCAAGTCGGATGAAGTCATAAAGCACTATGAGAAGGCCGATTACGTATCAAAAGACTTTTACGAAAAGTCACCTGTCATAAAGGAAGCGGTTGACTTTATCGTTTCAAAGCAGGCCCTGAAGGTCGGACATAAGGAAAACCTTAAGAGACTTTACAACGAACTTCTCAATAAGGACTGGTTCATGACGCTCCTGGACCTTGAGGACTATATAAAGGTCAAGGACAAGGCGCTTGCAGACTACGAAGACCGCAGAAAATGGAATAAAATGGCTCTCGTAAACATCTCGAAAGCCGGATTCTTCTCATCAGACAGGACTATAGCCGAATACAACAGAGATATATGGCATCTTGATATAAATTACGAAATATAATATAGTTCATATAGGGTGAACATATGAATTTTTGGAACAGGATCAATGCCAGATGGACCAAGGAGGAGTTATCTCCTTGGTCATCTTTTTATAAAACTTTATATCTTCTGTTTCCGGTGGTCATTTATTACATCGCCGGGGATGTCATTGAGGTAGTGCTCTGGGCGCTGATCAACAGTGTTCTCGGACACTCTTCCGAAAATACGGTGGCATTCTTTGCGACCAATCAGGCAACCGTACGCGGCATCATATATGCCCTGGGACTTGTCGCGGGCATCCTTATTCTGTCAAAAAGCGCCAAAAACGAGATCCTTTATGAAGGGCCAGATGCCGAGATAAAGACCATGTCCGTATTAAATGCCTGTATCCTCGTTGTGGTCTCGTTCTGTGCCTCTGTCGGACTGAATTATATCTTTGATCTTACGGGCCTTAACAGGCTGTCGGAGTCATACAACGAGATAGAGAGCGCCCAGTTCGGAGTGGCATTCTATTTCGGCCTCGTGATATACGGGATCTTTTCTCCCCTTGCCGAGGAGATCATTTTCAGGGGAATTCTGTATAACCGCATGAAGAGAGTATTTCCACTGTATGTTTCGATGTTCGTTTCATCGCTTCTTTTCGGAATATTCCACGGAAATCCGGTCCAGGGGATCTACGGTACGCTGATGGGCCTTCTGATAGTGTGGTCGTACGAACATTTCAAAAACTTTTCCGCCCCGCTCATAGTTCACAGCGTGGCTAATGTCAGTATATTTATTCTTGGTAATACTTTATGGAGATAAGCATTTCGGTAAGGAATCTCGTTGAGTTCCTGCTTAGGAACGGCGATATAGACAATCGCCGGGCCTCGAACAAACCAGATGCAATGCTTGAAGGGAGCCGCATTCACCGCATGATACAGCGGAGAATGGGGCCCAATTATCATGCGGAGGTTCCTCTGCGCCATATCATCAATACGCCCTCTTATGACATAGTTATAGACGGCAGAGCCGACGGTATAATCTTCGATAACGATCCGGACACAGTGCAGGATGAACATCTCCTGCCCGATAATCTGCCTGCGGTTGCAGGAGACAGACAGGTTCCGACAGGATATAAGGTTACGATCGACGAGATAAAAGGCACTTATAAAGACGTTAACAGGATGAAAAAGCATGATGAGATACATCTTGCGCAGGCGAAGTGCTATGCCTATATCTTCAGTCTTCAGAATGAACTGGATTCCGCCGGGGTCCGTATAACTTACTGTAATATCGAGACCGAAGAGCTCAGGTATTTTCATTTTGACTATACGTTTGATGAACTTCGTGCCTGGTTTAACGAGCTTATCGGCGAGTACAGGAAATGGGCCGATTTTCAATTCGAATGGAATGCAAAGAGAAATGCCACGATAAAGACCACAGAATTTCCTTTTGAATACAGGGACGGACAAAAGGAGCTCGTCACGTATGTCTATCAGACCATATATCACAGACGCAAGCTCTTTATAGAGGCTCCTACCGGTGTCGGTAAGACAATAGCTACGATCTTTCCGACCATCAAGGCGATGGGTGAAGGTCTTGTTGAAAAGATATTCTATCTTACGGCCAAGACCATAACGAGAACGGTTGCCGAGCAGGCGTTATCACACTTAAAAGAACGCGGGTTATCTTTCAGATCGGTCACATTGACTGCCAAGGATAAGATATGTTTCCTGGATGAACCGGAGTGCAATCCGGTATCATGCGAATATGCCAAAGGTCATTACGATCGCGTAAATGAGGCACTTTATGCCATGTTGACCGAATCGGACAATCATTCAAGGGAAACGATCCTTAAGTACTCGGTAAAATATCGGGTGTGCCCTTTTGAACTTGCACTGGACGCATCGATCTTCTCGGATATGATCATCGGAGATTACAATCACCTGTTTGATCCGCATGCTTATCTCAGGAGATTTTTTACGGAAGGAGTAAGGAACGATCATGCTTTCCTTATCGACGAGGCGCATAATCTCATCGATCGGGGAAGGGATATGTACAGTGCGGTACTAATTAAAGAAGATTTCCTTGCAATCAAGAAGATAACGAAGGGCGTTGACAGGAAGATAACCAATTCGCTTGTAAATTGTAACGAGGAACTCCTTAAGCTGAAAAGGCTGTCCGGGGAGATGAATGTCCTTAACGAAGCCGGGATCACACCGTTCATAACCAGGCTGCTGAGGCTTTCATCAGTAATGGAAACTTATCTGGAGGAAAATGAAGACAGTCCGATAAGGAACGAGATCCTGCTGTTTTATTTTGAGGTTTCACATTTTCTGTTCATATATGAACTGACGGGAAAGGATTATGTGATCTACACTGATTTTCTTGATGATAACAGGTTCATGATCAAATTATATAATGTGAATCCGTCCGATAACCTGAATCTTTGCATGATGCGCGGAAGATCGAGCATACTGTTTTCGGCTACGCTCCTTCCGATCGAATATCATAAGAAGCTTCTCGGTGCCGAGGAGGGGGATTATGAGGTTTATGCAAAATCCGTCTTCGATCCCGATAAGAGGGGCCTTTTTGTGGCGAAAGACGTAACAAGCAGGTATTCAAGGCGAAATGAGACGGAATACAGAAGGATCGCGGAATATATAAGGAAGATCGTTTCCGTAAGAAAGGGAAACTACATGATCTTCTTCCCTTCGTTTGCTTTTCTTTCAGAAGTCAGGGCCATATACGAGGAAACATATCCCTTCGAAAGGCTGATCGTTCAGGGAAATAACATGAGAGAAAAAGACAGGGAGGAATTCCTTCGGGAATTCTCCGAAGATAATGACGACACTCTTATAGGGATGTGCGTGATGGGTGGGATCTTCGGTGAAGGGATAGATCTTAAGGCCGAAAGGCTCATCGGGGCGGTAATAGTCGGTACCGGGATCCCGATGGTATGCAATGAAAGACAGATACTGAGGGACCATTTCGATGAAGAAGGTCTTAACGGATATGATTATGCATATAAATTTCCGGGCATGAACAAAGTCCTTCAGGCAGCGGGACGAGTGATAAGGACCGTAGAAGATAAGGGAATAGTCGTACTCCTTGACGAGAGATTTTTGGAAAGACCGTACCTTCGACTGTTTCCTCGAGAGTGGGGTAATTATGTAGAGGTGAGTCTGAATGATGTTGAGACTCATATTGATAAATTCTGGAAGAAAATTTCATTATGACATCATATTTTGAACATATGACAAGGGTGTCATTTGTGGATAACTTTGTGGAAAATGAGGATATTTCCCGTAAAATCGGGCCAAAATCTTCTTCTATCCCCTGAAAAAACATGA
>JAIKZO010000049.1 GCA_024682115.1 Lachnospiraceae bacterium
CTCTGTCACAATCATTAAAGTAAAGGACTGCCGAATACGGTGTATCGACGCTTATCTCTGCTTTTCCGCCTCCTTCAACTTCAAGGTAAAGATAGCTCACATCATGTATGTAAACGCTTCCGTATCCTTCCCTTCCGTCAAGCGTTTCCTTATATGCACTGATCTTCGGGTTATTAATCTCTTCCGAATATGCCGAAATATCATAATCACCGGGCTTTAAGATGATCTTGGTATTATTATCTATGGCTTCAAGTAATTCACCGATATCGGATACAGTAACGGTCTTTTCATAGCAAAGGTCATCGACATGTTCAAGATCCTCCGATCCGTCTCTTAAATATGTCCGGATATCCACATATTTCCATTTCTCTTCATCTTCTTCCCCATATATACTTTCACTGTATAACACGAGTTTATTTTCATCGACGAGCGTCGCTTCAAATACCGATGCATCTTTCCTCTTATTTCTGACGGAAACGTGCCAGTCCTGATTCTCACACTGTTCGTAAAGAGGCGTATTTACCACCTCTGCCGGGAAATGATAGCTTTCGTGATAATACTCATACTGACTTTCCGATATATCCGCGTACCATACTCCGTCTTCTTCATAAAACTCGACAAACCCGTAAAGGTCGTCATTGTTGCCTATGAAAAAAGACGATTCCATATCTTCAAGTTCATCACCCTCAGTACCCGAATATGTCTTTCTGCAGACATATTGCCAGCCTCCTTCAAGCTGTTTAAGTTCTTTAACGGAACTGTCTTCTTTATCCTTTTTCTTATCCTTTTTCTTTTTTTTGGAAGACCCGGTCTCTTCGTCGGTATCTTCATCGTCCTCTTCTTCGTCTGTATCTTCGGTTTTCTTCTGCGCCTTATCCCCGGTCTTATCCTGATCCTGAGAACATGCGGTAAGTCCGCACATCATAAGGAGCATGAGGAGCATGAGTTTCTTTTTCATAATATTTCCTTTCCTATCTTCCGGCCGCGTTAAGGGCCTTTTCTACAATAATATCCATGTCATAATATTTGTATTCACCGAGCCTTCCGCCGAAGATCACTTTGGTTTCCTTATCAGCCAGATCCTTATACTTTTGATAAAGATCATTGTTCTTCTGATCGTTTACGGGATAGTACGGCTCGTCGCCTTTTTTCCATTCAGAGCTGTATTCCTTTGAGATCACCGTCTTCGGGATATCGTTTCCGTTTTCGTCTTTTCCGAATTCGAACCATTTGTGCTCTATGATCCTGGTATAAGGGGTCTCAGAATCGGTATAGTTCATTACCGCATTCCCCTGGTAGTTTTCTTTATCAAGGAGTTCTTCTTCAAATCTTACCGAACGGTATTCCAAAGCTCCAAACCTGTATCCGTAGTATTCATCTATCGCCCCCGTATAAACTGTTTTTTCCGCAAGCGTATCAAGTTCATCCCTGTTTGCAAGGTAATCCGTATCAAGTCTTACTTCAATGCCTTCAAGCATCTTTTCTATCATCTTTGTATATCCACCGATTGGGATCCCCTGATAGAGGGCATTGAAATAGTTGTTGTCGAAAGTAAGCCTCACCGGAAGCCTTTTTATTATGAATGAGGGAAGCTCCGTGCATGGCCTGCCCCACTGCTTCATCGTATAACCCTTGATGAGTTTTTCGTATATGTCCGTTCCGACGAGCGAGATCGCCTGTTCTTCGAGGTTTTGAGGCTCGGTTATACCTGCTGCCTTCTTTTGCTCCTCGATCTTGGCTTTTGCTTCCTCCGGTGTTACCACACCCCACATTTTGTTAAAGGTATACATGTTAAAAGGAAGAGAGTAAAGCTCCCCTTTATAGTTTGCCACAGGCGAATTCGTATACCGGTTAAAAGTTGCAAAGCGGTTAACGTATTCCCATACCTCTTTGTTGTTAGTGTGGAAAATGTGCGCTCCGTATCGGTGAACATTCACACCCTCAACATTTTCAGTGTAGATATTTCCCGCGATATGGCTACGCCTGTCTACAACGAGCACTTTTTTGCCCGCCTTGTTCATTTCATGTGCGAATATCGCTCCGTAAAGGCCTGCGCCTACTATCAGGTAATCGTATTTTGACATATATTCATATAATTCCTATCTGAGTGATCGATATCAGCCGATCTTCCGACTATATCATAATTGCTTATTATTTTATCACTCTTGCAGTTGGCCTGACAACAAAGCGAAAATCGCATTGTCATATTCACCGACAACCAATATAATTAAAGCATGAACGCATACGTATTACACGATATAGGCAAATTTGATATGGAAGACGTTCCGGTACCCGTACCGGCGGAGGGTGAAGTCCTTGTTAAAGTAAAGGCATCCGGTATCTGCGGATCCGATATCCCCAGGATATTCGTCAACGGGACCTACAGCTATCCCCTTATCCCGGGTCATGAGTTTTCGGGTGAAGTGGTCGGAACTTTTGAGGGCGATGACCCCGAAGAAGCGGAAAAACTCATCGGAAAAAGAGTCGGCGTCTTCCCCCTTATACCCTGTATGGAGTGCCCTCAGTGCAAAGAGCGCCGTTTCGAGATGTGTAAATCATACAGTTATCTCGGATCAAGACGTGACGGAGGATTTGCCGAATTCGTTACCGTTCCGAAAAAGAATCTTATCATGCTTCCGGACAACGTTTCCTATGAAGCCGCAGCTATGCTTGAACCCATGGCTGTAGCCGTTCATGCGATAAGGCGCATAAAGCCAAAGAAGGATGAAACCGTTGCCGTATGCGGGCTCGGGACCATCGGAATGCTGGTCGTAATGTTCCTTTTGGAAATG
>JAIKZO010000066.1 GCA_024682115.1 Lachnospiraceae bacterium
TGGAATTATAAATACCACGAAGCTCGCTCTTTTTATGAGTGTCGTACTTACTGACACTGCTGTTAGGCGCATATGTGGTTAGATAATGGTTATAGACATTGTCTATTGCAGAATTATATGCCATACAAGCCCCCTCCTTTCCTCCGTGATGTCATGCTTTACAGAAAATCCGTTTCTGCTATTGAGAATAGTCTCAGCGCATGAGGGCGAGATATGCCTACTATGTTACGTTCATATTATCACAGCTAAAGTGCGAATGCAAGCGATTTTTTGATAAAATGTGGATTTTTTGGAATTTTTTTACCGGATTGTGGATACTTTCCTTCTATATTATAGAAAAAAGTGTCCAAAACGGCAAATAATTGTTGACGGGAGGGGCACTGTATGCTATATTTACTTAGCGCGGAGCCGAAAGGGCTCTATTTTTGACGCGTTATAATTGAGAAGTTTTAATGGAGGATTAAAGATATGCGTACAAAGATTACACTTGCCTGCACGGAATGTAAGCAGCGTAACTACAACACAACAAAGGAAAAGAAGAACCATCCCGACAGGATGGAGATCAAGAAGTACTGCAGATTCTGCAAGGCTCATACCTTACACAAGGAGACTAAGTAATGGCAGACGAGAAGAATAAAGTCAGCTTCTTTAAAGGTGTTAAGGCTGAGTTCGCTAAGATCTCATGGCCCGATAAAGACGAACTTTTGAAGGAATCAGTAGCCGTAGTGTGCATCAGCGCTTTTCTTGCGGCACTCATTGCTTTGTTTGATACTGCGATCCAGTACGGTATCAACTTTATTTCCACTTTATCTTTATAAGGAGCGTTTAACATGGCAGAAGCTAATTGGTATGTGGTACATACTTATTCCGGATATGAGAATAAGGTTAAAGCCAATATAGAAAAGACCATTGAGAACAGATCGCTTCAGGAAGAGATCCTTGAAGTACGTGTTCCGATGGAAAATGTCGTAGAGATGAAGAACGGTTCGAGAAGAACGGTTGAAAAGAAGCTTTTCCCCGGATACGTTCTTATCAATATGATCATGAACGACGAGACCTGGTATGTGGTTAGAAATACCAGAGGAGTTACCGGATTTGTAGGTCCCGGATCTAAACCCGTTCCGCTTTCCGAAGCTGAGATGAAGCCGCTCGGAATAAGGACCGAGAACATTTCCGTGGATTTCGAGGAAGGCGACACGATCGTTGCCGTTGCCGGAGCCTGGAAGGATACCATCGGCGTCGTACGTCGTATGGATTTCGGTAAACAGACAGTTACGATCAACGTGGAGATGTTTGGAAGAGAGACTCCCGTCGAGATCTCGTTTGCGGAAGTACGCAAGTACAGATGATTTTGATATAGAGGGCGAAGGCTCTTTATATAGATGTTCGGTTTCCTCATGGTGAGGAGGCTGTGGGAGCGATCCCGATAACGGGACGCGCCTGACCACGATGCATTTTTAGATGCATAGAATAAGGAGGTGCCATCATGGCAAAGAAAGTAGAAGGATACATCAAGTTACAGATCCCTGCCGGTAAAGCAACACCGGCCCCTCCGGTCGGACCTGCATTAGGTCAGCACGGAGTTAACATCGTTGAATTCACAAAGCAGTTCAACGCAAAGACAGCGGATAAGGGCGACGTTCTTATTCCCGTTGTTATCACAGTTTACGCTGACAGAAGTTTCAGTTTCATAACTAAGACTCCTCCGGCAGCTGTACTGCTCAAAAAAGCATGCAATATCAAATCAGGTTCGGGTGTTCCCAACAAGACGAAGGTTGCTTCGATCTCTAAGGACAAGATCAAGGAGATCGCTGAACTCAAGATGCCCGATCTTAACGCTGCAAGCATCGAAGCCGCTATGAGCATGATCGCCGGAACGGCCAGAAGCATGGGCATTACAGTAGAAGACTAAGGGAGGGTTTGACTATGAAACACGGTAAGAAATACACAGAAGCCGCGAAACAGGTTGAACGCGGTAACTTTTACGAAGCCGATGATGCTATCGCATTGGTAAAAAAGACAGCAACTGCCAAGTTTGACGAGACAGTTGAAGTACATATCAGAACAGGTTGTGACGGAAGACACGCCGAGCAGCAGATAAGAGGTGCGGTTGTTCTTCCCAACGGAACAGGTAAGACAGTAAGAGTACTTGTTTTCGCAAAGGGTGACAAGGTTGCCGAGGCAGAAGCTGCAGGTGCTGATTACGTTGGCGGTGAGGAGCTCATCCCCAAGATCCAGAACGACGGTTGGTTCGAGTTCGACGTTGTAGTTGCAACTCCCGACATGATGGGTGTTGTAGGACGTCTCGGTAAGGTGCTCGGTCCCAAGGGACTCATGCCCAACCCCAAGGCCGGAACCGTTACGATGGATGTTACCAAGGCCGTTAATGATATCAAAGCCGGTAAGATCGAGTACAGACTTGACAAGGCTAACATCATCCACTGCCCTGTAGGAAAGGCTTCTTTCTCTGAAGAGCAGCTTTCACAGAACTTCAACGCTCTTATGGATGCGATCGTAAAGGCTAAGCCTTCTGCCCTCAAGGGACAGTACATAAAGAGCCTTACACTCGCTACAACAATGGGCCCCGGAGTGAAAGTTTCAGTGGCTAAATACTAAGATCTGTTAGATCAGAAAAGATTTATCTGACCCCGACGCGAAAGTGTCGGGGTTTTTTGTCGGTTGTACAGGATCATATTGTTAATGAAAGAGGGAAATGGTATACTTTATGAAACGGGCAGGAAGTGAGTACTGCCTTTACGGAAGGTTACGTATAGCAAAGGAGGAAATGTATGGACAAGTATTTTTGCAATCCCTGTGGTTACACTTATGATCCAGCAAAGGGAGATCCCGAGCACGGGATCGCACCGGGAACGGCGTTTGAAGATCTTCCCGATGACTGGGTATGCCCTAACTGCGGTATCACCAAGGATATGTTCATGAAGGTGATCGAGCAGTAAAAACCAGATAAGATTATAATGCGGCCGCGCGGAGTATATCCGCGCGGTCATTTATAGGGAGGTTTAACATGTTTGTTTCTGATGCGGTAAGATATGTCGGAGTGGCGGATAAGGAGCTTGATATTTTTGAAAGCCAGTATCCCCTGCCGAACGGAATGCTGTATAACTCGTATGTGATAGAGGATGAAAAGATCGCAGTTCTTGATACGGTCGATAAAAGGGCCGTTGATGAATGGCTTTCCAACGTGGAAAAGGTACTCGGCGATAAAAAGCCGGATTATCTGGTGATCCACCACCTCGAGCCCGATCACTCTGCGGGAATTCTTGGATTTGTAAAAAAGTATCCGGGAGTCAGGCTTATAGGAAACGCACAGACAGTGAGATTATTGCCGCAGTTTTTTGATGAAGACCTCACTTCTTTATTTGAGATCGTTGATGAGGGCACGAGCATTTCACTGGGTGAACATTCACTGACTTTCATAAAAGCTCCGATGGTGCACTGGCCCGAGGTCATGGTCAGCTTTGAAGCAAGGGAAGGGATCCTTTTTGCTGCGGATGCGTTCGGAAAGTTCGGTGTTGAAGAAGATACCGATGAATGGGCTTACGAGGCAAGAAGATATTACTTCAATATAGTCGGGAAGTACGGGATGCAGGTACAGGCACTGTTGAAGAAAGTTTCGGCTCTCGACATAAAGACGATTTGCCCGCTTCACGGACCGGTCATTAAAGAAAACCTTGAATATTACCTGGGGATCTATGATGTGTGGAGCAGATACGAGCCTGAGGATAAAGGAGTTTTCATAGCCTGCGCTTCGATTCATGGAAATACGATGAAAGCCGCAGAGTTTCTGGCGGAGGAGCTTAAGTCGGCAGGCGTAGAAAAAGTGGTTTTGACCGATATATGCCGCTCGGATGTTGCCGAAGCGGTTGAGGATGCCTTCAGATATGACAGGATGGTCCTTATGTCATCGTCCTATGATGCCGGACTGTTCCCGCCGATGGAAACATTCCTACATCATCTTAAAGCAAAAGCTTACTGCAGGAGAAAAGTAGCGGTTATCCAGAACGGTACATGGGCTCCGAGTGCGGCCAAATGCATGAGAGCCATTATCGAACCGCTTAAGGATATAGAGTATGTCGGTGAAGATATCACTATAAAGACAACGATGTCCGCCGAGAACAAAGAGCAGTTAAAAACGCTGGCCGGCCTTCTTTCGCAGGCATAGGGTTACGATAAAGAACGTAAAGGACGTATAATTATATCCGATAGGAGCTTATGTTCTTATTATCTTCGAAAACGGAAAGAGAGGTTTTTGTTTATGAAAAAGGGGGTTAGTCTTAAGAAAACTGACAGCACTCATAGTATCGGTTGCTATGACTGTGGTGCTTGCTCTGCCTGTAACGGGTGTGAGATCGTGGGCTGCTGCATATACCGGAACGCCTAATTACCAAAATACAGGAACCGGAGTTAAGAATACATCAACAAACCAAACCAGTACGTCAGGATCTATCGGTTCGGGCGACATTGTCGGATGAAGCTGCGATCGCGCAGATCAATGGTACTCCGCCCGACGGATCGGTAAATCTTTACGGCTTTGGAGGCTTTGCCCTTAGCCCCGCTGTAGTTGCGGCTATGATCGCCAGACCTGATGTAACCATAAACCTGATATATTATGATTTAGGGTCTATTAATTTTGTCAAAATACCCGCAGGGGCTGATCTTGTCTCAATATTAAATTCATTCGCAGGCATCAATTTCTCAACGCTAGCTTCAACGTTCGGCAGTCAGCAAGTTGGATAAAGTAAATCTCCGAGATCCATCGGAAAAAAGAACTCAGCATATCTATACTTCCCCGGCTTTCCTTAATAAAAGGGAGCCGGGGTTTTCTTTTGCAGGCGTAAAAACACTTGATTTACATAAGTAAAAGTGTTATGTTAATCGTATGGGTACAAAATATGGTGGTAGAACCGGATACGAAACACAAAAGAATGTGCGCTCGGGGATAGGCCCTGTCGGAGCATTCTTTCTTACGCTCACGAGCGTTGTGTTTATAGGGGGCATCATAGTTGCCTTTCTGGCACTTCCGAAATACTTAAGGCTCCACCACAACGAACCCGTCAGCATTGTGACTTTCGTAGAGGCGATACCGGAAACCCTGGCGACTGTTGAAGAGGAGCCGGAGGTTCTCGGTGCCAATGCGGTAAAGGAAAAATATGCTGACATCATAAAGGATCCCGAACTGCTGAAGCAAAGCGGGATCTACACTAAGACCGCAGCTTCAAAGGATGTCGTCACACTTGGATTCGTAGGCGATATCCTTTTTGATGACGAATATGCGGTGACCGCGACTTTAAAGAGCAGGGGAGGAATGCTGTCGTCAGCTATCTCGCCCGAGACCCTGGCCTACATGCAGAGCATGGACATCATGGTCGTAAATAATGAGTTCCCCTATACGGAGAGAGGGACCAGATGCGAAGGCAAGACCTATACCTTCAGGGCGGATTATAATACCGTAAACTATCTGCATGAAATGGGAGCCGATGTTGCGATACTTGCCAATAATCACGTGCTCGATTTCGGACAGGAAGGACTCAACGATACTCTGGATACACTGACCAATGCGGGGATACCGTATGTGGGTGCCGGAAGGAATATCGATGAAGCATCGAGTCCGGTTTATTTCATAGTAAATGACATCAAGATAGCCATAGTGGCTGCGACGCAGATCGAAAGGAACGACCATCCGAACACGACCGGAGCGACCGAGACAAACGGCGGAACCTTCAGATGCTGGACCGGAGATCTTATATATCAGAAAGTTGCCGAAGCCAAAGCTAATTCGGATTTTGTCATAGTATGTGTTCACTGGGGTACGGAAAAAGAGACTTCCCCCGACGGATATCAGCTTAAGCAGGGACCGCTCCTTGCACAGGCGGGTGCCGACGTGATAATCGGAGATCATCCTCATGTGCTTCAGGGAATAACTTATTTTGATAACACGCCATGTATATACAGCCTGGGTAATTTCTGGTTCAACTCATCAACGCTCGATACCGGAATGGTCCAGCTGGAGGTTACAAAGGACGGGCTTAAGAGCTTTAAGTTCATCCCGGGTATCCAGAGCAAGTGTCAGACCGCGTTTGTCGGCGGTGCAGATGCATCCAGGATCATCGGACGTATGAGGAATATGTCGAGCGGAGTTATCATTGATGATAACGGCTATGTATATAAGAAGTGATTTTATCCCAAAAACTCTTGACATATACGGAAACACTGTGATATTGTAAGCAAGGTCGCCAAAGCGGCCACGCCGAAGACAGTAGGAACCCTTAAGGGTGTAAGCATAGCTCCTACCGAGGAAGAATCAGATCATAGTATGTTTCGATCCCTTCTGTTCTTTTGCGTTCAGAAGGATTTTTTTACTATAAGAAGATAACCTTCGGCATCATTCTTATAAGGAGGTAAAAAAAGTGGCTAAAGTTGAGTTGAAAAAGCCTGTGATCGATGAGATCGCCGAAAACATCAAGGACGCACAGTCAGTAGTTCTTGTTGATTACCGCGGACTCACAGTTGAACAGGACACCAGACTTCGTAAGGATCTTCGTGAAAACGGGATCACCTACAAGGTTTACAAGAACACAATGATGAACTTTGCGTTCAAGGGAACCGACTTTGAAAGCCTCGCGCCTTATCTTGAGGGCCCCAGTGCCATCGCGATCTCAAAGACCGATGCTACGGCACCTGCCAGAGTCCTTGCCAAGTTTGCCAAGGAAGCTGACAAGCTCGAGATCAAAGGAGGCGTAGTTGAAGGTGTTGCATATGATGCAGCAGGCATCGCACAGATCGCTAAGATCCCTTCAAGAGAGGAACTGCTTTCAAAGCTGCTCGGAAGCATCCAGTCACCTATCGCGAATTTTGCCCGTGTTATGCAGCAGCTTGCTGATAAGGGCGGCGCAGCCGGTGTACCCGCTCCCGAAGCCAAGGAAGAAGCACCTGCAGAAGCTCCTGCCGAGGAAGTAAAGGCAGAAGAAGCACCCGCAGAGGCACCCGCTGAAGAAGCAAAGGCAGAAGAAGCACCCGCAGAAGCTCCCACTGAGGAAGCTAAGGCAGAAGAAGCACCTGCAGAAGCTCCCGCCGAGGAAGCTAAGGCAGAAGAATAATATTAACGGAGGAAAAAATAATGGCTAAGTTATCAACACAGGAACTTATTGATGCTATCAAAGAGTTATCTGTATTAGAGTTAAATGACCTTGTAAAGGCATGTGAAGAAGAGTTCGGCGTATCTGCGGCAGCAGGCGTTGTAGTTGCAGCAGCAGGAGCAGCTGACGGTGCAGCAGCAGCTGATGATAAGGATTCGTTCGATGTAGAGCTTACAGAGACCGGAGCTGAGAAGGTTAAGGTTATCAAGGTTGTTCGTGAAGTTACAGGACTCGGACTTAAGGAAGCTAAGGATCTCGTTGACGGCGCTCCCAAGGTTGTTAAGGAAGGCGCTTCAAAGGACGAAGCTAACGACATCAAGGCTAAGCTCGAAGAAGTTGGCGCTAAAGTTACTCTTAAGTAATCTTTATACCGATCATTTCAAAGACCTGTGGGATTTCCCTGCGGGTCTTTTTATGTCTTAAATGATTCCCTTAAAAAAGTTGTTGACATTAAAATACGGTTTGTAGTATCATGGATAACGCACTATTGTGGTGTAATAGGTCTATCTATGCGCTTTTTTATCCGATAAATTCAGTGTTTATAAGGACAACGGCGCAGACCGATACCTGTTAATTTCACAATAAATATACAGAACGGGGTGAAGTCAATGGAAAAGAACAGAATACGTCCTATTGCCTCAGGCAAGAATTTGCGTATGAGTTACTCCAGACAGAAGGAAGTCC
>JAIKZO010000091.1 GCA_024682115.1 Lachnospiraceae bacterium
CTGCAACGTATCAAGCCTTGAGTTCATGCCTATGCGGATATTGTCGTATTTATCCGAGCCCTTACCGTGAACCTTTATAGATCTCATAAGGTCTGCCCACTCATCGTTATCCGTAAATATCGCTCCGCCGTCTCCGTAGCATCCCAGAGGCTTTGCGGGGAAGAAGGATGTCGTTGAGATATCTCCGAAGCTACAGTTTATCTTTCCGTTGATGCTTCCTCCGAATCCCTGGGCAGCATCCTCAAGCACATACACCCCGTACCTGTCTGCAATCTGCCTTATCCTTTCATGCTCCGCGCTCTGCCCGAAAAGATCCACCGCAACAATAGCTTTCGGTGTGAGTTTTCCTTTTTCCTTAACAATTTTTATCTTGTTTTCGAGATCATCGGGATCGATGTTGAAGGTATCTTTCTTCACATCGACAAATATGGGAGTCGCTCCGACCCACGGAGCAACCTCGGCCGATGAAAAGAAAGTAAAGTCGGGAACAAATACCGCGTCACCTTTGCTTACGTCCCACGCCATCAAGGCGATCTGGAGAGCATCCGTCCCGTTTGCGCAGGATACGCAGTGCTTTAACCCGACATACCCGGCAAGCTTTTTTTCAAGCTCGTTTACCGGTGATCCGCCTATAAAAGTCCCGGCGTTTATCGTATCGCTTATCGCTTTATCTATTTTGTCTTTTATCTGATCGTACTGTTTGTTTAAGTCCCTGAAGTTCATGTGTTGATCCCTTTTCCTATACTCACCGCGGATTTCCGGCAAGTCATTCACATCCGGTTATCCATTTTCACTGCGGATCAGCCCGCCGTTAGGGTTGATCTTGAACTCTCTTCCGCAGCCTTCGCATTTGATCGCGGTCGACCCGGGTGTGCCCGTAAGTCTTGTTCCGCACTCGCAGACCCATCCCATCTGTTTAGCCGGAACACCGGCCACGAGGGTATAGGGCGGAATGTCGGATGCCACTACCGCACCCGCGGCTACCATGGCGCACTCTCCTACCGTATGACCGCATACGATCGTTGCGTTCGCGCCTACCGATGCACCTTTTTTAATCACGGTCTTTTTGTAATTCTCGTGGCCTTTGGGATACTTGGCCCTCGGGGTCAGATCATTGGTAAAAACGCAAGAAGGGCCGAGGAAAACATCGTCTTCCACGGTCACACCTTCATAAACCGATACATTATTCTGGATCTTTACTCCGTCACCTATCGTAACGTTGTTTGAGATATTGACGTTCTGTCCGAGTGAGCATCCTTTTCCTATGACTGCCCCCTTCTGTATGTGACAGAAATGCCATATCTTTGTTCCTTCGCCTATCTTTACGTCATCGTCCACATATGAGCTTTCATGAACGAAATAGTCCTTATCTGCCGGCATAATCCTTCTCCATCGATCCTGATGATCTATTTGAACCTGTCCTTAAAATCAAGTGTCGAGCACTCATCAAGCGGAAGCTTAACACTCTCACCCGTTGCGGCCGACTTGTATATCGCAAGGACCAGTTCCAGGGCCCTTTTTCCGGCTTCGGCATCGACATAAGGTTTTCTGTCTTTTTCTATCGCATCTATCACATCCGCATAAAGGGGAGTGTGCCCGTATCCGTAAACATTGGGAGGGTTCTCGTGGAATCTTGCTTTTACCTCTTCGGCGTTATCGAGCATATCCGAGAAATTCCACTCCTCTATCCTGTTGACCGAAGCTCCTCCGGCCTTTACGGTTCCCTTTTCTCCGAAGAGATAGAGCGTCTCTTCAAGGTTCTTGGGATAGATATCCGTAGTTCCCTCGATTATTCCGTAAGAACCGTTCTTAAATCTGACAAGCGCGATACCGAGGTCCTCCGCTTCGATATACGGGTGATTTAACCTGTCCGTCATTCCTACGACTTCAACTATCTCATCACCCATCATCCAGCGCAGAAGATCGATGTTGTGGATGCACTGGTTCATAAGCGCTCCGCCGTCCTGTTCCCAGGTTCCTCTCCATGAAGCCCTGTCATAATACTCATGGTCCCTGCACCATCTGATATGGGCGGTTCCGTAGAACATCCTTCCGAAACGCTTTTTATCTACCGCATCACGTATCTTCTGGATGGATTTGTTGAACCTGTTCTGGTGGCAGGCACATACCTTTACGTTCTTTTCCTTCGAACGCTTTATTATCTCATCCGCATCCTTAAGCGAAAGTGCGATGGGTTTTTCGATGATGATGTTGCAGCCTCTGTCTATGCAGTCAAGCGCGATCGCTGCATGCTTTCCGCTCTCCGTTGCTATCGCCGCAAGCTGGGGCTTTTCCTTTTCGAGCATCTCGATGTAGTCGGTGTAGATCTTTACCGAATCGTCAAGCTCGAACTTGATCTTTTTATCGATCGCGTTGTCTTTATTAATATCGCATATCGCAACGATCTCAAGATTATTGGCCTTGGCGGCCGCAAGGTGGTTCGGCGATATCCTTCCACACCCTATGAGTGCATATTTCATGTTTCTCCTCCTGTGTCCTAATATTTATCGTTTCATGCTTCTATAAATCCGTATATAGGCTCGTTCACTTTATCCATATCGACGGTCTCTAAGGCAAACTCTCTGATCTTTTCTGCAAGGTCTTTTTTGTGAGGGTATTTATCCCTGAGACTGTCCGAGTATTCTACGATCTTATTAATATCTATTTCCGATCCGTCATTCGGGAAGTAAAGTGCATATTCACTGTCATCGGGAACCACATCGATCATGCATCCCGATACGGTGGGAAGTCCTTTGGCCAGGCATTCCCTGGTCTTAAGGGCGCTCATGCATCCGTAAAAACCGTTCTTGTACATTCCGAATATTCCAAGGGCGATATCGTTTTTATCATAAAGTTCATCGAGCGCTTCGCCGACTGTTGACGGTTCGAACTTTACGTATTCATCAATCTTAAGATCTTCTGCAAGTTTGATATACTTTGCCTTTTCGGGGCCGTCTCCGACAAGCGTAAGATTAACCCTCTTTTTCGACCCGGGATCTTTGGAATAATAATTCCCAAGGCCTTCTATCACACGCTCAAACCCGTGCTGACGCTGCATGTAAGCCACGCCGATAAGGTTTATCACATCGGGATCGTAATCCCCTTTGACTATCGGTATATCGGAAACATATATCCCGTTTACGGTCTTTATCGTCGGTATCCCGAATATCTCGTCATCGTCCGTATATGTCACGAACCTGTCGACGTATTTCTTCAGTTTTCCGCGATACATCTTTTCCTTTATCGCAAAAGGCCACGAATCCCATTTAGCAAAATCATCGCGGTCATAAGGATAGGTGAAGATCTCTATCATGATCCGGCAATCGGGATATTTCTTTTTTATCGCCTTAAAGAACCCGAGATATTTCCTGTCGCATGTCGTTCTTCGCGCATAAATGAAATCGGGGTCTTTTATCCTCTCGAGCGCATCTTTGTAAGTTCGCGAAACGGATGCCGTCGGGAAAAGACCGATCACCCTTTCAAAAAGATTCCTCGGAACCGGCTCGACATTGATCTCCTCGATGTCATAGCGCTTTTTAAATGCCTTAAGGTGCATCCCTATCTTTTTATCCACGCCCGGAACCGTCCTGGCGTTAAAATGTATGTAATATCCCTTTTTCATCAGCGGTATTTTTTGAGCTCTTTAATGTATATCTTCGTTGAATCGATTATGTTTCGCATCTGGAAGCGGATCCTCTTTTTCGAGTCCCCTTCAAGATAGGTCGAGGCGCTGTCGTTGTGGAGCACCTGTATCTCAGGAGTATAAACGATCTTCTTACCGTTCCTTTTACACCAGGCGGTAAAGATCGCTTCCTCGCAAAAGAAGTAGGTCTCGGGGTCGAAGGGTTTTTCCCTCTCCGTCATATATGTTTTTCCGAATATGACGCATGATCCGGAGATGAGGGCATTTTCCTGTTCCTTATCCCAGTCTTCAACGCTTTTGGCATTTTCCTTCATGTTGTGAAAATACCTGCGCATAAAGGGGTATGTTATGAAAAACAGTCCGTAAATTATCTTGTTCAGCACTACCGTGCGTCTCGCCCGTTCAAGTGTCGGTTCGCTCTTTCGTGCCGGGCTTTGATGCACGTTTGTCCTTGAGTTCAGGATGTCGGGACCCAGGATATCAAATCCCGTCCTTTGATGTATATCCTCGATCTTTTTTATCATGTCCCTGTCCGGGAAGGTTATATCGTTATTGGCAACTATATAGATGTCGGGATCCCATTTTTCTTTTGCGTAAAGGCACCCCTGATTGTTTGCTTTCGAAAAACCGACATTACTGTCATTTAATATGATGTGAACGTTTTCGTTGTCTGAATACTCTTCGGCAAGTTTCTTTCCCGATCCGTTGGGAGAAGCGTTGTCGATAAGAACGATCTTCGCTTCATCATTGAGTTTCTGTATGGATCTTATGCAGGAAACCGTATCATCATATGCCTGATAATGCAGTATCACAAATACCGTTCTCATAAGATCAGGCCCTTTCTTTCCTTAAGCGGTCATAGATAAGGACCCTTAAAAGCTCGTGGATCGCGACCGCACATACAGCCGTTCCTATCACCGCAACGAGCACGATCGCAACCGGGTTCGTTATGTTCTTAACGCTCATTACGTTCCAGACGATGTCGTTAAATATGACACCCTGGAGCAGGTATATCTCAAAAGAATATCTGTCGATCGCGGCAACGGTCTTTTTAAACGATCCTTCCTTTAACTTCAGATCACCGGTCGCAACAAGAAGTATACCGAACAGCACTATCCCCGTCAGTTCGTTATTGGCGCCCTGGATCACAAAGAAGAATGTTGCCCAAGCAAACAGGAATATCAGAAGGTTTTCCTTATGTTCCTTGACCGCAAAATAAACCGCGATCCCGACCGAGAAGAAGAACAGGCCCTTAAGCGCGCTCATCCATTCCCCGAACAGCATATCCTTGAGGAAGAACACCATATAAGCGCACGCACAAAACAAAAGCGCTCTGCGTAAAGAGTTTATCACTCTGTGCAGCAGCGGCATCAGCAGATAAAAAAGCATGAACCAGCAGATCGTCCAGGTCATCCCCAGATTACGCCAGAAGTTATCCTGTGCGGGAACATCATCCGAAATAAAAAAGATGTACCTCAGCCATCCGAGCCGGTACGGATCTGTCGGCACGTCTTTGAAAAAGAATGTATGTGCAACAAAATAATAACAGATCAGGATACCGTAGAGCGGAACTATCCGAAGGAGCCTCTTTTTCCAGTAGGAAACGGGACTTTCATCGGGCAGGTACCTTGAAAAAGCCAGATAACCCGATATAGCGAAGAAAAAATATACCGCGATCTTTCCCCCGAAATCCGTTATAACCTTAAAACTGCCGTGGACACCGACTGACAGCGCCAGATGCGTGATAAAAACACCGACGCAGCAGAAAACCCTCCACAGCATGATATTGTCTTTTTTATTCATCTACGGTTCGCTTTTCAAAGTAGCTTATTTCAGATATAATTACCATAAATACTTATACCATAAAAACCCACTGTTTACAAGCATACAGCACATTTTAGACAGTGGTACGACCGTGCGTTTCAGACCGCGGTATGGCCGCACATTTAGGTCATGATTTCCGGCAGATGAAAATAGTTCAGATAAACACCGTTTTCGGGTCAGGTTCAACGGGCAAGATCGCCCTGAGCCTGTACAATTCCATAAAGAAAAACGGGGATGATCCCTATGTGGCTTACGGGCGCAAGACTGCGGGTTCGGAGGCCCTGAGCAGTGAGTCAGCCGGCGGGTCGGCACCTTCCGGCAGATCACAGACGGGGCCCTCTGTCGTTGATCCGGCGTATCTCATCGGCTCCCGGGCAGATTTTTACGGTCATGTCCTTGTCAATTTCTTCGCCGGAAAGAGCGGATTTGGTTCTTCGGCCAATACAAGAAAACTCATACGGTGGCTCGAGCAGATCAGGCCAGATATCATTCATCTTCATAATCTTCACGGTTTCTACGTGAATGTCGAGATCCTTTTTGACTACATTAAAAAAACGGATATTCCCGTTGTTTGGACGCTCCATGACTGCTGGTCGTTCACGGGACAGTGCGCTCATTTCGACTATGCCGGATGCGATAAATGGAAGAATCACTGCCATGATTGTCCGATTTATCGGACCAATTATCCCTATTCACTTTTCAAAGATAACAGTTCATGGAATTACGAGCATAAAAAGGCCGCATTTACAGGAGTTAAGAACCTTACGATCGTAACCCCCAGCAAATGGCTCTCAGAGCAGGTAAAACAGTCATTCCTAAAGGAATATCCCGTAAAGATCATCTATAACGGTATCGATACCGAAGTTTTTAAGCCCGGATATTCCGTTTCAGACCTTGATATTACGCCTGAAATCAAAGGCAGGAAGATCATCACTTCGGTTGCAAATGTCTGGGATAAGCAGAAAGGCCTTTCTTTTATCCTCGATCTCGCTTCGATGCTGAAGGACGATCCTTCATACCTTTTCGTGATCATAGGTTTATCTCCCGCGCAGTGCAGGGAAATAAAAAAGAAGCACCAAAATAATGTGCTTCCCCTCACCAGAACTTCCGGCCAGAAAGAGCTGGCTGCCTGGTACAGTCTTTCATATGCCTATGTGAATCCTACCCTCGAAGAGGTATTCGGTCTTACAAACGTGGAGGCCCTTTCATGCGGAACTCCTGTCATCACGTTTAACACGGGCGGAAGTCCCGAATCCGTGACCCCCGAATGCGGCATCGTTGTTCCCAAAGGCGATGTGAATGCCCTTAAAAAGGCACTTTCCGATGTTTCCGGTCTCGATCGCGAAGCCTG
This sequence comes from Lachnospiraceae bacterium, assembly GCA_024682115.1. Lineage (GTDB taxonomy): Bacteria > Bacillota > Clostridia > Lachnospirales > Lachnospiraceae > JAILLW01. Next base: position 6,819 of record JAIKZO010000091.1, read on the forward strand.
TCGTTTGCGCGCCCTTGAGTTCACAAACGGACTCTCTGATTCCAAATATCTTGAACTGTATAATAAGCTTTCTTCCCTCTCCTGATCTTCAAATCTCTTTCCTGTTATTTAATTCAAAATTGGTACTTGACTGATCTGAATTCTGTTGCTAAACTTGCAATACATTTTCAATAAATACTTTTCACTGTATTCTTTTTCGTTCGCCATTCGGCAGATCATTTCACGAATACAACTAAACCGATTATTTATATCTTTCTTTTCTGTTATTCTACTTGTCTTAAGGAGGCGTTCGCCTATGAAAAAACGTATTGACTGGCATCTTGGCACGGTCTGTGCCATCCAGAACGATCTGCGGGATTATTCCGACATCCTGACTTATGAGACTGAGCATCCTATCGGTAACAATTACTTCAGGATCGACCTTCTGATCATAAGACGGATATCGGAAAAGCCCATCTCCAAAGTACTGGCCAGAGATTTTCGTAAGATCAACCTTTTCGAGATCAAGGGAATAGGATCGTCGCTTACCATTCGCAGTTATTACAAACTGATCGGATACGCGGGAACCTATATTGATTCAACATGGGGATCCCTAAGCCGGGGAACCCCGACCATTTTAAAACTGAAAACGGAATCCTCTCTCTCCGAAAACTCTGAGTTCCACATAAATCAAAGGTATACTCGCCAGGATATCACTTTGAATCTCATAAGCCGACATTATCCTGCAAAACTCATAAAGCACCTTGAAAATGGAGGGATTTCGATTGAAAAAGTCGCTGACGGAATATATGATATAAGTGGAGAGACGTTTACGACAAAGATCATCGTAAGTGGGGAGCTATCTCCGGAAGATTATCTGTATTTAAGGTGTCTGACCAACGATCTGAAAAAAGCAGACAAACGGATCGTTGAACAGATGGTCGACGATTGCAAACGGCACCGTTCCGAACCGACCTACGTTCAGTATATGAAACTCTTTATAAACGCAAATACATCTGCGAAGGGAGATGAAAATCATATGGTAATGTGTGAAGAATTATTTGAATTATACGGAACCAGTTCCGAGGAAATACGTAAGCAGGAAAGTGAAAAGCTTAAAGGATATTATGATCCTCTTCTTAATGAAGCTAACGAGCGGGCTGCTAAAGCAGATAAGTATCGCCAGAAACTGATCGATCTTGGAGTCGATCCCGATGCGTGATATTATTATCTGACTGCATTTTTGTGCCATCGCTTCAATCTGTTCACAAACAACGCCACAAAAGGCGTTGTTTTCTTTTCTGCGGACTATCTTGACAGAATCATACTCTCATCTTATAATCCGAATATACGGATTCGATATTTCGAATCAGTCGCATGTAAATTCAAGGAGATCATATGCAGATTTGGGAGAGAATATTCGAGAATATAAAAAAACAGGGCTTGACTCAAAAAGAGTTTTCTCAAAGATCCGGCATCGCTGAGAGCACGATAAGCGACTGGAGGAGAAAAAATATTAATCCTGGTTCTGATAAAATACCCGTAATATGCAGCGTGTTAAATATTTCGCCTGAAGAACTTCTCGGGATTCCAACAGACAGAGCCATAAATGTCGATCTGTCTCTTTCCGATAAAGAACAGCTTCTCATAGAGAAATACCGAAATCTTGACGATTCCCTCAGAGAACGCCTGATGACTTATTTAACTGAGCTTTCTCCTGCCGCCAGACAGGACGGACCGGATGCGAGCGATAGAAGTCTGTCTGTGCATAACGAGTATAAAGCCGGAGCGGTATCAACCGGATCTAAAGAAGCCGATTCTTTTTCAACTGAATCCGAAAGAGATTTCCAGATCAGGAAGGACCTGGTCAAAAGACTTCGTAAGCTCGCCAGATTGTCTCGTATCAGGTTGGATGAGTCTGAACATGCTTTGGGATTAAACCTGCATCTGTATAAGTATCTTGATTATCTTGGAATCGATAAGCTTGAGTTCGTCAAGGGATATCTCTGTCAGCTCCAGCCTTTCATGATAAGCGAGATCAACAGTCAAGAAAAATGGGATAATGCCATCTGTGTCCTTGATGAATACTATCGGATATCGGTCTATATCAAAGTGGATGCCACCAAAGGGGAGGAACTGATAGTTTCTTTCCACGAAAACAATAAAAACGGCATCGCCAAACGCAATTTCCCGATAAGACACGATGAAATGGTCTATGTCTTCGAGGACTCGGTCGGATCTCATGTGACAGGTACGGAAACATATACCATCAATCTCTTTATCATGCGCGGTGTCAAGTCATTTCCCATCAATGTTCCCGCTGCCAGGTATGACGAGGAAGGTTTCCTGGTCAGATATTCATACATAAACAATGCTCTCATCGATATATGTAACAGATATCTTGAAGATCTTTATACATCCGATCTTGATATCTCATATATCGAACTATTCTCTTCTTTGCAGCAGCTGTCTTTTTCATCATACGGTAACGATGTTTTTTCAAATATTTCACTATTGATAGACAGCATCCTGGTTCAGAAAAACGATGTCGGAAAGCAGGTTGCCGATGCAGCTCTTTGCATTTACTGCAATAACACAAAGCTGACCGACAAAAGAAGAGCGGAGCTTCTCGAAACGTTGAAACTCCGCTTTGCTGTAAATTCGATAAGGATATTGCCACAGATACTCGAACGGGTTGAAAGTACTCTCTCATGCATGTGAGGGCGTTGTTTCCTTTTATCACCCGTATGATCTATTCATATAACGACGGGGTGATGAACTCGAGGTTCATCTTCTTTCTGATCGAAGAAATGTATCCCTTGTTGCGTGCATTGACCTCGGGCCCTTTGGTGTACTGGCTGGCCATATATGAAGACACATAGTTGTTCTTTTCGGAATATCCGTCAAATCCCGCAATATAAGCATCCGTGATACCAAGTCTCAATATCAGTTTTAAGATCATGATAACGCTGTTATCGCATTTTCCTTTTTCATCCGCCGTAAGATCCGAATAACTCAGCACATTCCCTATATCCGAGGTATCGGTAAGATTCGACGTAATAAGGACCTTATCGGGATCGTCCGGATTCTCGGCCGCACTCCATCTCATGGCATTTGAGAAGAATGAATACGTTACTTCGTAATCCTCCGGTACAAAGTTCGATGAAATGATGACCGGATCGTTCTTTTCTATGAACTCGCAGATCTTATCCTTCTTTTCGGAAATACTGCTGCCGGGTGCAAGGATAAGGATCTTTCTTCCCTTAAACTCTTCCTTAAGTTTTTCTATGAGCGCTGAATCATCAACTTCCCTGTTCTGGAAGTCTTCATAAAGTTTCTCTATATAAGCCTCATCATATGCGGTTTTTTTGCCCTCTTCGATACTTCCCAGGATCCTGTTGATCTGCTTTGCGCGAAGACGTCCTTTGTTCACCAGATATTCGGCGTAGTTCCTGTGAAGATTATACTTGGCGGAAAGCGCATATGCGGTATTGTATCCCCAGGCTTCTATCTTCTTAAGCTCTGCTATATGATCATCGATGCCGTCGAGAACAGGATCCACATCATAGGATGCACCCCTCTCACGGTTCATATAATCCATGATGAGTTCTATGCAGAGATTTCCCGGAACGCGCCCCATTCCGAGCATGGATCCATCGATGACACACTGTCTTTCGGGCGATTTCATGTCAAGGAATTCCTGTGCGAGAGAATATGCAAGTCCGAGGTTTTCATGAAGATGAAGACCAAGCACGATGTTCTTATCGAGATTGTGCTCGATCATCGAATACAGACGCCTTAAGTCTGATTTCATCATCGAACCGAAAGTATCCACTATCGAAAAACCGTAAGGCTGTATCTCATTTACTTTATTTAAAAGATCAAGGACCATCGTATCCGAATATCCCATGATGTTAATGGGATTACAGAATACCTTGTATCCTTTTTCCTTTACCTTTCTGATATAGGCAAGGCCTTCGTCGATATCGTAATCATGGAACGTAACCCTGATGATATCCACGGTATTCTCTCCGCAATCCTCAAGTTTTGAAATGTCATACTTATTGTGAAGAGCCATCGCCGAAAACTGAGTGTTCCCTCTTTTATGCTTTGGCGGGAGCAGGGGCATTATATCTTTGCACGAATTGAAAAGAACCGCTTCCCTGTCATATTCGCAGTCCCTTAAGAAACCGACTTCCACGTAATCGACCCCGGAATCGATCAGTTTTGAAATGATATCCCTGGTCGTATGGAAACCGAACTTCCAGTCATTTATATAGCCGCCGTCACGCAAGGTGCAGTCCAGCAATTTGATCTCTGACATATATTTATTCCCTCAATGATCTGTCACAAAAGTTTCTGTAAGGTTTATCCACAAAACGCGTATAAATGACCGATATCGCAAGCGATACAGCCGTGATCACAGCATATTTGACTATCCAGTCAATCGTTCCGTTTCCCGTTGATCCAATGTATCTGTCATAAAGTATGATCAGCAGATAATGGACCAGGTAAATACAGTATGTGTTCCTACCGATAAGCCGAAAGAGCGGATTATCTATCAGCGCCCATGGATGATATGACATCGCAAGGATCAAAAGCGCAAATACGATCGCCCATAAAAGAGTATAAGGTATGAGAAACAGACTGTTCAAGCCAAGGACAAGGCCCGCTGCGATCATCAATGCCATTCCGATAAACGCTGCCGACATGACCCTGTTATCGTTTCCGGGCTCAACAGCTTTCTTTTTAAATAAATAAAAGAGCAGCACTCCCGTAAACAATACCGGAAGATTCGGGATGATCGAGAACTGCCCCAAAAAAAGCTGATGTACATGCTCATCCGCACCCGCGGGAATGAGCATATGACCGAACTTATCCGTAACGACAAAAAGCAGTACCGATAATATCACGGCAACTATCGCCGATGCCTCAGACTTTATGAAACGGTAAAAGACCGGTACCAGTACAAAAAATATCGTCAGGACTCCCAGATACCACTCCACGCCAAGGATGCTGTTCGCGTATTTGGGAAAAAGCCCCATGGTGAGCGTCAGATGTGAAAGGACGTTCCATACCGTGACCGTTCCGTCATTTGCATAATACTCGGCAAATCCACCGGTGATCAGAAGGTTTAATACGATCATTATATAAAAGAACGGAAGCAGGTACAGGAGTTTTCTTCCTACCCATTTCAGCGCAATCTTTTTATCCTTAACATTTCTCTCATACGAAGCAAATGCGAGCATTGCGGAGATCACAAAAAACATCTGTACTCCGAATTTTCCGCATGCGCCGAT
>JAIKZO010000108.1 GCA_024682115.1 Lachnospiraceae bacterium
GAGTATCATGAGAAAGATCTTTCCGTACGACATGACGGATCCCGAATCATCTTTTGCGACCTTGTCCATCACGTTCTTACGATTATACAGGAATATCAGAATAATAAAGATGAGCGCGGACAAAACTCCGATACCGGTTCCTATGGTCGAACCTGCCGCACCCATGGATGCAACCTTCGTGCTGCCCGAACCCTGCGCGCTCTTTACGAGAACATAGGCCATCACTACACTGAAAACGGCATTGAATATCTGTTCTATTATCTGTGAAACCGAGGTAGGCACCATGGTATGCTGGGCCTGAAAGAATCCACGGAATACTCCGAGTATCCCGCTTAAAAAGATCGTCGGCGCGAGGATCTTAAGCGGAAGGATGGCACTTTCCATCTTTACCATGATCCCTGCTCCGAAAAATACAAACAGCGATGCGGCCGCACCTACGACGATAACATAAACGACCGAACAGTTGAATACCCTTAAGGCGTTTCTGTACTCGCGCTTTGCAAGCCTCTCGGCCATTACTTTTGATACCGCGGACGGTATAGAATAAGACGAGATCAGAAGCACAATGCTGTACGCTGCATATGCGCTGTCATAATAACCGAAGCCTTCGTCTTTGATTATGTGTACAAGGGGGGTGTTATACAGTAATCCGATGATGCGGACTATGATCCCGGCAACCGCCAGAATCCCCGCCTGGACTACCATATCGTTTTTCTTTGAATCTCTCATCTATAAAAGATCATTCCACTTTTGTCCCGCATTCAGAGCAGAAAGAATGCTCTGCGGGAATAACCGTCCCGCACTTAGGGCAGAACTTGTTTCCCGCTGCTATCGCAGCCTTTCTTTCAACTTCTCTGGCAGCTTCCGCACCGGCATCGATCGTTGCCTGCTTTGCCGCTTTCGCTTCGGCGGCCAGCTGGGCCGCAACCGCTTTTGCTTCGGCGGATGCCTGTGCCGCAGCGGCCTGTGCATCTTCGATCGCTTTGTTTTCGTTCTGAATCTTATTTATCTCAGCCATCAGTGAACGTATGGCATTGAGTTCATCCTGGTAAGGTCCTTCCAGTTCGTTGACCTTATCGACAAAAACCTTTTCACCCAGAATTCTGTATTCATCATCGACCTGCTTTTCCAAAGCAGCTATCCTGTTATTATTCGATGTGACTTCGACCATGTCTTTGGTCTTCTGGGTCAGTCCTTTTCCAAATGCGCTTACATCATCAATGATTCCCATTATTGTCCTCCAGATTCAAGCAGACAAGCTTGCTTGTCTATTTGAATTGCCAATCAAAGTTTGAAAGTTTACTTTCAAACTTTTATCCTCCGGATCAGTATCTGACTTCATTTCCGATAGGACCCTCGAGCAATTCCGGATTCTCCACGAGCTTCTTAAGGAGTTTAAGCGATCTCGCATAGTAATATCCGTCGGATATCCTCTCGTCTATCGTAAAGGATATCGCCAGTTCCCTTTTCATCGTCACATTACCCTCTGAATCATAATGAGGTTTATTGTGCTTTTTCCCGACTACGACAAAAAGCGAAGTCGTACCCCAGTTCATGAGATGGTGATAACCGATGTTCATACCCAGAGAGCCGAGATTCGTAAGTACGACCGAGCACTGATAAGGATCGGTGGCTATCACGGATTTCGGCATCAGTCCGTGCCGGTCGAGCATTCTTGCTATCGCTCCGATGAGTTGTCTGAACGGCAGTTTTTTGATGACGTTCATCGCATCGGTGGATTCATCGGTCCCGGTCTTGCACAGAGTGATCTGTTCGTTTATCTTGGCTGCGAGAGAATCAAGCGTATCGTTCTCGTCGGCATAGATCCTGGCGAGCGTCTCGTCACCTTCATCGCTGAACACCTTTTTTACGGTAAATGCAGCCGTCAGATTGTTTCTCTGATACATCGTCTTGTTTGCGATGAAACGGTTCAGCTGAGGCCTTAACTGTATCGTCTTAAGTATGGCGATTATTATGACTTCAAAAAGAGTGACCTTTGTTTCGGCACTCTCTTTATTCTTTCTTCTTAAATACTCTTCCGTCTTATCGAGCCTGATGCTTATGGTCATGTAGGCTTCGTTATCACAACGGTTGGGATACATCAGAGGCATGACATAATGCATCGCATCTATATCTCTTAACTTTGTACCGTCACGCCGGTCTCCCCATCTTCGCTTAGCTTTCAAAGCGTTTCTCCGTTTCCGTTCTCTTGAATATCCTCGGCAGATAGTAGCTCTTTCCGAAAAGAAGTGTCTCGATCGCAAGACACATCAAAGCCGCTGTCCACACGTCAACAAACGAATGCTGTTTTACAAAACATACCGATATACATATTACACCAACCCATAGTGTCATGGCAAATTTAAACAGGATACCCCTGTCCTCTTTTTTTAGCCATACCGAAAGCAGGGCTACGGAATAACCGACATGCAGTGAAGGACATACTCCGGTCGGTGTGTCTATCGAATAGATCGCTCCGAGAAGCTGCGTGAAAACATTATCCCTCGGAAATACCTCCGGTCTTAAATGCTGGATCGACGGCCATACGATATAAGTGAAGATCCCGATGATCTGAGTAAGGATTATAAACTTCTGGGCATCCGAAAAGCTTTTTACGTCATAAAGCAGGAAATACAGTAACGAACCCACCAGCAGAAAGTACCACGAAGCATATGCGATGACAAAGTACTCATTGAAGGGAATGATATCATCGACAACGCTGTGAACTACATGGCATCGCTCAAAAGGTATGAACCTGTCCGTCACAAAATACATGATAAGATACCAGACCCATCCGAGGATGAGCCAGAGGTGTTTGTATTCGGGAGTATTGATCTTTGAAAAACGGAATTTGGTGTAATCTACAACCGGTTTTTTCATAACTTTTGACCCGTTCTTGTATTTTCGGGATATTCCTTTCTTGAGATATTGGGATAGGGAACCACCCTGTGTTTCGGAAGTGCATATGCCAGTTCGCTTATCGCATCCATAAGTTCATTGCATATACGTTCCTGTTCCTCCCTGGCCGGATGATCCGGATCATAATATACCGGTTTTCCTATGACCAGTTTTTTAAGTGCGGGGCACACATATATCGGCACAAAGGGTATCCTTTCACCCGTTTTGGCATAGTATCTCTTGGCAACGGAGACAAACCCGTGCTGAAAAGTGTGTACTATATTGTTATGCTCAGCGTAATCTTCGGGAAAGATTATGACACCGGCGCCTTCTTCAAGGTGTCGGACCGAAAGATCGATCGTTTCGAATACTCTTTTGTCTTTATATACGGGTATCGTATCCGCGTTCGTAAAAACGCACTCCGAGAGCGGAGCGATCAGATAAGATAAGATCCTGTAAAACCATCTGATATATTTGGGCTTTAATGACCAGAAATCCTTGTAGGCATATGCCGGAACCAGTCTTCGGTCCATCATCTGCGAGATACACCAGATATAATGCCTGCCCGGAAAATACAGTTCGCAGGCTATGGGGCCGTTCATCTGTGAATGGTTCCCGGCAGCGATATAAGGGCCGTCCGGAAGATTCTCCTGTCCGCAGACTTCCATTTTATGATAAAAAAGGCGGACCAGAAACTCTATTATCTTATATGCAAAAGAAGTACTTTTATTCACTTGTCAGTTCACCCTGTACTTTTCCGCATCCTGAACCGTATAGGGCGTCGCCGTCGGAGTTTCTCCCGAAGGAGTAGCCGTGGCCGTCGGTGTCGGAGTCAGGGTCGGAGTGGGTGTTGCCCCGTAACGCGTATCGTTCGGATCATAATCATACGGTGTCGGTGTGGGGGTCGGAGTGGCGCCCGTATTCTGATCATAATAGTATTCCGAAGGAGTGGCACTCGGCGTAAGGCTGTAGTCTCTTTCAAATACACAGACCATGGCGTTGTGAGTGAACTTGACCTTTGTCACGTTCGGATCCACCCACTGGATGAGCGCTCTTTTATCCGCACTTAAAAGGCTGTATCCCTCAGCCTTCATCTTCTCACATGCTCTTTCATAGGTAAGGATACTGTATCTTTGAAGTCTCTCACAGCATCCGGCCACCATGACCTTGCATGTATCTCCCGTATATACGAATTTCCCGAATTCGGGATAATCTGTTGTCAGTCCTTTATAACTGTAATATATCTCACCGGTCTTATTGTGCCTGTATGTCATTCCGTCAGCCGAAAGTGACCAGCCGTTTCCGGAGTCATAATACGTTGTCGCAACGTCCATTACGCTTTTTCTCGGAGTGGCCATTGTTCCCGGTGTATATGTACCGCTCTTTTGAGCGTTTACTATCGCGGCATACTCTTCGGCTTTTTTCTTTGCCTCTTCCGCTGCTTTTTTATTCCCCTTGGCAAGTTCCTGGGCCGCAAGTGCGGTGTAATAATCGTAGAGCTGTTCCTCTACGGACTTACCCTGATTAACATTGGAACCGGCGGGAGTCGGAGCCGGAGTGGGTGCCGCCTTAGCATACATCGCCGGCAGGAGCATGATCCCCAGGCTCAATAATATGATTAATAAACAGGCCGTGATCTTTTTCATAGCAACTATTAAATCACCAAAGTAAGATTAAATCAAGTTGACCCCGGTGATCTTTATATCGGACTCATATCCGTCATTTATCATGACCTTATCTACGCTGTCGTTCTCATGATCGTATTCGTATCTGCATAGATGATACTGTCCGCTCTCATATCCGTAACCGTCCCCGGCATCGTCATAGAAGTAAAAGCCTCTGTTCCCGGTGCCGTAAACATCTATAACGATCTCTTTTTTCAGTGTTTCCGTGGAAATGATATTAAGGCCGTCAAGTTTGGTCTTCGGGATCAGCGATCCGTCACGGACGAATATTGGCATGCTGTCTATCGGAACATCAACGTTAATGTATTGTCCTCCCGCAAATCTGCACGAAGTATGATAATCGTACCATCCGCTGCCCTCGGGAAGATATACCTGTCTGGTCACGCTGTCACTGTTTTCGTCCATAGGCTCGTAAACCGGACATATCATAAGTTCATGACCGAACATATACTGGTCCGAAACGGCGCAGGCTCTTTCGTCATTGCAAAAATCCACTGCAAGAGGATTGATCATGTTCTCGTCTTCCGCATAACATCTTCCGGCATAGGAATAGATATAATAGAAAAGCTCGTACCTTAATCTGTTTGCTTTGATCAGCGAATCATAATATGCCCTTTTGCCGTTGCTGCAAAGATAGAGTTCTCTTCTTATGTCGGTTCCGTGACCGCGGAATATCGGAAGAAAAGCACCGAACCAGTACCATCTTACAAACAGTTCACGATAGTTTTCATCATCGAATCCGTTCTCATATTCTCCGTTCCAATACCAGAAATCACCCTTTTTGATAAAGAATGCTCCGATATCGAGGGTCCAGTACGGCATTCCTGCGGCGCAGAAATTTAGTCCCGCGGCTATCTGCTTTCTAAGGACGCTCCACTTGGCATCTATATCACCCGACCAGAGTATGGTCCCAAACTTCTGCGACCCAAGATAAGCACTCCTTGTCAGATTGACCACTCTTTTATCCCAGAGAATGGGCTTTCGGTCATCGGAATTTATTATATGGGCATTCTCCTGTCTCTGGCCTTCGTAGACACCCATTGCATGGAAATATCCGTATGTATTGGAATAATCTATATCCATGTGTCTGGAGGTCTCTTCCACATAATCATCAAAAAGTTTTGACGGTTCCGGCTTTACTATCTGAGTCCAGCTCGGGTCAAAAGGTTCCGAATTATCACACCACCAGGCGTCAACACCCCGGCTGTACAATCCCTCATTGGCCTGTTTCCAGTAAAGCTCTCTGCCTTTTTCTGTGAAGGGATCATATGTGTTGGAATTCTTAAGCAGAAGTCCGTTTTTCTCAAATTCCTTATAGTCGGCAGAACTCTCGTGGAAGTTGGGCCAGATCGATATCATGAAATGCGTGTTCATCCCATGAAGCTCGGTTATCATATCTTCCGGGGAAGGGAATCTGCTTTCATCAAATGTCTTCTGTCCCCACTGTCCGTCCGGCCATGAGCACCAGTCAAGTATCATCGTATCGAGTCCGATACCTCTGTTTCTGTACTCTTTGGCAATCTTTATGATCTCTTCCTGAGTCTCATATCTTTCCTGTGACTGCATATAACCATATGCCCATTTGGGAAGAATGGCTGCCTTGTCCGTAAGGAATCTGTACGCCTTCTGTGCATTGGCGATATTCTCTCCGTTAACAAAGTAAAAATCTATCCCGTCAGAAGAAACTGAATATATATATGAACCTGAGGCTGTATCATTGAATATGAGCGGTGAATGCATGTTAAAAAGCAGTCCGTAACCGCGTGTTGAGATCATATAGGGAATTATGATCCTGCGGTTGGCCTGGTTAAGATAAAGCCTCTGTCCTCTCAACGAACCGTATCCGTCCTCAAACTGTCCGAGTCCGTAAAGGTTCTCCTTGTCGTCAAATTTAAATGAATATCTGCATCTGTATGAATATCGTTCAAAGATCTGCGAACCCGGGATTATCTTTTCCTTGATACCGTCGGGCGTCTTGATCTTTTCAACCTTCATGTCATCTGCATCTGCAGTGAAAAGTTCGTATCGGTCAAGATCAAACGGGTTTTCCGCATCAGGATGCAGGAGGATATTACCATCCGCATCCAAAAATGTTATGGCAATGTTTGATCTGTTTATCTTTAAAGTCAGGTTTTTAAGTTTTATAAGTGCATGTTTATCTTCCATGGATAATTCCATGCTGCTTTGGGGATCCAGTTCCGTAGCAGTGACAAAAGAATAACCTTCGCGTTCTTTTATGTCGTCGGTACTGTATCTGATATGGACTATACTGTCAGAGATCGCACCTACAAAAAGAAGTGCCGCTTCGGATTTAAACCATATCCCGTTTGTATCGATCATATGATCTTTGATCGCAGTACTTTTACCCCTGTTTACTTCAAGCATGATATGTCCTCATAGTTTTTATAAGTAAAAAAGTAAAATGTCGCTTAAAATACTGAGACTGTGTAAACAAAGACCGCCCCAGAGAGGCTCCGGGGCGGCAAAGTTTACTCATTTAAGATAAGTTATCAAAAAATCTGATTACTTAAGAGCGTTCTTGGCATCAACCTGAGGCTGCCACTTCTCACAGTCAAACTTGTACAGATCCTGATATCCTTCACCATCGAGAGTTGCTGTCATCTCATCCCACATAGCATCGAATTCAGCATCGCTTGTTGCGAAGATCATTCTCCAAGAGTAGTCACACAATGTTGTGTTACACTGGCTGCGGATAGTACCGATCTCGTTCGTATCTGATCCAAGAGGAACAGTTACGTTAGGGCTGATAACAAGTTTGTTGTTCTTCTTCATCCACTCAGCAGGCTCATCAGCACCGAACTTGGCAGCCCAGTCCTTCTTCATCTGCGTACGTGTAGATTCCTTCCAAGATGACCAGTAGTCCTTGGCATAGGTCTCACCCGTGTTGGGGTTGATAGCATTTGAGCTAACGATCCACTCATTGATCTGGTTGTTACCATCTGAGTAACCGGCTCCGCCGTACTCTTCAGGAACCGGAAGGTTATCCATAAGAGCATTGTCGTTTATAGCAACGTATTTGCCGTCGTCACCGACTTCATAGTTGAAGCCCTTGATACCACAGTGCTGGAACTCAAGTCCTTCAGGAGAAGCATACCAGTCAAGGAACTCAAGGATCTTCTTGTACTTGGCATCATCAACGCCCGAACCGATACCGAATACGCGGCCGCTTCCGTAGTAAGCATCTGCATCAGCATAGTAGTTCTGATCTGCTACAGGAATGAAGATCATTGCTGTACCGTTATCAAGACGCTCCTGGCTGTTCCAGAAACCTACCTGCCAGCTGTACCAGAACATGTAAACCTGTCCTGCACTCATCTTAGCGCATGCTGCGTTCCAATCCTGTGTACCTGAGTCAGGATCAACAAGACCTGCCTGGTTCATCTTGTAGAGGAACTTAAGGATTTTGTAGTAAGCAGCTGACTTATCTGTGACAGGTGTAAATGTCTTGCCGTCAGCCTTAAGGATTGCAGAATCCTTAAGCTTTTCGCCGTACCATGTTGTCAGCTGAACAACATTGGCGATACCGAGCATGTTGTCGTTACCGTCCCAGTCGGGCCAGAGTGAAACTGCATAGCAGGGATCACCGGCATCGTTAGTAGGATGAGCTTCCTGCATCTGTCCGAGGACATCAATAAGTCCGTCAAGGTCAGCGATGTCAGGGCATCCGAGCTCGCTGTAAAGATCCCATCTTAACAGAGGGCTGGAATAAATAACGTCCTGTGAATAAGAAGTAGGTGAAGTATTAAGCATCTGTGTAGGAATACCGTATACCTCGCCGTTATTTCCTTCAAGGCCGCTGTTGTAGGTAGAGATCTGATCAGCAAAAGCATTCAGATTGCTGTAGTTAGGCAGATCAGCAGAGATATCCTTGATAAGTCCGGCCTTAACGCAGTCTGCGAAGTCAACCGAATCAAGAAGAACGATATCACCGAGATTGCCGGAACTTGTACGTGTCTGGTAGATCGCGTCACCGGCTACCTGAGGAGAGATGATGTTAAGAGCGATGTTGAAACGATCCTTAACAACCTTGTCAAACCATCCGGTCTGAAGACCCTGGTAGTTGGCTGCAGCATCATAGACCTCAATCTCCATAGCATCGCCTGAATCTGCAGCTGCTGCAGTATCTGTGCTGCCGCTGTCAGAAGATGTTGTTGTCGTTGTAGTACCGGCATCAGCAGGCTGCTGAGCAGCTGTACCACTACCGCTATTGCCACAGCCGGCAAGTGTGCTTACCAGCAAAGCAGTTGCAGCTAACAACGAAATGAGTTTCTTTGCTTTCATTTGTTTTCCTCCCTTGTTATTTTAATTGTTATAGCTAAAGGCCAATGGCCCGAACTACCCTTTTACGGCTCCGATCATGATACCCTTAACGAAATACCGCTGGAAGATCGGATAAACCAGCAGGATCGGGGCAACAACGACGATCGTAACGGTCATTCTGATAGAAGTTGCCGTAGCTGCATGAGCAAGTGATGCCGCCAGCGATGCCGCATTACCCGTGCTGTTGACCAGTGCCTTTAACGAGCTGGCCTGATTGATGTACTGGTAGAGCGTAAACTGCAATGTGGCAAGTTTGGGGCTCGGTGCAAGCAGGACGTTATCCTGGAATGAGTTCCACTGTGCGACCATACTGAATATCGCAACGGTAGCAAGTATGGGTTTTATTACCGGAATGATGATAGCGGTAAATGTCCGCATAGTCCCGCAGCCGTCAAGTTCAGCGGCATCGGTCAGTTCCTTGGGAACCGATTCCACAAATGTCTTACACAATACTATATAGAAAGGAGAAACTACCGTCGGGAGTATGTATACCCAGAACGTATCATAAAGATGAATGTTTCTCATTGTGATAACGAAAGGAATGATACCTGCGTTAAAGTACATCGTAACTACGACCATTCGATACCAGAGCTTGCGTTTCCACATGGTCTCGCGGGTGAACATATAACCCAGGAATGCAGAAGCAGCCACCGTAAGCAGCGCTCCTATCAATGTTCTGGCAAGCGAAATGCCGAAAGCGCTCTTAAGTGCGGGAATGTGTGAAACATTTACATAGTTCGTCAAATGCAGATCCTGCGGCCAGAACCTTATCTTGCCTCTTCCGCTCAGATCATTATTACTGATCGTGTTGATAAATATGTAATAGAACGGATAAACGCAGACAAAAGCGAAAACGGTGTACACTATATATGTGATCACAGTCATCAGTGTGTCGGCCGGATCTAAATGTTTGTGAGTTTTTTTCTTCTTAACATCATTATCAGCCATCAGATGAAATTCTCCCCTCTTGTAAGTTTAGAAATACCGTTCATTACACAAAGAAGTACGATGCTGACCACACTCTTAAGGACACCGATCGCCGTAGCCAGAGGATACGAACCACCCTCATATGCCACGTTATACACATAAAGATCAAGTACCTGAATGTAGTCTTTATTAAATGAGTTCTGGAATACATAGAACTGCTCCATACCGTTTGAAAGGAAGTTCGCCATATTAAGGAAAAGCAGAACCAGATATGTCGGCAGTATGCTCGGGATCGTAATATGCCATATCGTCTTCCAGCGATTAGCTCCGTCAACCTTGGCAGCATCGATCAGTTCTTCATCTATACCGGTAATGGCAGCTATATACATGATGGCAGCCCATCCGGCATTTTTCCATGTGAGCCAAAGCCACATCTTGAACCATATGTGTTCATTTGACTTAAGGAATGCGATAGGTGTCTTAATAAGGCCCAAATCCATAAGAAGTGAATTCACAACACCTGTGGTATTAAATACACAGAAGGCTATGGCAAACACAAGAACCCAGCTTATGAAATTCGGGAGCGTGGTGACAGTCTGAACGAACTTCTTATAAGGTTCGCATTTGATCTCATTGAGAAATACCGCAAACATCATGGGAAACCACGAGAACAGCATGCTCAGTCCGCTGATGCCGAAGGTATTAAGAAGAACCTGCCATATCTGCTTCCGCTTAATTTCAGTATCCAGCATGAAGGTAAACCACTTAAGACCTACAAACTGAGAATCGGAAAGCAATGCCGGCGGTTTGTAATCATAGAACGCATAAATCCAGCCATAAAGCGGATAATACGCAAAGACAGCTACAAGGATAAGGAACGGTAAAACATATAGAAATTCCCTGTAACCCCTGATTTTCTTTCTGCTCATATAACCCCCTGATAATAACCCCACATCCTGTATAAGCGATGGTAAAACGTTTTCCTATTTTGTATTATAAAACGTTTTACCAAAAATGGTCAACATGAAATATTGCTATGGTTTAGACAAATTTTATCAATTGTTGCTATGTTCGGTAAAACGTTTTACCGAAAAGCCCGTAAATACACAAATATCCGGGCCGTAAGCCCGGATATTTTTCGTTAACATTTTTTATTTAAGATTTCTAAAAACCGAGATCGTCATTTACAAGTATCACATGGATCCTGTCCTTATGTCTTGAAAATCTCGTGATAAGGAACTGACAGCAGATCGTATCGGGCGATTTGCAGTCCATGCATTTGCCGGTCTTTGTACAGGGCGTATCAAGTCCGAACCGCTGTGCGTTAATAGGTGCGGCAATGTTCCTGGCTCTCTTTAATGCAGCATCGACATCAGGGCAGATCTTATTCATACCAACTATAAACAGTACCTTCTTAGGCCCCTGTGCTATTGCTGATACCCTGTTTGAATTACCGTCTATATTGACGATGATACCGTCGTCCGTCATGGCATTTGCGCTTGAAAGGAATACATCCGCATCATATGCCATGAGCATTGCGGCCCTCTTATCTTCCGTTGCGTCACGATCGATAAAGTTATAATCACCCTTTTTGAGTTCATCGACCAGGCCTATCTCATGAGCGCTCATCGCTCCTCCCATGGTAACGGAAGCTCCGTTCGGGATGAGTTCCAGAGCTTTTTTCAGAGCCTCTTCTTTGCTTTCGGCATAGTAACCGGTCATATTCCTGGATTCAAGACCTTTTATCGTCTTCTGCGCCAGAAGTTCGTTTCTCTTTTTTGTCATCTCGTGCATGTTGTATTCCCCCCATATTATAATTTATAACACACGGAATGCTCCGTACTTCGTGCTCCCGCATCCCTAAAACAATCGCATTCCGCGTTATCACATTGCGGTATAACCTCCATCTACAGGAAGGGCTATTCCCGTAACATAGCTTGAAGCCTTTGAAGAAAGGAATAAAGCCGCAGTATCAAGTTCACCTTCGAATCCGTAGCGTTCAAGAGGGATTGCTCCCTTTGAATATTCTTTGAAGAAATCCGAATTCAGGGTTTCCTCCGTGAGCGGAGTAATGAAATATCCGGGGCAGATGGAATTTACCGTTATCCCGTATTTTCCCCACTCGCACGCAAGAGCCCTCGTCAGATTGACAACTCCGCCCTTTGCTGCATGGTAGGCGGATGATGCCGCGATCTTATTTCCGACCAGTCCGTACATTGAAGATATGTTTATTATCCTGCCGTATTTGGCCGGGATCATGGCTTTTTTGGCAACGGATCTGGCCATTCTGAAAGTTCCGAAAAGGTCTATGTTCATCTCATTTTCAAACATTTCGTCGGGAACATCTTCCGCCGGGGTAATCCCTCCGGTTCCGGCATTGTTTATCAGGATATCTATCCTGCCGAATTCTTTCAGTGTTTCGTCAACCGCTTTTTCAACCATTTCGGTATCGGTGATATCGCACTGTACGGCGAGCGTCTTTACCCCGTATTTACCGGCGATCTCCGCAGCCACCTCATCTATCAGTTCCTTTCGTCTTGCAAGAGCCACTATATTACAGCCCTGCGAAGCAAGTGCTTTGGCCATCTGTACACCGAGCCCCGTAGAACAGCCCGTGACTATGGCCACCTGATCCGTGAGATCAAATATGTTTTCCATGATAAATAAAGCCTCCTTTTCCTTTTTCCTTAGCGTTTTATCATCATCAAAGACCGAAATATTTCCGGGCATTATCATAGGAAATGCCCGTAACGATCCTCTTTAATGCTTCTTCATCATTCGGATATTCTCCGTTTTCAACCCACGATCCTATTAGATTGCACATTATCCTTCTGAAGTAATCATGTCTGGCATAGGAAAGGAACGATCTCGAATCGGTGAGCATACCGATGAAATTACCGAGTACCCCGAGGTTAGCCAGTGACTTCATCTGCTCTTCCATTCCGGTCTTATGATCGTTGAACCACCATGCCGGTCCGTGCTGTATCTTTCCCGGGACTTCCGGCGACTGGAAGCTGCCGATGAGCGTTCCGATCTGTGCGTTATCGGAAGGATCGAGTGAAAATACGATCGTCTTCGGAAGTTCATCCGTCTCGTCAAGTTCGGACAGGAACGCGGCAAGATTTCCTATGCAGGAATTGTCTGCTATCATATCATAACCCGTATCCGGACCGAGACTCTTAAACTTTCCCTTATTTACGTTTCTAAGGCATGAGTAATGGATCTCCATCGCTATGCAGTGTTTATGATACTGTTTGGCAAGTGCCAGGAGTACTGCGGTCATATAACCTTCAGCCTCTTCAACGCTTACGCTCTCTCCTCTCATGGCTTTCCCGAAAGCGGTATCGCACTGTTCCATCGGAATTTTTCTGAAAGGAACATAGTCAAGTCCGTGGTCTGATGCCAGGCAGCCGCAGGACACAAAGAATCCAAGGCGCTTTATAAGAGCGTCTATGACATCCTGAGTGCTTTCAAGCGAATCCTTTCCCACAGACGCGGCGAGCTTTACGATATAATCCGCAAACCCGTCCTTATGTATGTTCACGGCTTTATCGGGTCTGAACGAAGGACGTACGGCATAACCCACGCTGTCGTCTGCAGCTATCTTTTTATGCCATTCAAGGCTGTCTGTAGGATCGTCAGTTGTCCCGATATAGGTCACATTGCTCTTCCTTATCAGTCCCCTCACGCTGAGATCCGGATCGTTCCTTAGCATATCGTTGCATCTTTTGAAGATGCTGTCGGCGTTGGAAGGTGTGAGCGGTTCGTATATCCCGAAATATTTTTTCAGTTCCAGATGGCACCAATGATACATCGGATTTCCTATCGCAAGCGAAAGCGTATCCGCAAATCTCCGGAACCTTTCCGCCTCATCCGATCTTCCGGTAACAATGTCTTCCTTCGTTCCGTTAGAGCGAAGAAGACGCCATTTGTAATGATCACCCGCGATACTGCCATCGGACTGTTTTCCTCCGAACCAGACATCTCCTATCCCGTCAAATCTTCTGTCTTCGAAGATCTCCTGCGGTGAAAGGTGGCAATGATAATCTATGATCGGCAAATCTTCCGCATAGTCGTGAAAAAGATGTTTTGCCGTCTTGGTATCAAGGATAAAATCCTCATCCATAAAGTTCTTCATGATCTTTCGCTCCAATATCTATCTCTGTACTCTTCCGGATGCGTCACCGCCGGCAAGTTTTTTGACCTCATCTACGGTAACCCTGTTGAAATCTCCTTCAACCGAATGCTTAAGAGCTGATGCCGCTACGGCAAATTCTATCGCATCCCCTGTCGAATATCCGTTCATCAGTGAATAGATAAGTCCGCCTCCGAAGCTGTCTCCGCCGCCGACTCTGTCAACTATATGAAGGTGATACTGTTTTGAAAAACAGTAATCCTTTCCGTCATAGAGCATTCCCTGCCAGTCGTTGTCGTTGGCCGAGATCGAAGTACGGAGCGTGATCGCTACCTTTTCAAATCCGAATCTTTCGGCGAGCTGTCTGGCAACGGATTTATACCCTTCGGTATTGAGCTTTCCGCCCGTTATGTCCGTGCCCTCGGCTTCGATCCCGAACACATCCTTTGCATCCTCTTCGTTCGAGATGCATACATCAACGTATTCGCAGAGCTTTGTCATCGCTTCTCGCGCTTCATCCCTCGTCCAGAGTTTTCCGCGATAATTAAGATCGCAGCTTATCTTTACACCCTTGGACTTTGCCACACGGCATGCCTCGAGACAGATATCTGTAAGGTTTTTGCCCAGTGCGGGTGTGATCCCGGTAAAGTGGAACCATGATGCTCCGTCAAATATCGCCTCCCAGTCGAAATCCGAAGGAGAAGCTTCCTGTATGGCTGAATGTGCCCTGTCGTAAATGCATACGCTTCCTCTTTGCGACGCACCCTTTTCAAGGTAATAGCTACCTATCCTGTCACCGCCGCGTGAGATAAACCGTGTATCAACACCGAAATATCTTAAATTGTTCACTGCGGCCTGTCCTATCGCATGCTTGGGAAGCTTGGTGACAAAAGCCGTATCCATCCCGTAATTTGCAAGCGATACCGAAACATTCGCTTCACCGCCGCCGAAAGTTGCCTGAAGCTGATCGTCCTGAAAAAATCTGTAATACCCGTTCGGTGCAAGCCGGAGCATTATCTCTCCGAATGTGACCACTCTGCCAATATTGAAACCTCCAAAATGACTATATTATGTAAACTTTTTATGCTCTAGACAAATGAATCTCAAAACCCGAAAAATCGCCATTCAGATAAATGAACTTGGTTCCTTTTTCATCGACAAGGCGTGAACTCTCGTCAAACGTCGCACCCTTCCTTAAAAGGTGATACACGGCTCTGTCCACATCATTGGTCGTGATGCCTATATGTCCGCACCTGCCGCGGCCGTTATATTTCATCACCTCCGCAAATTCCTTACCGACAAAGATCCCTTTATCGTTTTCATCGTATTCGAATCCGAATAATGCACTTAAGGTTTTCGCCGTTCTTTGTGCCTCACCTGCATCTTCGCAGTTTATACCGATATGTCTGAGCCTGAACCCGAGCATATTGCGTACCGCAGCTTCACAGATGGATGTGATCTCGTCCCACTTTTCGTTTTCTATAAGATCCTTTTTGACCATCCATGTACCCCCGCATGCGAGTATCTGCGGAAAGCTCATGTATTTGGAAAGATTCTCTGTGTTCACTCCGCCGGTAGGCATCCACTTAAGGGTCTTATAGGGACCTGCCAGAGCCTTTAATTTCTCTATCCCGCCGTTCTGTTCGGCAGGGAAGAACTTAACGACTTCAAGGCCCATGGCCATAGCCTGTTCCATCTCTCCTGCGGTGGCGGTTCCCGGCATCATGCATACTCCCTTTGAGATGACATATCCCGTCACCTTGGGGTTAAATCCGGGACTTACTATAAAGCTTACTCCCGCAGCGATAGCCCTGTCCGCCTGCTCCGTCGTCAGTACCGTTCCGGCTCCCACTATCATCTCGGGAACTTCTTTTACGATTGCTTTGATCGCATCTTCAGCAGCAGCTGTCCTGAATGTTACTTCTGCAGCGCTAAGGCCGCCTTTAACAAGTGCTTTTGCAAGCGGTACGGCTTTGGATGCTTCATCGATCGCGATCACAGGTACGATCCCGATATCGTGGATCTTTTGAAGTAATTCGTTCATGTTTTCCTCCGTTTATGACATAATCGTCATTTATTTTCTTGAAAAGATAAGTCCGAAAGTTCCCGGTCCGCTGTTTATGGATACGGCAGGCGATGCCTTCTGCATGTATACCTTCTCGAAATCTACGACCTTAAGGACATCATCTTTTACTTTTTCTATCTCTTCCCTCTTCATTCCGACATAGGTTATGAACAGGGCCGTTTTGTCGATAGACTCGGAATCATGAAGGGCCTTGTTGATATATGACGAACATACTCTCTGTCTTTCACCGATCAGTATGCTCCCGACCTTCATGGAACTGTTTTTCATTATTATCCTCGGATGCAGAAGGAATGCGTTACAGAGTTTATATACCCGCTCCGATAATCTTCCTGAACGGTAAAGATATTCCGTGCTGTCAACGATGAAACTCGTCCTTACCCTGCTCTTTTTCTTTTCAAGTCTGTCTTTGATATAATCAAGATCTATCCTGTCGGAATCGGCAAGCTTAACGGCTTCCACCGCCATGATCCCCATTCCGCTCGAGAGATGTCCCGAATCAAAAACAGTCACGTTATAGAACGCCGATGCGGCTTTAGCGGCATTTTCATATCCTTTACTGGCGTTCTTCGCCATGGCGATATGAAGGATATGCTGAGCCTTTGAAAGCAGTCTTGCGAAGAATTCCTCGTATTCCTCAACCGAAGGCGCCTCACTTCTGGCTTCGCTGCCCTTATCGGCAAGATACCTTACTATAACATCTCCGCCGGCTTCTATCCCATCGGAGAAAACACCGCCCTTCGTGTATACCTTGTACGGCATGACAGGGATATTGTATTTTCGAAGGAGTTCCTGGGGAAGATCCGACACACTGTCCGTCGTAACGAGCAGCGGGATCTTTTCGCGCGTTCTTCCGATAAATCCTTCCGAAGCAAGATAAGAATCGTCCTGAGATACACCGCTTACGAGATCGCTCGGAAGAACGGCTCTCAAGGTTTCCTCAAGCATTTCAGCTTCGACGGGTTTTAACAGATAACCGTCGAAACCTTCTTTTCTGTACAATGCTTTGTTTTCGCTTCCGGCATTGGCAGTAAGTGCGATAACAGGGGTATCCTTACAAAGGCCTCCCGACTGTTCCCTTATCGCATGAAGACATTCTATACCGTCCATCTCGGGCATCATATGATCCATGAGGATCGCATTATAATGTTTCTGCAGTGTCAGTTTAAGACATTCCTTGCCGCTTAATGCGGTATCTGTCCGTACCTTTGTTTCTCTCAGGAGCTTGACTGCGACCATAAGGTTTGCGTTGTTATCATCCACGATGAGTACTTCCGCATCCGGTGCTTCAAAACTCTGATGATATCTTTTTTTATCGTCGGGCAGATGGAACCTGTTGGGATCATAATCACCCAGAGCCTGATCGACCGCTATATCCTGTTCGATGGTCACTTCAAAAGTCGATCCCTTTGTATAAACGCTGTTTACGGTTATCTGGCCTCCCAGAAGATCGGTAAGCTGTTTAACGATAGAAAGACCGAGTCCGGTTCCTTCGATATATCTGTTCCTGTTTTCGTCTTCTCTTCTGAACTCATCAAACAGGTGAGGTATGCTCTCTTTTCTGATACCCATTCCGGTATCTTCAACGGAATACGAAACAAGTGCTTTCCCGTTTCCTTTTTTCAGGCAGCGGATCGATAATGTGACGCTTCCTTCCTGTGTGTACTTTACGGCATTGTTAAGAAGGTTTATCAGGATCTGCTTTATCCTGACTTCATCGCTGACAAGGCCCGAAGGGATCTCCGGATCGACATCTACTGAAAACTGGAGGCCTTTTTCCTCGGCCTTTATCCATATCATATTTACAAGTTCCGATAACATCACCCCGACATCGTAAGGGAGATGTACGATATCCATTCTTCCCGAACGGATCTTTGACATATCCAGGATATCGTTTATGAGCGAAAGAAGGATATTGGAAGCCGATTTTATACTTCTGGCATCCTCTGCCACTTCTTCGGAAACATCTTCCCTGAGGATCATCTCGTTGAGTCCGATGATCGTATTGATCGGTGTCCTGATCTCGTGGCTCATGCTTGAGAAGAATCTGTTCTGCGCCCTGCTTAATTCATCTATCTCTTCAGCCTGTTCCTTGGCCCTGGTGTTTTCCAGCATGAAAAGCCTGCTCTGGAACCAGACCATGATGTAAACGACCAATCCTACGAGCAATACGGATATCCCGGTATCGAGGAACCACATCTTACGGTCATGTTCAACGATGAGTTCGGGATGAAGATAAGCTATAAGGAATTCAGCGAACACAAGCACGGTAAGCGAAAGCAGCATCACCGTCTTTAACGCTCCGACCAGGATAAGGCCGATGAACAGATATGAAAAAGATATCCAGACCATCGATCCGCCGGTGAGACCTCCTCCGAAAAAGAAGGTGATGGGCAATATGACATATACTATCCCGACAGAGATCAAACCTGCGCCGAACTGTATCCTTTTGTTCTTTACGGAATATGAAATGATAAAAGGCGAACAGAACAGCATGACAAAAAGAGCCAAACACTCTATCATGTTCTCACCCGTTACAACATCGGCAACAAGAATGAGAAAGATCGCGATCATGGCGATCATCGTGAGCATGACAAAGCTTCGCTCCGTAAAATCTCTTTCCGGATTGATAAATAATTCTTCGTAAAGGGTTTTCAATCTCTTCATATTTTACCCTCCTCACCGTCACTTTCCGGGGCAGGAGCAAATTCCATTATGTCATCGTCTCCGCCGGAGTTTTCGGGAACCGGGTCTTCATCGTCACGCGCCGCTGCGATCTGCTCGGGCACATTGACGCCTTTCAGTTCCTTTATGATATCCATAAGGGAACAGTATGCCGAAAGGAAGTCGCCGTGAAGTTCATCGACCTTTTCCCTGTCGGACTTTTTCGACGCATTCTCAAGCAACTTGGCCGTATCGGAAACGGAGTTCGCGCCTATCATCTTGGATGTGCTCTTGATGGCGTGAACCCTGATCGCGTATTCCTTCATATTGCCTTCAAGGTAATATTTCTCGAGATCATTTTTCTTCCTGTCACGATCCGAAGCATATTCACCGAGAAGTTTAAGATAAAAGTCCTCATCGTTCTGTGAGTATTTAAGTCCCTGGGCCACATCCACCCCATAGTCCTTAAGCGCCTTATATCTGTCTTCTACGGCAGATCCGACAAGGCGGGCATCCGGCAGTGTCTTTTTCTTGTCATTCTTGATATATACTATCGCCGACTTCGGAAGAACATGTTTCAATACCCTTTCAAGATCGGTTATATCTATGGGTTTCGGAACAAAACCGTCAAAACCTTCGGAAAGGAACATCTCTTTAGCCGAACTTATGGCATTTGCGGTAAGCGCAACGATGCAGACATCGACTTTCTTCCTTGACGCCACGAGCCTTAATCTCTTCATCGCTTCCACGCCGTCCATTCCGGGCATCATATGATCCATGAAGATAATATCAAAGTTTTCTTTTTCGAATGCCTCTATCGACTCCATTCCGCCGGATGCGGATTTAACTGTCATGCCGTATGATTCGAATATACCTCTTGCCACGCTGATGTTCATGGGTTCATCGTCAACGACGAGCGCCTTAAGTCCCGGACATATCATTCTTTCATCGATAACCTCATTTGCACTGCCGAAAGTATGGTTGAGGAAATTGGCGACCTGAGCGCCGTAGAAAGGTTTCGGCAACAAGGTTACTTTACCGCCGAGTTCGCCCCGGAATCCGCGGTCTACCACAACGGCGACATTCATCTTCTCCGTCAGAGAGTCAATATAATCGATGTTGTTAAGATATTCGCCGGTACCGACGAAAAGGTGGCTTACTTTCACCGAAGAAACGAGGTTCTCCAGATCCTGTCTTGACTGAACTCTGTAAAAATCTACAGACAATCCGGAAACGAGATGAGATACCATATCCATATAGTATTCTCTTATCTTCGGGCTTCCCGTAGTCATGAATCCGAGGAATCCGGCAGCTATCGTTTCTTCCTTATCCTTTACGGAAAGGCACGGCGAAGGATCATCCACGGTCTGCGGAATGCTGACTCTTACCGTTGTTCCCTCACCGGGTCTGCTCTCTATTGTAAGAACCCCGCCCATAGCCTTGGCAAATCCGTTAACGATCGGTATACCGAGGCCCAGTCCTCCGGCACTCCTCGTACGTCCCGAATCGGACTGATAGAATTTTTCGAAGATATGCTCGATCTCATCTTCGGTCATACCGACACCGGTATCCTTGACTTCGATGATGAGGTTAACTCCGTATTCACGTTTCAGGGTGTATAGATGAACGTATACACCGCCTTCTTTTGAATACTTGTATCCGTTTGTTATGAGATTTCTCAGTATCTTTTTAAGCTTGATGCTGTCTCCGACAAGTTCGGACGGTATATCGGCTTCCATGTCAACGACCAGATCAAGGCCGTAATCTTCCGCCGAAGACATCTGAACAAGAAGATCGTTCACCAGAGAACTGATCATATAATTCTCGTTTGTTACGGAAAGCTTATCCATGTCTATTTCGGTAAAATCAAGGATGTCTCCGATCTGTTCGGAAACACGCTGTCCGGCACCGAAGATCGAATTAACGCTTTCTTTGACGTTCTCGGGAAGTTCCTCTTTTTCAAGGACGGATGAAAGACCCATTACCGCATTGACGGGTGTTCGGATCTCATGAGAAACGTTTGCAAGGAAATTATCAAGTCTTTCCGTAGCCTCTTTAAGCTCTTCTATCTCATCGCGGGATTTATCGAGAACTTTGCTCCATCTTTCGATGATGTTTCTTGCGATCCAGGATGCCATCGTGACCATAAGCAGATGAAGGAGGGCCCTGGTTACGCCCAGTGAATCAAATTGCGTTCCGGAAAACAGCATGATCATCACTTCATATCCGAAGGTCAGATAAAAAGTGATCTGGCAAAGAGTGATAAGAGACCTTATACCCGTGATGGTATATATCATGATGATAACGGTCATGACCGTGGAAAGGTCAAAGGTGCTCGTATCATGTACACCGTAAAAGAAAAAAGCCGCCATCATCAGGATGGAATAGATCCACATCCTGGAATAAGGCGCAAGGCGCTGCTGGATATGGAGCATCCAGCTCAAGGCAAGTCCGGCCGCCATAAGAAGGAGTGCCCATTTTTCCCACCCCATAAGGACCGTTTCCAAGCCAAGTATTACCGTAAAGAGAGTATAGCAGAATAATACCATCCTGTGAGATGACAGGTAGAATTCGCTCTCCTTTTTCATAATCATTCCCCTTTAAGTTTGTATTCTGTATCTTCGTTCATCATGTCCAGCATGATGTCCGCAAATTTCGGATCGAACTGGGTTCCTCTCCCCTTTTCGAGTTCCTCACGGATCTTTTCCTGCGGAAGGATGCCTCTGTAACTCCTGCTGGAGCTCATCGCATCATAGGAATCCGCCACAGCAATGATCCTTGCCTCTTCGGGAATATCATCTCCCTTAAGTCCGTCCGGATAACCGGTTCCGTCATATCGTTCATGATGCCATCTTGCTCCCATCGCAAGGGAAGGCATTTCGGATATACTCTTTAATATGCGCGATCCCATAACGGGATGCGTCTTGATGACTTCATACTCTTCTTCCGTAAGTTTGGCGGGCTTATTGATGATGGCATCGGGTATACCTATCTTACCGACGTCATGAAGCAATCCCATCATATAGATATCATCAAGCTTCTCTTCCGGATATCCGAAACGCATCGCAATCTGTTTAGTATATTCCGCAACACGGCTTGAATGTCCGTTCGTATAGGTATCTTTGGCATCGATGGCAGCAGCAAGCGCCTTGACTATATGGATCGAAAGATTCCTGTTCTCTTCGGTCTTCCTGTCGACCTCTTCAAACAGATGATTCTGCAACAGGACAAGTTCGAGTGTATGTCTTACTCTGAGGATAAGGTTTCCCGGAATGATGGGTTTCCTTACAAAATCCATCGCTCCGAGCTCAAGTCCCTTTGTTTCGGTATCTTCGCCCTCATCAGCCGTAAGGAAGATCACGGGCACTCTCGATGCGGCGGCTCCGAGCATTTCCTTCATCTTTTCAAATGTCTCAAAACCGTCCATATCCGGCATGTTCACATCCATAAGGACAAGGTTGGGTCTGTTTTCCTTTATGAAGTTCAGGAACGCCTGCCCGGATTGAAGTGCGCTAACCCTTATATTGTTCTTGCTGAGTATATTGCCGACCATCATAAGGTTTGATTTATCGTCATCTACAACCACTACCCAGTCCGGCTCTTTTTCCTTTGCTTTGTGGTGCTCCCTGATCTCGTGGTTTACGCTGTCCATATCCACGTTAAGAACAGCGAGCGAACTGTAGTCCTCGCGTTTCCAGGCCTTCTGTATCCTGTCGGTAACCCTCTTCGCGTTATATTCGTTTATCTCGGGAAGCAGAAGGAAGAAATGATTTTCTCCGATCTGCATCATTATATCGCTGTTGCGGAGCGAAAACTGCAGAAGTTCCCTGGCACGGTCAATGATATCAAGGCGCTTTTTTTCATCTACGCTCTCATCCGTTTCCACGCTGTACAGAAGCTTATATGCCGTTCCCTGATAACGGTCCATATAGCGGAGCATGTATCTGTATATGTTTCCGAACGCTTCTTTTCCCATCCACATCGCGCTCTGCGGAACATTGCGTTCTTCAAGTATTCTCGAAAGTGTACTCAGATTTATATCATCCGGGACCTCGGTGATATCGCCTTTAAGATCGGGTGAATAGATCTCCACCCCGTGTTTTCCGTTTTCCTTCACCCGGTACAGTTCCCTGTCGGCAAGGCGGAAAACTTCGGCAAAGTCCGTACCCGCTTCGGGAACGGCTACCGCACCGGTCGACACTCCTATCGGAATCACCATCTGGTCGCCCAGAAGATTCTGTGTTTCCGTCACGATGCGTTCATTGATCTTATCGGAAAACTCCCTGATGTCAGCTTCGGAAGCTCCTTCAAAGAAGACCATGAACTCGTCTCCTCCTATCCTTCCCACTACGCTCTTACATTTTATGCATTCCTTAAGCACAAGAGTGAACCGGATAAGAAGATCGTCTCCGGTTTCATGTCCGTATATATCGTTTACGAGTTTGAAAGAATCAAGATCGAGTACCGCAAGAAAGCCCTTGCTCTCACGGCACATTGCGGCAGCCTGCTCGGTTGCGTTCTCCTTGTTGAGGAGGCCGGTGAGCGAATCAAGAGTTGCTTTGGTTTCAAAAGAATTCATCTGATCATAGGTCGTAAGGAGATTATTGACCCTTTTGACAAGAATATCCGGATCGAACGGCTTTTTGATAAAATCGGAAACTCCCATCTCGAAACCCCGGCGTTCCGTATCGACTTCATCATCGGCGGAAAGGAATACCACGGGCACTTCTGAAACTCCCATCTCCTTTTCTTTTTCCCTGAACGCGGTCAGTGTCTCAAACCCATCCATCTCGGGCATCATAATGTCGAGAAGGACAAGATTCGGAAATCCGTTTTTTTCAACATATTCAATGAGCGCATTTCCCGATCTTAACGCGGTCACACGCATATTGGCACGACTCAGTATATGTCCTGCCATCTTAAGGTTTCCGGCATCATCGTCAACCACAATAACCCAGTAAGCCATTACGATCTTTCTCCTTATCTGTTACAGACCTGTACATTACCTTTCAGTATACCATAAATGCCGGTTTTCTGTAAAAAAGAGCAAACATGTTGAACTGTTTTTTTTGAATGTTGTATAATCTATATGTTTTATTTGTTCCTGCCTTTACCTGCGGGACAAAAATACGCGTTATAGGAAAAGGATCTGCAATGCTCCGATATTATTTTGACATCATCATTTCTCTTCCGCATATCATTTACTATATCCTTAAGATCAGATATATCATGCGTCACCAGGAACGCTACAGCGAAGAATACAGATACAGGGTTGCGTGTAACATGGTAAAGATCGTAATGCGTCACGGGCGTGTAAAGACTTTGTATTTCGGAAAGGAAAATCTGCCGGAGGAAGGCGGATATCTCATGTACTCAAACCATCAGGGAAGATTTGATTCGCTCGGTATCATAAACGGTCACGAAAAACCCTGTTCGATCGTGATAGATGCGATCCGCTCGCGCATGATCCTTGTTACCGAGTTCACCGATGTTCTGGACGGAATAAGGCTTGACAAGACCGATATGAAGAACCAGGTTAAGAGCATCAAACTCCTGGCCGACAGGGTTGCCGCAGGAAAAAGATACATCATCTTCCCGGAAGGCGGACACAACCATAACCAAAACAATCTCCAGGAATTTCTTCCGGGCGCATTTAAGGCTGCCCTGTGGTCAAAGCAGCCCATTGTTCCCGTAGCACTTATCGATTCATATGTTCCCTTTGAAATAAACAGCCTAAGGACCGTTACCACGAAGGTCGTCTTCCTTAGGCCTGTTCAATACGATGAATATAAAGATATGAGTACCAAAGAGCTTTCCGAAATGATCAAATCAATGATCGGAGAAGCTATCGCAAATTATTCCTGATCAGCCGGCAGCCATCATCTGTGAATACTGGCCGTGATAGTTCATCTCGCCGTCCACTTCATCAAACTCAAGGTCAAGAACCTCGGTTTCGTCTTCAGTCTTTAAGTAAGCTCCCGAAATTCTTTCTTCTTCAGTGTCAACGTAAAAATTTCCTTCGAAGTGCTTTGACTTTCCGTCGATCTTAAGATCTACCGAAGCTTTTCCGTCACCCGAGAATTTGAATGTGGCATCTCCGTACTGTCCGAATGCCTTGAACTCTCCTTCGTAATCACTGTAAAGGTATTCGCCGAAAGTCTCATAAGAGAACACATCACCGTCGATATAGATTATCCAGTCGATACTCTCTTCCGTTTCGGGATCCGAAACCATAAGGTTCCATTCCTCACCGTACTTCGACATATATCCGGTATAGGTCTTATCCGAAGTGCCCAACGTGGCGGATCCGTCTTCTTCGACCTCCAGATAGCAAGAACCTATCTCGGAGTCATAACAGTTGTAGGTATTTCCGACAAGTTCTCCGACACCGGAGTCATATACATATTCGATATCGGTAACCTTTTCGCCGTCGAGATTGATCCGGAGTGTCTGGATAGTGCCCTGATATCTTACGAACAGTTCAACCGTATCGTCATCCTGGAATGCGTATTCTCCGCTCATATGAGTCGAGTAGTCATAATCGCTGTCTTCATAATAATCCGTCTCATAAAAATCGGCAGATTCTTCATCATGGATAACGAGCTTGTACTGTACGGAATATGATCCCTCATCGTATTCGGCATCATAACTGATCAGGTCGGATTCGTATATCACGTCTTCGGAATCCGTCTCTTCCTTCTTCTTATCATCCTCTTCGGAATCCTCTTTATCCTTCTTTTTCTTCTTACTCTTTTTCTTTGACGAGGCTTCTTCCTCCTCATCTTCATCCTCATCCTCATCTTCGTCGGAAGCGGCCTTCTTTGAAGATCTTCCTTCATCCTTCGAACATGCGGTAAATGCAAGCGTGAAGCTGAGTGAAAGCAGTAAAATCGTTAACAGTTTCTTGAATTTCATAATATCATTTCCTCGTCTAAAAATTTTTTATCAGTCTTTAAAGAATTCCATATCCTTTGCAAGTGTATCGGATACTGTCTTAAGCTCTTCGGCGGCGTGGGCCAGAACATTGATCGTAGCTTCAAGTTCCTGCATGGAAGCACTGGTCTCTTCACATGAAGCCGCATTTTCTTCCGATATGGCCGAAAGCGAGCTGATCGCCTCAAGGATGATGTTCCTTGAACTGTCACAGGCCTCGGCGTCACTTGTTATGGTCCTTACTCCGGATACGGTCGTTCCGATCTGTCCGATAAGGCTGTTTATACTTTCGATAGTCGCATCAAGGATCTCCTTCTGGCTCTCTGTCGCAGCCTTAACCTGCTGAGCTGTAGAGATGGCACTCTGTGACTCCGACAGCAATATCGTCATCTGTTCCTTTATTCCGTTGGCACCCATTGCGGAATCGTCGGCCAGCTTACTGATCTCTTCGGCAACGACTGCGAATCCTCTTCCGGCCTCACCTGCTCTTGCTGCCTCGATCGAAGCATTAAGCGCAAGAAGGTTCGTCTGTGAAGCGATGGAATTGATAGCCTCAACCTTCTGAGAGATGTTCTCAACCGCAGCTCCGGTAGCGGAGATCCTTTCGGTGATCTCTTCGACCGCCTTGCTCATCTCATCCGAAGAAAGCTTGAGCTTCTCGAGTTCCTTGGCAGCTTCCTTACTGTTCTCATTCATTGTATCGGCAGTGCCTGCCAGAGAATTCGAATTATCTGTAACCTTCTGGATGTTGTCACTGATCTGACCTGTGCTGGTGCTCGCATCCTGAACTTCATTGGCCTGCTGTGTCGCACCGTTTGCGATATCAAGAACAGCGCTTGAAACATCTTCTGCGGTCTTTGATATCTGATCCGTGCTCTCGGAAAGTTCGTTTGCCGAATTAGCAACACTGGATGCTGACTGCTTGATGCCGGCAACTATTGCCTTTATCTTATCGGTAACAAAGTTCGTGGACTTGACCATCGCACCGAATTCATCCTTGCGGTCATGGTACTTCCGGATAGTAACAAAGTGTCCGTCCGAAAGAGCTTCGAGAGCCTTGTTGATCTCCTGGATGGGCTTGTCGATGCTTCCCGCAAGCCAAAGTGCTATTACAACCGCCAGAGCTGCAAGCACAACACCGAGGATGATAAAGATTATCGCCATCCTTGTTGCAGAGCTCATTATCGAATCGTACTCACGGAATACTACGATATTCCATGATGTGATGGGTTCTCTGTACCATGATGTTACCATCTTTCCGGCATCGGTCTTTTCTTCGTAAGTGCCGGATTCTTCAGCTCTGGTAAAGAACAGTGCCGAACTTCTTTCATCGGGTTCGGAATCGGCATTAATCTCGTGAGCCGAGTGAGCTATAACGGCACCTGTCGTATCCGTAATGATCATCGTCTCATCCGATGAAACTTCGGATGCGAGCATATCATGCAGGACACCTATGCTGTAATTACGTGTAAGGACCGCAACGGGGTTACCGTCTTCATCCCTTACGGGAACAGCTATAACGCAGATAAGTCCGCCCGTGGTCTTTGAAACGCTGGCATCGGAAATGTTCTCCGAGCCCTTCATTGCAGTAATAAAGTAACCGCGTTCTGCGATATTTACGAGATTACCGGTGGATCTGACGATATTCTCACCGTCTGCCCCCGTAAGGACCGTGGAATTTCCGTCGTCAAGGATCTTATCCACTGCGATCAGAGTAGTCTGCATATCCGCAAGTTTTGACTCGTTGGCAGGATTCCTGATCAGATCCAGCGTTGCGGGCGATGAAGCTATCGTCTCGAGCATCCTGATGTTCTGCTTAAGGAGTGAATTGAGTTCAAGTTCAACGGACTGTACCTGTTTAACATTGATCTCCTCCCCGGATTCAAGAGCATCGCTCATCATCGTCCTCACCGATAAAAGCGTAAGGATAAGGACAGGAACAGCTGCAAGCATGATCATTATAAAGACCAGCTTAAACCTTATGCTGTTAACCCCATAACCTGTTTTTTTGTTTTTACTTCCCATGTATTATCCTCCATATATAGACTTTAAATTATTATACCTTGCAAAAGCGCTATCTTCAATATCTATATATGGCGATAATTATCGATATTTTGTTATTTAATGACGGATCTGACCCTTTTTGAAATGAAAAGAGCAAGGGCAAGCTTAAGAAGATCGGGTATCACGAACGGAAACACACACCATGAAAGAACCGTCAACAACCCGACGGGACCTGTTTTTCTCATATATACGAACATGAACCAGAACGTTCCGAAAGCATAGCATATGATAAGTCCCGCTATGAGTGCCATGATCGTTACCACGGTCCTGTTTCCGAAGATACCGGTGATCAGAAGATAGATAAGACCCATAATGATAAAGCCAAGTATATAGCCGCCCGTGCTTCCAAGGAGCACACTGGGGCCTCCCGCAAATCCTGAAAAGACCGGAAGCCCGATAAGGCCGAGTATAACATAGACTGCTATCGAGATGGTCCCGTTCTTCCCGCCAAGCAAAAGTAGCACAAAAAACACCGCAAACGTCTGCAGAGTGAAGGGAACCGTCATCGGAATGCTTATCCATGAACAGATTGCGATAAGCGCGGCACATATTGCCATATAAACAAGTTCTGATGTTTTTGACCGGACTGTAAGAACCGAACCTTTGTTATTAGCACTCATAAAAGAAAATATAACAAAACGGGAAGGGATTGTCAACCCGAAATTAATTCCAGGTAGACAATCCCTTCTTTAATGTGTATTCCGTCAATATCGTTTATCTTAGTTTTGATCCAGGATCCCGGCGGCTTCCTTCATCAGATCGATGATCGGAAGATGCTGTGGACAAACGCGTTCGCACTGACCGCATCCGACACAATCCGAAGCCTTCCCGTACCTTTTTATGAGACCCGAATAGAAATTTTTTGATCTCCAGTCATCAGGATAACGCCTTAACGTGTTCACGGTCCTGAAAACATCCGGTATGCTGATCTTCATCGGACATCCGTCACAGCAGTATTTGCATGCCGTACAGCCTATCTGCGGTATGCTCAGTATCTCGTCCGTAACTTCATCCACGATCTTGAGTTCATCTTCAGCAAGCGGAACAAAATCCTTAAATGTCGATATGTTATCACGCATCTGCTCTTCGTTAGACATTCCGGAAAGGATGGTCATAACGCCGGGCAGAGAACCCACAAAGCGAAGTGCCCATGATGCCACGGAGCGCTCCGGCTGTCTGGCCTTGAACTTTGCCTCGATATCGGGAGCCATGCTTGCGAGCATACCGCCCCGGACGGGTTCCATAACGATGATCGGGATCTTTCTTTCACTCAATATATCGTAAAGCTTCTGAGACTGTACCACGGGATTTGTCCTGTCCAGATAATTAAGCTGTATCTGAACGAATTCCACCTCGGGATGCTCATCAAGTATCTTTACCAGCAGTTCCGGACTTCCGTGATATGAGAAACCGAAATGAGTGATCTTGCCTTCGGCCTTGCGCTTCATTCCCCATTCAAAGCAATTATATTTGACATACGTGTCATAATTTGATCCGTCCTCGATAGAATGAAGAAGATAAAAATCAAAGTGATCAACACCCGCTCTTTCAAGCTGCTCGTTGAACAGTCTGTCGACATCCTCTGCCTTCTTTATCTCCCAGGCCGGAAGCTTTGTGGCGATCATAAAGCTGTCTCTTGGGTATCTCTTTACCAGTGCTTCCCTGGCCGCGACTTCCGATTTGCCGCCGTGATAAACATAAGCCGTGTCAAAATAGTTCATACCGGCTTCCATATACATGTCCACCATCCGGCAGACCTGCTCGTGATCGATGACACCGTCCTTTTCCGGAAGACGCATCAGTCCGAAGCCCAGCTTCGGCATATTACTAAGATCAATGCTCATTTTCCTTCCCTCCTACAAACAATGCTCTGTATTCCCCCGGAGCCATACCCTTTTCACTCCTGAATACTCTGTTGAAACTCGGAATGCTCTGGAATCCCGAAAGCATCGCTACTTCCGTCAGAGTCCTGTCATTAAGTGCCAGCAGCTCGGTGGCTTTTTCTAGCCTTATCATATTGAGCCATTTGCTGTAATTCATCCCGGTAACACTTTTAAATATCCTTGAAAAATAATCCTTGCTTATCCCGGCCATCTCCGCCATGGCGCTCTGCGAAAGATCATCCGCATTAAGATTGTTCTTTATATAATCGGTAACTGCGATCATCCTTCTCATGACATCATCGGCATAAACGCTCTTTGCTCCCGAATTAAGTTCCGGTGCGAATTCGTTCCTGTGTTCATCAAGTATCATCATAAACTCCATGAGCAGCATACAACATCGCAATTCACGGTCATTGCAATTCGAGAAAAAGATCTTCTTCATCTTATATGCTATCACCTGGAGTTCCGATACCAGTTCGGGATGTGCATTGATACAGATAACATGAAGATTTCTGTATAAATGCATGATCCTCTGGAGATCGAACAACGTATTCATGAAGGCATTGCTGAACTGTATGACCAGTGCCTCTTCTCTGTCGGCATCAACGATCTCATGCACTTCCATCGGCCATATGAGAACAAAATCTCCCGGAACAAGTTTATAAGTGCTCTGGTTGACCTTGTAGATATTGGTATCTCCGGGACCGACAAGCATGATCTCACCGTAAGAATGCCAGTGAGGCTGATAACTCCTCTCTTTATATCCCGTGGACATGTTGAATGCGCTTATATTGTCAAAATCGTAGATCTCATATTGACTGTAATCCATAGTCAGGTAATTCCTCCGTGTCTTCTTCGGGATATCAGATCATCATCCTGTATATCTTATCGCAATCATCTTCATTCAGTGTGACAAAACCGGATATTGTTCCGTCCCTTCCGTCCCCGCGGCAAAGGACTTTGACAAGCTTAGGGATATCCTCTTCTTTTGCCCCAAGTTCTTTAAAGTTTTTGGGCATTCCGATCGATATAAGGAAATTCCTGAATGCTTCGATACCTGCTTTTGCCGTAACCTCGGGATTTTCAAAATCCATCTGACACCCCCAGACCCTGTTTGCAACCTGTGCGAATCTCATAACGTTATGAGAAAGCTCATATGTGAAAACAGCAGGCATTGTTACAGCCAGACCGGCTCCGTGTGCACAGTCATACATCGCAGAAAGCTCATGTTCTATCGTATGGCTCAGCCAGTCTTGACTTCTGCCTACACCGCACGAATTGGTATGGGCCATTGTTCCGGCCCACATGATATTTGCCCTGGCCTCGTAATTATCCGGATCGGCTATTACCCTTGGTCCTTCATGTCTCATCGTAAGAAGAAGTGCCTCGATAAGTCTGTCAGTGACTTCAACATCCCTGGTATTTGTAAGATAACGCTCATAGAGATGAGCCATTATGTCGGTTATTCCTGCCGCCGTCTGGAATGGAGGCAGAGACTGCGTAAGAGCCGGATTAAGGATACTGAATTTGGGGCGTATGGCATCTCCGCTGGCTCCTCGTTTGAACATACCCTCTTCCTTCGTAATGACCGAATCAGGGCTTCCCTCGCTTCCTGCCGCTGCTATGGTAAGAACGGTTCCGACTCCCAGAGCCTTTTCTATTCTCTTTCCGCGGTAGAAGTCCCAGAAGTCTCCCTCATAAAGAACACCGGCTGCTATCGCTTTGGACGAATCTATGGTGCTTCCGCCACCCACTGCCAGAATAAAATCCACATTTTCTTTCTTGCATAGTTCTATACCCTCGTAAACCAGTCCGCTCCTGGGATTGGGTTTTACTCCGCCAAGCTCCGTATAGTGTACAGATGCTTCATCAAGGGATCTTTTGACCCTGTCAAGCAATCCGGAACGAATGACACTTCCTCCGCCGTAATGGATAAGGACTTTGGTGCCTCCGAATCTTTTTACATATTCTCCGGTTTTTGTTTCCGTATCTTTTCCAAAGACAAAACACGTGGGTGAAAAAAATTCAAAATTATTCATTCTTTTTCCTTTCTGCCGTATCGTCCGACTTTCAGATGTTTTCTTTTGCCTTTTCCAGGGCATCTATGACTCTGTCGCACCAGGCATCAAACTCGGGGTCTTCCTTCTGGCATTCATCGGGATGGGACAGTACATAATCAAGTGCATATCTGACACCCATGTCAAATCTCACATTTGTCCTCATATCCGGTACTGCCCTCTTGAGCTTGGTATTGTCAAATACGACCGACACGGATTTATCACCCAGAAGCGATCCCGTATAGTCAAAACCGTATTTATCGCCGACGGCCCTGAGGAAATCCGTAGATACGTGATAAGCGTTCAGTTTTACGCCGAGAGCATCGGCTATGGTCTCATATATCTGATCCCACGTCAGGGTTTCGTCCGAAGTGATCTGGAAAGCCTCACCTATGGCGTGGCGGTTCCCCATGAGTCCCGTGAACCCGATGGCAAAGTCGGCATTCCATGTCAGCGTCCAAAGGCTCGAGCCGTCTCCCTGTATGATGACCTTTTTACCCTCCTGCATCCTTTTTATGACCTGCCAGAATCCGTTCTTTCCGTGTACTCCGAGAGGAACGTTTCTTTCATCATAGGTATGGCTCGGACGGATTATGGTAACGGGAAATCCGTTTTCCTTATACATCTTCATAAGGAAATCCTCGCACGCTATCTTATTCCTTGAATACTCCCAGTAAGGATTGGCAAGTGCGGTACCTTCGGTGATGATATAGCCGGATGCGGGCTTGTGGTATGCCGAAGCCGAACTTATATACATATACTGTTTTGTCCTGCCGGCAAACAGTCTGTAATCTCTTTCTGCCTGAGACACTTCAAAACCGATGAACTCGCATACGGTATCAAAGGTCATGTCTCCGATCTTTTCAAGAACGGCACTTTCATCATTGATGTCAACGGCTATACGATTGACCTCTTCGGGAAGCACATCGTTCCTGTTTCCCCTGTTAAGTACCCATACTTCCCAGTCAAGCTCGTTTACCAGTCTTTTTACTATCGCGGTACTTATAGTTCCCGTTCCCCCGATGAACAACGCTCTTTTTTTCATTTTTACCCTCCGTAATAATCAATCCGAAGATGCGCCCTCGGCACTCTGTATGGTGTTCATGCGCGCATAACTTCCCCCGAGCTTAATAAGCTCTTCATGTGTACCTTCTTCCGTGATACGTCCGTCTTCTATCACAAGTATCTTATCCGCATTACGGATAGTTGACAGTCTGTGTGCGATCGCTACTATGGTATGTTCTCCCGCTATCTTTGCGATCGATCTTTGTATCTGCTGTTCCGTTTCAACATCCACGGATGCCGTAGCTTCATCAAGAACTATTATCGGAGAATGTCTCAGGATCGCCCTGGCGATCGCAACGCGCTGTTTCTGTCCTCCGGAAAGCCGAAGCCCCCTTTCGCCGATCCTGGTGTCATATCCGTCCGGCATTTCCATTATGCTCTCATGGATATTGGCGGCCATAGCGGCAGCCTTTATCTCTTCCCTGCTCGCATCCGGAACGGCATACCCTATGTTTTCGGCTATTGTCCCGTTAAAAAGAAATGTATCCTGGAGGACCGGAGAGATATTCTGCCTGAGGCTCTCGAGCGTCACATCCGAGATATCGTGTCCGTCTATAAGTATCCTTCCCGAATCGGGTTCGTAAAAACGGGATATCAGCTGTGTAAGAGTCGTCTTTCCCACTCCGGTCGGACCTACAAGTGCTAGCATCTTACCCGGTTCGCATCTGAAAGATACATTTCTTAATACCGGTAAGCCGTCCTTATATGAAAAACTGACATTTTCAAAAACTATATCTCCCTTTACTTCCTTAAGGGGAGTGGCATCCGGTTTATCATTTATCTCACACGGCGTATCAAGTACCGCGATCACACGCTCGGCACCTGCCATCGACTGCTGCATGCTTTCAAGCAGATTGGCCATTCCCGTGACAGGTCCGTAAAACAATCCAAGATATAAAAGAAATGCAACAATATCCTCGACACTCAGCCCTTCCTTATACGCAAGATATCCTCCGAAACCGACCACGAGTATCGTTCCCAGTGAAGAGATGAATTCCACGGAAGGATGAAAGACTGCGCTTATCTTAAGCGCTTTAAGCATTGCTCTTATATGTTCGAAGTTTCTTTCGTCAACTCTTTCGGTCTCATATGTTTCGCGTCCGAAAGACTGTATCTCCTGAACGCCCGAAAGATTATCCTGAAGTTTGCCGTTGAGTTCTCCCATCTTTTTCTGGGATATCCTGAAAAACGGCCTTACTTTGCCCGAAAATATAAGTCCGGATAAAAGGATCAGCGGTATCGGTGCACATGTGATCAGTGCAAGTTTGCCGTTTATGATGAAAAGGACTGTAAGAACACCGAAAAACGTGACCAAA
Source organism: Lachnospiraceae bacterium (assembly GCA_024682115.1). Lineage (GTDB taxonomy): Bacteria > Bacillota > Clostridia > Lachnospirales > Lachnospiraceae > JAILLW01. Next base: position 34,052 of record JAIKZO010000108.1, read on the forward strand.
TTCGTTATGGTCTCGGGAATTATATGTGCATAGAGAAGTTCAAAATCCCTGGTATCGTTAACGACACGGCTCATCAGATCTCCGGTCTGTTTGTCGTGAAAAAAGCCCAGGTGCATACGCTCCATCTTGTCATAGACCTTGGTCCGCATATCACCGACCAGATACCACGCAGCTTTGTGTGCAAGATAATTGCTTAAGAACCTGAAAAGAATGCGCAGAAGATAAAGGACGAACAGAATCGCGGTAAGCAGGCCTATCCTTCGTAACCCGTCTTCATTTACTCCCCGTTCCACGATACCCGTCATGGAAGAAAGAACTTTAGGTGCAGCCAGATTGATGCCCGTAAGTAGCAATGTCGAAATGATCGCTATCACATACAGGGATCTGTATCTTATGGCTTCACGGCTGAGGCGCCAAAGCATTTTCATGAGTTCACCATACCAAAGAAAGAACAGCGTCGGATCAGAAGAACCCGATCTCTTTAAGCACGCGATCCATAAGTTCCGAATTTCTGATCGAAAACTCAGGAGTTACATGCGGAGTTTCTCCTTCAAGGATGCATCTTCCGAGTTGGGATACTTCGAGCGCATAGTTCTGCGGATTGAACACTTTTCGTTCCGTAACCCCTTCATCCGCATATATCATGTAAGAAACATCCCCCTCCTCGTTGTATTCAACATCGGATCTTATGCATCCTTTACTTCCGTGAATATATAATCTGTCAAATCTCGAATTCGTATTTACTCCAAGGTTCATTCCCACATTAAAGGAAGCCCTGGCTCCGTTCTTAAAACGGATGATGGCTGCGGTCAGGAAATCCACCCCAAGATCCGTGTATTCGGCCGAAGCTTTTACAAATTCGGGTTCCGAATCAACGAGCGTCAATATCATGGTCGTACAGTAGCAGCCAAGGTCATACATCGCACCTCCGCCGAACTCCTTGTGGAGGCGAAAATCCTCTTTGTACCCCTGTGTGAGGAATGCCGATTCTATATAATCCACATCACCTATAAGGCCATCGGTGATATCTTTTTTAAGGCTTGATACATAGGGACTGTGAAGATAAGCATAGGCTTCCATCAGATGAACGCCGTTTTCTTTGGCGGTCTCATACATCAGCCTTGCTTCTTTTGAATTAAGTGCGAGCGGTTTTTCACAAAGGACATGTTTGCCCTTTTTAAGCGCTCCCGTTACCCACTTAAGGTGAAGATCGTTCGGAAGCGGAATATAAACCGCCTGAACATCGGGATCTTCGATAAGTTCATCATAGCTCCCGTAAGATCTCTCAAATCCAAACTCTTCCTTAAAAGCCCGGGCTTTGTCGGCATTTCTTCCGGCTATGGCAAAAAGTTCGCAGTTATCCGCCTGTTTCATGCCGGGTATCGTACAACCCCTTGCTATATTTGCCGTTCCGAGTACACCCCATCTAACCTTCTGCACTGTATTATCCCCCCATAAATGCAAAAAACTGTTTACATATCATTTTATGGTATCATATGTTGCCACCAGCCTCTTCTTAAAAGGCGATATCTCATATATCATTTTTTGTCATCGGAACACCGTTCATGCTTCCCATCTTATATCCGTACGCATCTATCGTCACATATCGGAATCCGAGCCCTTTCAGGTACTCATAAACTTTTTCCCTTATCTCTTTCGAAGCGAGGCGTTCTATGACGGATGAAGGCACCTCAATCCTTGCAAGGTCACCGTGCATCCTTACGCGTTCCTCCAAAAACCCGTTCTCAATAAGAAACTGCTCGGCTTTGTCTATCATACGGAGTTTGTCTTCCGTGATCTCTTCCCCGGAAGCGATACGCGTGGCAAGACAGGCATAGGCGGGTTTGCTCCAGGTCGGCAGACCAAGCGCCCTTGACAACATACGGATATCCTCTTTCCCGAGTCCCGCTTCCCTTAACGGGCTTTTTATACCGAGTTCTTCTATCGCTCTCATCCCCGGACGGTAATCACCCATATCGTCGGTGTTGGATCCTTCGGCCACATGAGCGATGCCGATCTCTTCGGCTATCCTTTTGATCTCGGAAAAGATAAGGCGCTTGCAATGATAACAGCGATCCGGTGCGTTATTCCTGAATTCATCTATCGAAAGAGGATCCACGGTGCAAAAGAACTGTCTGATGCCGTGTTCCTTACAAAAAGCCTCCGTCTCCCCGATCTCCCTTCCGGGCATCGAGGCACTGTTTTCTGTTATCGCCACGGCTCCTTTGCCAAGCACCTCGTGTGCCGTATAAAGCAACAAAGTTGAATCCACGCCGCCCGAAAAACCGACCGCGACCGAACCCAGATCGGCGATGATATCCTTAAGTTTCTGAAGTTTTGTTTTCTGTTCGTCCGACAGATTCACGTTAGTATCGATCATATTTCCCCTTATTGCCGCTGTATTATCCGGCCTTTTAAACAGAACACCTTATCCGTTTCGTGATCACGTAACAGATAAGGTGTTGTTTTTTATCAATTTCAGTTTTTCTTCTCGTGTCATGTCATGCTTGATATGCCACTCACGGCTCATTGCTTCTTTTTTACTGTCGTAAGCTTCACTGTATAATAACCGGACAGGAAGCCTGGCTTTTGTATACCTGGCTCCCTTTCCGTCGTTATGCGCCTTAAGGCGTCTTTCAAGATTGTTTGTATATCCCGTGTATAGTGATCCGTCAATGCACTCAAGGATATATACGAAATATTCCATGACCCTATACGGTATACTGTGACAGATCCGAATTGATCTCGTCGGAATACTGGTTGAGGTTCTCCGAGATGTTCGTGATGTTCTCGGTCTCGGAACGAAGCTTGGTGCTCTCGCTGACGATCATGTCACTCAGGCTCAGTACTTCATTGATGTTCGTAGCCTGTTCTCTGGTGATCGTTTCGTTGCTTGAAGCAACATCATTGATCCTCTCTATGCCGCTGGCGATCTCAATGATGCCGTCGGTAGCTTTTGCAACATCGGAATAGATGATGTTGAAAGATTCGTTGGCGCCTTCCACTCCGTTCATGCAGGCTTCCATATCCTTAACGCACGTATCTGCTTTTCTGTTAATGTCTTCAATGTTCTTGGTAACCTCATCGATAAGACGGCGAATCGTATCCGTAGCTCCCGATGACTGGTTGGCCAGAACTCCGACCTCGGTAGCAACGACTGCAAATCCCTTACCCATCTCTCCTGCTCTGGCAGCTTCGATGGAAGCGTTGAGCGAAAGAAGGTTGGTCTGCTCGGAAATGGCATTTATCGTATCCGTGATACCAGTGATCTCCTCAATGGACTTGGCCGTAGCACGGATAAGTCCGGTAAGTTCGCTGATGGTTTCGTTAAGAGTCGTAACATTCTTGGTCATGCTCTCCATCTCTTCCTTACCCTTTGCGGAAGCAGAAAGAGTCTGATCACAGAGATTTCTGACATCTTCGGCACTGCTTGCAAGCTGTCCCGATGTAGCGGCAAGCTCGGAAGCCGCACCGGCGATATCCTCGATCGATCTGTTCATATCACCCAAAGTGGTATTAAGCTTCTCTATCGATTCGCCTTGGTTGCTGTTGGCATCGGAAAGTGTATGTGAGATGTCGAAGCACTCTCCGGCCCTGCTGTTCATCTGACCTGATATTCCGGAAAGACTCTTGAGTGTGGTCCGCATCTTTTCGATATATTCCTTAAGGCTCTCACTCAAAGTTGTGATCTCGTTATTGCCTTCGGGAATGATATCAACCGTAAAGTCACCCTTGCTGATATCGGTGATACGCTCCGTAACGGTGGTAACGGGATTGATGGCTTTGCTTATAATGTAATACATCAGTGCCGAAAGGATGGCGAGAAGGATTATGGCACTTACAAACGTAAGGATCATTACCTTCCAGATCGCATCGCTAAGGAGCGTGGAAGGAGCGGCGCTTACGACTACCCAGGATGTATCTTCGATATCGGTGGAAGTGAACATCATCGAACCGGAATCTGTCTTAGCCGTAACAACCTTTCCGGGGTCTGCGGCATTATCGGTCTTCATCGAATCAAAAATGGCCGAAAGGCCTTTTGCAACGGGATCGGTCGATTCGGCCAGTTTCTGTCCTACGCAGGCGGCATTGGAACTGACAAGTATATCCTTGGTCTCTTTATTTACGATATAGAACTTTGCCTCCGGCGAGATGGATTTAAATCCGTTGACCTTTTCGGCAACTTTATCGAAATTGATATCACTGCTCAAAACGACATTGTCTTTGACCATGATCGCACATGCAAGGCAGGTCTTACCGGTCGATGCATCGACATAGGGCTCTGATGTATAGATATCTCCGCCTTTTGCAAGCGCTCCCTGATACCATGCTCTGTCGGTAAATACGAAAGTATCGTCGGGAACCCATCCGGAACCGTCAAGGAACTTTCCGGTATCTCCGAATGCCATATAGATATCCTGTGAATCGGGATCAAGCTTTGTGATCTCAAGAAGCATTGAAAGAGTGTCGTCATAGGAAAGAGACGGGATGTTCTTCATCACATCCGATGTCTGCTTAACTCTTCCTTCGATCGAACTCCACCAGTTATGAACTTCACTTGCGTAAGCAACGGATTCTCTTGCAAGAATATTGTTTGTAAGAGATTGAATGTTATCAACCGCAAGTTTGATGCTTATCTGTGTGATGATAACTATCATTATCGCCACAAAGATGATGATCTGAGTCAACAAAGATTTTTTTAATGATTTTCTCTTTTTCTCTTTCATTATTCTTACCTCTGTTTTGATATTTTCCGATCTTATGCCCCTAATCTCAGCATGTTTATTTATATTCCATGATAAATCAGATTATCCTCATTTTCAATTACATGTTATAATATTATCTGTATAAATATACATTTACAAAGCCTCAGATCATTATTCATCAGGGCGTTTTAACAGGAGGACCACATGGAATACGAAAAGATCATTGACAGCCGGCTTTCGGAACCTGCAGCTTTGCTTTCATACAAAGACGGACAGATCAGGCTGCTTAAGATAAACGATAAATTTCTTCCGGAACTTTGGATGAACATAGCAAAAGAGGATTATCTCGGTGCGGACCCGACAAAGATCTTTGATGAAGAAAATCTGCATCTTTTCGTGAACTCGGTCAAAAAATGCGCCGAGACCGGGACCGATCAGGAGATCGAGACCTGGCGCCTTATGTTTTCCGACTGTTGCGGATACGACAAGATCTGCCTGAGAAGTCATCTAATGCTTATGGAAAAAAACGATTCCGGTGCGATCATTTACGAGGGGGTTCGAAATGTTTCCAACGAACGAAGGATAAAAGAAACCCTGGACGATATCGAGTACAGATACAAACAGGCCAGCGAACAGATTAACATCTATAACTGGGAGTACACGATAGCCACCAAAGAAATGCGTCCGTGCTACAGATGTATGAGGGACCTCGGACTTCCCGCCATAGTAAAGAATTATCCCGAGCCTGCAATAGATGCAGGAATCTTTCCGCCGGACTATGCCGATATGTACCGCGACATGATGCGAAAGATAGACGCCGGAGCTCCGGAACTGGAGGCCGATATACCTCTCACGGTAGGACGTGTTCCTTTCAGGGTCAAGTATACGACGGAATTTGATGAGAACGGAAAACCCGTTAAGGCATTCGGTTCGGCAACACTCATTTCCGAGACCGAACTCGGAAAAATAAAACTTGATAACCAGATCATCGCTTCGCTTGCGGAAGGATACGGGTGTATTTACCTTGTGGATTTTATCGGTGATACGGTAAAGATCATCAGGGAGGATGATACATTCTCTCTTCCGAAAGATTCCGACTGCGCCGGTTTTATCTCCCTTATCGAATCCAAACTGAAGGATACCTCTGCCGAGCAAAAGGCTCTCCTGTCAGATGTCAAAACGGTACGGACCGAGCTTATGAAAGGCAGCGATCAAAGAGAGTTCGTATATAAAGACGAATTGGGCGATCGCTGGATCAGGATAAGCTTCAATGTCATCGAAAAAAATGAGCAGGGAGCAAACCGTATACTCGTCATGTTCTCTGTTGTTGACGATCTGCGCGCATTAAAGATGGATGCGGACCGCCTTATAGCAAAACAGAAAGAAGAACTTGAAGACAGACAGACGATGCTGGTAGCCGCTATCGAAGAAGCTAACCGTGCCAACAAGGCCAAGACCGAATTTTTCTCTAACATGTCGCATGATATACGTACCCCTATGAATGCGATCACGGGATTTTCTAAACTGGCGTTGGATGAGATCGATAACAGGGAACACCTTGAGGATTATCTTGAAAAGATCGGCCAGGCCGGCGATCACCTTATGAACCTCATAAACGACATCCTTGACATGAGCCGTATAGAAAGCGGAAAGATGGAGATCGTAACGGCACCCGTAAGACTTAAAGAACTGCTTGCGGAATGTGCAGACATGATAAAAGTCAAAATGGCCGAGAACGGGCTTGATTTTGTGGTCGATACGGAAAAAGTCGGCGATGACACCGTCGAATGCGATAAGCTCAGGTTCAATCAGATCATACTGAACCTTCTTTCCAACGCTTATAAATTTACTCCCAAAGGCGGAAGCGTTTACCTTGAGGGAAAACTGATCGAGAAAAAGAAAGATCTCAAATACGAGATCCGGGTAAGGGATACCGGAATAGGAATGTCCGAAGAATTCTGCAAGCATATCTGGGAAGCATATTCCAGGGAAAAATCCGATGCCGTAAGAGGGACCCAGGGCACGGGGCTTGGTATGGCCATAGTTCAGAATATCGTCAATATGATGCAGGGGACAATCGACCTTAAGTCCGAACCCGGAAAGGGAACGGAATTTACGATCATACTTCCTCTTAAAGCCTCGACCGGCGATCTTAAGGGTAACGATATGGATAAGGCTGTAAGCGATGCCATGAGCAGGGATTACAGCGGCATAAAGCTCCTTGTAGTGGATGATTCCGCGATCAACTTAAAACTTGCTGACAGGATATTGAGCAGATTCGGTTTTGAGATAACAAAAGCGGATAACGGTGTAAAAGCCGTCGAGATAGTAGAAGGTTCAAAACCCGGGGATTTCGATCTTATCCTGATGGATGTGATGATGCCCGTAATGGACGGACTTGAAGCCACAAAAAGGATAAGAGCTCTGGACGATAAGAATCTTGCCTCAATACCCATCATCGCCATGACGGCAAACGCTTTTGCTTCCGATGTCCAGGATGCTCTGGATGCGGGAATGAATGCTCATGTCCCCAAGCCTTTCAGACAGGAAGACCTTCTAATGAAGATATATGATAATCTGAAATAAAAAAAAGACTTCCTCGAGAGGAAGTCTTTTTTATGGTCATTCTGTTCTTGCGGCTTTCATTGCCTTTTTTCTTTCATACATCGCCTCATCGGCTTTTTTGAAGACGTCATCTACCGTTTTGTCCACCGTCTAGTCAAATTTATAATATCCGATGGCGGCTGAAATCTTTTCCCGGGGTTGAAGCGTATCATCATTCTGCACCTGCTCCAAATGTTCGTTGAAGGACTCTATTAGTTGATCAACGCCCCTGTAATCACGGTTTTTCAAAACGACGATGAATTCGTCTCCGCCTATCCTGAATACGGGCGAGTGTTCAAACACCTCGCAGACGAGCATGCAGAGCCTTCTGATCGAGATATTTCCCTTCTCGTGACCGTAGGTATCGTTTGTTTTCTTTAAGTAATTCAGGTCGACCATCGCAAGACCGAACTCGTTAAATCCATCGGCAAGATCAGCCTCGAGTTTTTTCACCTCATGATCGTAAGCAGTCTTGTTTCTTATGCCTGTCAGTGCATCCTTGATGGCCAGTTCCTGGGATTCTTTCAGTGCGACCTTTGTATCTATGAGCGTATTGATGTTAGTGTTCATGTCAGCTTCCATCTTTTTCATGGATGAAAGCAGCTGCGATATCTCGTCATTGGATCCTATCTGAAGTTTTTCAAAAGCATGATGAACCACATCGTTGTTTTCGGAACAGTAGTTTTCGGCTGTCTCGGAAAGCTTCTTTACCGGTCTTATTACGCTCCTGTTTACATACCATAAAGAAAAAGCCAGCAGAAGGATCGTGATCGCTATCATGGCAAGCGCAGTTGTTATAACATAGTTCCGTTCCTTTGCCACGATCTCATTCATTGAGATGTCCACTCAGACATGAGCGACAAGCTCCCCTTCACAGAAAATTGGATAGCCTGCGGAAACAAGCCATCCGTATACCTCCTCATTGGTGATGGTAGCCTCTATAACAGGATTTTCCATGTCGGGCCATATTCCGTCATCAAATGCATCCACACATCCCGGAGGACAGGCATCCTCATAATCTCCGTCGCATATATAGACGGCATTGCCGATCTCGGGTTTATAATGGACTATCTCTTTAAAAGCAGTCACGGGGACGGTTCTTTTGACTGAAAAATCAGTCAAAAGAACCGTCCCCGTGACTGCTGATCAGATGATGGTCGCAAACACTCCTTCCAGAGATGCAAGAAATGTCTTCTGAACGATATCGGCCGGGATAGTTTCTCCGTTATACTCAATATCCATCGTCGCACAGGCATCAGCGACCACATCTACCTCATATCCGTAATCCATGGCAGCCCTGACCGTAGTGTCCACACACATATGTGTCATCATACCGCACACGATCAGTTTATCGACTCCGAGGCTCTTAAGATGTGCATCCAGTTCAGTTTCAAGAAAACTGTTCGGATAACGCTTTATGATCACCCTGTCCTCAGGCTCGGGTGCGATCCTGTCGGATATCTCCGCGCCCTTTGTTCCTTCCAGAAAGAAAAAATCTCCCGATTCATTAAAATGCCGGATATATACTATCGGTCTGCCGATGCTTCTGCTTTCCGATATGAGTTTCTGAATGACCTTTTCCGCTTCATACGGGTTATGCAGTTCGCATGTACCTCCCGGAAAATAATCATTTTGTACATCTATTATTATCAGTGCTTCCTTCATCAATACTCCACCTTAACGCTTTCGAGTCCGTACATTTCCCTGAAACGTTTCTCATCCCCTGCATCCCGGATCAGCATCACTTCCGTAAAATGCCCGTCCGTTTTATTCTTAAATCCCGCCACCTTCTCTCCGGTACAGATAGAGCTTCTTATGACGGCATATTGGGTATCCGGATCATATTCAATGATCTCCCGACGGGGATTCTTTGAATCCTCCTTACGCCTCTTTATCAGCGATATGATCACAATAGCAACTAGAACTGCTCCCAATACGATCACGAGCGGAATTATCCCATTGATCTGTGTCATTACTTTCCGTCTCCTCTGTCATGTCAGCATTCATAAGATGCGATCACAGCATGCCCTTACAAAAATCCGCGATCTCCTGTTTTCTGGGTTCAACATCTTCTCTGTATTCGACGGAGGTCAATCCCAGATGTCCAACGCATTCTATTTCAAGATGGCCGTAAAAATGCTCTATGCTGCCGATTATCCTCTCGCATTCGGGCATGTTCGGGCCTGTCCTTAACGCGATGACATATCCTTTCTTTCCGGGCTTAACAACAGCATGCGGTTCGTGTGTATTGCACCACGGAGTACATCTGTCTATAAATGCCTTGAACTGTCCGGGAACATCGGCCCAATAAGACGGTGATACCGAGACGATGATATCTGCCTCGTCATATTCATTCATAATGTTCTTAATGACATCCGCGTCACTCATGACGCACCCGGCCGTATCGTGACATGTACGACAGCCTCTGCAGAATGAAAAAGAATAATCGTCAATGCAGATACTTTTGACATCGTACCCGGCAGATAACTGTTCCGAGACCAGCTTTACTATCTCTGCCGTTGCTCCGGTTCTGACCGGACTGCAGTTAATGATAAGTGCCTTCATTTTTCCCGTCACCTCAGTGCATTCCTTACCGCATCTTTAATAACTTCGCTGGACACGGTCGCACCCGAAACCGCATCAACCTCGACATCGTTCTTCTTTATCATGTCCTTGACTATAGCTTCTGCCGGATGCCCCTTGCCGCACTCGTGCTTAAGGATCTCGACATTCCGGATCCTGCCGTCGGATACGATCACCGTGACCTCAACTTTTACAAGATCCGTTTCACTATGACCATTATATACTCCATCAGCGACCTGCGACAAATCAATTTCCGATCTGTCAAAGGCCTTTACCTGTGCGCTCATCCTGATACAGGCCATCGCAAATGCCGATATTACGATCGATGCAAATATGATAACTATGATGAGCCGGGTTTTAATCTGTTTCTTCATTTTCTTTTCCCTCAAGATAAGAAACGATGGGGTCTATGTATTTTACATCCGAGATGTCATATGATGAAGACATCTTCTCAACCATTATCTTTTCCTCTTCAGTCAGATCTTTTTTATTCCTGAGTGTTGAAACGAACATCTTCATTGCGACTCTGGAAGGTGTCTTCATCTTCTCATAGTTAAATCCGCCCTGGCAGTAGAATACCCCTATATACTTCTTCTGCTCTTCGGTAAGTACATTCTGAAGAAAAACATCTATATCGGGATTGTCATTAGGACTTCCGCCGACACAGAATATTGCAAGGCGCTTGTTTTTCCATTCAGCCGCTTTCCCAAGGAACCACTTTACCTTAACGATAGTTGCTGCCATTACCCACCCGCCGTAGCAGATCGCATCATAATCTTCAAAAAAAGCATTCGGTTTCTTCTGAGCTTCCTTAAGCTCGAGAAGATCTCCGCTCGTCCTTTCCGCAAGGCAAGTGGCATATTTTTTTGTAAATCCTGTTTGTGAAGTGTAGATTACCAATGTTTTCATAGTTCGCTGAGATTCCTTTCCATCTTCATGATCGTTTGTATGGTGGTCTGCAGGCTTTTTTCATCGATCCCGTTAAATATCCGGCCGATGATATGCCGGCTCTGCTGACCGTTATTATCGTTCTCTTCAAGAAATGTCATGCATTTTTCCGTGACGGATATGCGCTGCTTACGTTTGTCTTTTTCATCAGGAACGGTTGAGACAAAACCCTTTTTTTCGAGTTTCAGAAGGATCTGCTTCACATTCTGATGAGAGCTGCCCATCACATCCGAAAGCTCATTCAATGTGGGCGGTTCCTTACACAGATTAATGCAGATGATCGCAAAGAACTGTTTCCAGGTGATCTCCTTAAAATACGCATCAGCTGCCGCCTGATACCTGTTGTCAAATGCGCTTAGCAGGCCAAGGAGAAAAGGCTGCGGAGGCATATCTCCAAACTTTACTTTGTCCATGTTCATCGCTTCATCGTAATTCATGTGAACTCCTCTCTGAAATTGTGTAATATATTACCTTTATGAAACAATGTAATATATTACTTATTATTTGTCAACACTTTTCCGGGTAAAAAATTTCCCGACCTCAGAACTCCCGCACAAATAAAAAAGCTTCGGCATATACCGAAGCTTGATCACAAATGGACCGTTAACCCCGTCCCCAGGGGTCACTTTCTCTTTCCGATAAGATTTATTACATCCGACTCATTTGCATCGGGAAAATTCTCATAGATGTGCGTTATGATCCTGTCATAACTCTGTCCGGGTTTTTCGTCGTAGGCGGAAGTGACATTTTCATATCCCCATAAGGCTTCAGGAGGAAGCATCACCGACACGGGCATTCCGTATTCCTCGCCGCGCTTATTCACTCTCCTTCTGAAATCCATGGTCACGATATAAAGCTGCATCTGCAGGCCTGTTATGATACCGGGATAATTCTTTTCCCCGCCTTTTCCGAACCCGGCTTTCTTCTTTAGATCGGTAGAAAGTATCTCGTCTGACGGAAATGTCATATCCCCGTCACTGTCTCTGCCCGTGAGGATATCCATGATCTTCTTTTCCCTGCGGTTAGCAAGTCCGTCTTCCCACCTGGAGTCAAAGTCGTATCCGTTGCGCCTGTAATTAACAAAATAGGGAAGCCATTCAAGACTGATAAATCCGGCTTTCTGGTCGAAAAATTTTCCGTAGGCCACCTGGCGGCTCGATGCTATGATCTCCCGCCATTCCCAGGGATCTTCTTCCCTTATACCGGTCCACCAGTAATCGGGTGAAACATGTTCCTCCGCGGAAAACCCTTCCACCCCGTTAGCAAACAGCGGCAAAAAGCCGATCTCATTTATCCAGTTAACCAGTTCCTGCCATGTGCGGATACGATACGGGTTATCCCAATCAAGTCCGCGCATGATCCATACGCCGTTTTCTACGGACATGTTTATTCCTCATCTATTTCTGCTAAACAAAATGGACCACAAACCCCGTCCCCGGGGGCCATTTCCAAATGGACCACAAACCCCGTCCCCGGGGACCATTCTAGTATACCCAGAGCTCGCTTGCGCATGTGTCCTCATATTTGGCACCGGGAGTGACACCGGTGATCGTTATCGTGATAGTATCAGTGACCGCGGGTTTGTCGAGCTCGATCCTGACCCTGCTGCACGCTGCCAGTTCTTCCGACTCGGCTGATTCATCGATATAATATTCGTCAAGACTGCCTTCCGCGGTCGCTCCGTTTCCAAAGTCAGCCTTGAACTCCGTCGGAACGCCGTTATCGCTGTATTGCTTATAGCTTGCCGTATAACCGCCGGTCACCTGAACACCGTATACAGGCTGCTTCTTATCAAGGTGTATCGTGATGGTCTCTCCGACACCGGTTCCGGAAGCTCCTTCTGCCCATACTGTAGTATAGTCTCCGTCGATTAGATTCTCCGCGGCATAGGACTTATCTTTTGAATCGGGAAGCGTTGAAGATGCTTCAACAAACGAAATGCCTACTGATCCTTCCCGGTATCTTCCGTACAGAAGCGTTACCCCGTATCTGCTGTCGGGATTTTTCTCAAACAGAACATCTGCGTATCCTTCAAAATTGTCACCTTCATAATCACTGATACAGATCATCGGTCCGCTAAGGAGATAATGAGCGTCATCTTCAAAGATCTGCATGTGCTCTATCACATGGATCGCATCTCCCGCGCCGAATGAAGGGAACAATGATCCGTCTTTGGTCTCTTCATATTCACCGAGAACAAAATTATCCTCACCGTAAGCGTCCTTAAATATGCTTTCGACTTCCTCAAGCGGGATCCCGGAAGTAGGATCAAGATCACCCGCTGTAGCTTTCTCAATTTCAGGTCCGCCGTAGAATATCAGGTCGAAGAACTTCATACGCAGTCTTTCTTTAAGCTCATTATCCATTTCAGAAAAGATGACACCATTATCATAGATCCATGAATGAGTCACACTGTTTGCCATTTCCAAAAGAAGTTCGTCATTATCAGTGCTAACGGATTCTGTCTGTAAGAGCTTTTCTACTTCATCCTCGCATTCGGATTTCGATAAATGCTCTTTTTTAACTTCTTTATCATCTGAGTCCGAAGCTTCTTCTTCTGAGCCATCAGTTTCCTCATCCTGATCCTCATCATCTTCTTCCGGATCATCGGTTTCTTCTTCGGTATCCTCCGTATCCTCTTCAACGGTTTCCGCTTTATCCGCTGGATCGCTGTCCTTTTTCCCGGCACACCCAATAAGGAGTAAGGCGCATGTAATAAAGATAAAATATTTTAAATATGACCTTTTCATTTATCTGATCCTCCCTTTTCGCGATGCTTTTACCTTATACATATTACTGTCGGCCTCGGCTATGGCGGGTGCAATGTTGCTCATCAGAGATCATACTGCATGAAATTGCCGTTATGTCTGAATCCATACGATTCATAAAGCTTTACGCCCATATTCGAAGCAGTGATATAGATCGTTCCGCACCCGCGGTCTTTTGCTTCTTTTATCACTCTGTCAAGAAGCTCGGACGCAATGCCCATCCGTCTGTGATCAGGGTCGGTATACATACTCGACAGTATCCCGAGTCTCCCCGAAGGGCAGGTAAAGTAAGGCGGTTTTTCCGCGAATGACATTCCACTCGTTCCCACTATCTTATCTCCGTCAAAAGCAAGATAGGAAACATATGTGCCGTTAGCCAGGTTCTTTTTATAAAAATCCATCAGAGCAGTTTCAAGATCAACGCCTTCAGGCACGGTTTTTCCTTCCGAAGTGTATTCCTCAGTCAGCTGATCTATCCTCATTTTTATGATCCTGCTCAATTCGTTCTCAGTCAGTTTTCTGTATACTATTCCCATTTTCACTTACCTCAACCTTCTTTAAAATACTTATTTCTTTCCGATCACTATAAGCGGAATACTTATTTCTTCTTTTGTCAGCCCTGCATGGCCTCCGGGCATTTCCTGTGCCTCAAGATGGGTATTAAAAATGCTCTTATCGGATATTGCCAATGCAACATAATCACCGATCATATCTTCCAGGCCGTCACGATCCTTTCCCGTTCCGAACAGTCTCTCGGAAAGAACCTCATCCCTTGTCAGCAAAATAAAGGGATCTCCGAAGTACCTGTTGAAGATCTCCGGGAAGTTTTTCCTGCATTCTTCCTTCACAAAGAGATTCAGTGTGCGCGGCTCAATTGAAGGCATCCTGACAAGGCAGTTCATGATCTCGGGATAATCAAGCAGGCAGAGATTTTTGCTGTCCATATGACCATGATCCGCAGTGATCAAAAACAGAGTGTCGGATAATCCCGATACCGTTTTCTCCACCTTTTTTTCAAGCTCTAATATTATCCTATGTGTGTCAGGGCTTTCCGTTCCCGTCTTATGCATTGTGGAATCCGGTTCGTTCCAATATGAATATATGAACTTTCTTCCCGGTTCATCACATAGCTTCTCAATAAGGTTCAATATGGCATCAACACTTTGAGGATACGGCGGCAAAAAAGGCATGGCGGCATAAGCGCTGCCCCCTGACTCGTTTATCTTCTCGATGATATTTTTGTACGGAGTATATCTGAAGCCGACATTGTATTCCGCTGCGGGTAAAACTTCCTCCAGCGAATCTTCACCCCACTTCTTTCTTCCGTCCGGGTATGTGGCTGAAGGAAATGCGTTTTCTTTTTCCTTTTGCTGTTCCGTATTCGTAAATACGGTTACGTTTTTATCTATCTGCGGATAATATATATCCCACCCAAGCCATCCGTGTTCATCAGGATATAAACCGCTGAGAACGGATGTAGTCGCGGCAACCGTTGTGGGCGGATATACGGAATCATACGAACCTGCTATATGGCTTCTTAAAAAACCGTTCTTTTCCAGATGCTTCTCAACGATCGATGATCCCAGCGCATCGAGAATAAGAAGCACCACATTCTTATACTCACCCTCAAGATACCTGTCCGCAAGTGGAAGCGTCCCGGCTGTTGTCTGCACGTCAAATCGTTTCAATATGGAATTCGACAGGTTTACCAGACAGTTGTCATAGTCCGGCAAAGCAGATAGCGATTTGGGGTCCTTATCCTTGAGGTTCAGCATATCCTCAACCATTTCAAGGGTCTCTTCGACCGTCCTGCTGTCATCGTGCAAAAGAACCCTGAAGCCGGAATTAAGAAATCTGTCATACGCTTCTTTGGAATTGACACGCATGAGCATCTGTCTGAAATTTTCCATTGCGGCTTCAGGATCAGGTTCCTCCATCAGCAACCGGTAAAGGAACTGTTTTTCCCTGTCAGGTCTTTCAAAGAATCTGTTGACGGAAACCATCTGATCGGAAAGCATCACAAGTACATGATCTTTATCGGAGATCTTCTTAAGTGTTTCTATTGAGATGTTGGTATCAACAAAGATCTTCCGCCCCTGTTTTTTCAGTTCATCCAGGATCTTAAGCTCCAAAACCTCACATTCTTTGGCTACTCCTTCTACCCATGCGGCGTATTCTTCCGGAGTTCTGCGAATGAACTTACGCCAATCCTGAAGGTCCCTGGTATAGCAAAGGCATGGAAAATCATTTTTATCAAGACTTTCATCCACCAGTCTGTCGTGATAATTCTCTTCGCATGCGATGCCATCATATTTTTCGGCAAGCAGCTTTACCATCGTGGATTTGCCTGCATAGGCCGTTCCGATTATGTAATAAATGTCATTCATATCATTCCCTTTTAAATATATGCAGCAGGCATGACGCTGATAGTAAATGCCTGTTAAGAGATCAGTGTTTTTGTGGTTTCGATCACATCTTTATGCCGAAGATCGCGGGGTTCGAACCGGATCATTGAATAAACGATCTGCATCACGATGCCTGCTCCGAAAGTGCTTATGAGTGTTCCGATCCCGACCGGGCCTCCAAGGAGCCATCCGACAAAAAGCACAGCCGCCCACAAAATGACCTCGACTATTCCTATCGGGATCTTCTGCATTCTCTTTCCCAGCCCGACGAGCAATGCATCCCTCGGGCCGCAGCACTGTTCACTTTTCATGTATACAGCCATTCCCAAAGCCATAAATACAAATCCGACCAGCATGATCGCTATCCCCAGCCACAGGTTACTGTTCAGTGGCAGCGGATTCAGGCTGTTAAAAAGCTGCACGAAGTTCCCTGTAAGAAGCGCATCTATGATGGTTCCGTAACCGATCTTTTCCTTCATGAGCAGATCTATCACAAGGACCGTTACAGCTATTAATGTCATGGAAAGTCCGTAGTTGAGCGGAATATGATACGACAGCCCCATGCCCAGACAGTCCCACGGGGCGAGTCCTATATTTGCAAAGATCGTCAGATGGACGCCGAACGCAAAGATAAAAAGCCCTGCTACGATCCTGATCCATCCGAATATGATTACCTTTTTCATCAAACTTCCATTTCGTCAAAAACCGAAAGATACTTAGTCAAGAAGCAAAAAGTCTGTTATCATCTTCTTTTCTTCTTCCGTGAGGGAATTCATATGGCCACGTCCCTTAAGAAGATATGTCTTACAGTTGGGAATGATCCTCTCCGCTCTTTCGATCACACCTTTTCCGGGGAACAGGCAGTCTTTTTCAGCCGCCATGACAAGCGTGGGCGCATGACATTTTTTCATCAGTTCCTCATCCACATCACTTGGCATCCCCGTCTTTACCCTGGAATGAAGGATACTGAGTTTTGCCGTCTCATATATATCATCGGTGATGCTTTCCTCTGTAATTGCCAGTGGCATAAATACTCTTTTTAACCATTTATCCTTGCCGGTGATCCAATACATAATCATGGGAAACATCATTTTGGAACTGTTCCGGGCAGGCGCGTTCTTTATCCCCGAGGGAACATATATGACCGCTCTCTTAATCCTATCCGGCACAACGCACATGGTTTTGGCTATGATCCCGGCTCCAAACGATCCGCCGAAAAGGCACATAGATCCATATCCGAGTTTTTCGATCACTTCTCCGGCCCATTTGCCATAATCATAATTCTTAGGGGAAAGAGATGTTTCGGCACTCTTTCCGGGATGACCGATAGTATCCACAGCATAGACATGAAAATCTGCCATGATAAAATCCAGTGTCAAAAGAGTATAAGCCGACGTGGAATTACCTCCGTGAAAAAACAGAAGCGGCTCCCCGAACATGTTTCCGGTCTCTATAATATGAGTCTTCCCAAAGCTCGTCTCCGCATAGACATCCTTCCATGGCACCTCAAGCCTTGAAAGCTGTCTGTCATACAGATCCAGTATTTCTTTTTTTCCTTCTTCCGACTTATAGATCGATCTCATTTTCCTTACGGGAAGGTGAACTTCTTCCCTGTTCCCTTTCTCCCTAAATCGGGATTGCCGGATACCCTTCACACTGCCGCGTATCTTGCATATCCGCACTCGCCCCGATATGAAGTCTCTATATCGGATTCATATTGTGCGCGGAATTCCATATTAATATCGCGTATCTCACGTTTGCCGTCGATGTAATCCCGGTACATATCAGCCAGTCCTGCCGCACAGCCGTCACATGCACCGCTGATATTCCCGATGGATTCGGCAACGATCCGCTCCCGTTCTTCACGTGTTGTATCTTTTATAAGTATTGATCCCATGTTGTTTCTCCTTATCTCTCAATAACGAACCGTTCTTTCGACCGCTTTTGACGGATCAAAAATACGATACACGCTCCGATAGCCACACCGGTCGTGTTTAAGATCAGGTCATCAATATCCGTATGTCTCCCTATGCAGAAAAGCTGTGTCACTTCTATGAACAAAGAAAAACCGCCTCCGGCCAGGATAGCTTTTTGTATCGTATTAAGTCTCCCAAAACAGATCGGCCAGACGATCCCGACCGGTATGAACATAGTGATGTTCCCGATAATGTTCATCCTCCAGCCACTATAACGGTCTACCAGGAAGTAAAACGGAATGATACTGATCGTATCATGTATATTATCTTCAAACCCGACCTTTAATGTCTGAATCTTTCCATCCTCAAGATGAAATCCGAAATATACGAATCTGACGATAACAACAATACAGACATAAACCAAAAGCATCAAGAGTTCATGCTTTATTGAAAAAGAATTCGTTTTGATCGATACCGCAAAGCGGGTAATGATCCATATTATCGTTATAAAAAGAAAAAGTTGAAAATAGGTGATTTCAATCATGAGTTATGTTAACTACGCTTCAGCCTTCGTCTGTGTCAGCGCCCCTCTACTCCGCTCGCAGAGCTCGCTGCGCGTCGGGGCCTGTTGCTTCGCAACATGTTCATCCATAAAGACGCCCCATGAATGCTTGCATTCGATGGGGTGTCTTTTCGTCTGTCCGCGCTGACTCAGCCTACCCTATCAACCAATCGTACATCTCTGTATACTTATCGGCGGAGCGGTGCCAGCTGAAATCGGCAGCCATGTCACGGTCGATTATCTTGTTCCATTCGCGCTTCTTGTCATAATAGATGCGCTCGGCATAACGTATCGTTCGGAGCATCTCATGCGCGTTGTAGTTAAGGAAACTGAAACCGGTTCCCTTGGATTCGAATTCATTGTATGCCTCTACGGTGTCCTTAAGGCCGCCCGTTTCACGCACGATGGGTACCGTACCGTAACGGAGTGCCATCAGCTGCGAAAGACCGCAGGGCTCAAAAAGCGAAGGCATTAAGAACGCATCGGCGGAAGCATATATCTTATGTGAAAGTTCCTCCGAATAGTAAATGTTGGCAGAAACCTTATTATTATATTTCCAGTCAAAGTGACGGAACATGTTCTCATATCGTTCTTCACCTGTTCCGAGCACGACTATCTGAACCTCGTCCTGACAGAGTTCGTCCATTATATAGGCAATGAGATCGAATCCCTTCTGATCGGTAAGACGTGAAACGATACCTATCATCATCTTCTTCTCATCGACATCAAGTCCGAGTTCCTGCTGGAGAGCTTTCTTGTTCCTGAATTTCTCCTTGCGGAAGTTGATCGCGTTATAAGGGAACTTTATATGCTTATCCGTTTCCGGATTAAAGTCATCGTAATCGATACCGTTAACTATTCCTCGGAGATCATGTTCCCTGGCACGGAGAAGTCCGTCGAGATGTTCTCCGTAGAATTCGGTCTTTATCTCTTCGGCATAGGTTTCCGAAACCGTGGTGATCGCATCGGCATAAACTATTCCGCCCTTAAGGAGGTTCGCATCCTTAAATGCTTCCAGTTTATCCGAGGTAAAGAAATAATCGGGAAGTCCCGTGATATCCTTAACGTCCTTAACGGACCATTTACCCTGGAATTTAAGGTTATGTATGGTCATGATGGACTTGATCCCGCGGAAGAACTCGTTACCCTGGAAACGTTCCTTGAGGTATACGGGAATGAGTCCGGTCTGCCAGTCATGACAGTGAATGACGTCCGGTCTGAAATTTATCAGTGGAAGGATCGAGAGAGCCGCCTTTGAAAAGAACGCAAACTTTTCGATCTCGTAAAGTGCATCATCGGAATAAGGACCGTATCCTCCGAAGAACATCTCGTTGTCGATAAAGTAATACTTCACGCCGTCAACTTCGGCCATGAGAACGCCGACATATTCGTTCTTCCAGTGAAAGTCCATATAGAAATGAGTGACATACTCCATCTTCTCTTTCATTTCGGGTTTGATGCACATGTATTTCGGCAGCACAACCCTTACGTCAAAGTATTCCCTGTTTATGCATTTGGGAAGAGAGCCGACAACATCGGCCAGTCCTCCGGTCTTTATAAAAGGAACACCTTCCGAAGCTACAAACAGTATGTTCTTCATTTTACATCCTCCAAAATCCTATATGCGAAAAACATTCCTTACCCATTATACCAAAGCGGAATGTATTTACAACTCAATACCCATATCTATGCTGAGCGATCCGTCTTTATATTCAACTTTACTCAATGCTCCGTTTATAATAGTCATTTCCGGCGGCAGATGGCCTATGTCGGCATCGACTACCACGGGAACCTGATGGCTTACACAGGTGTAAGGAAGTACGGCATCAATCTTATCGAGATTCATTATCGGATCTCCGTTTAAGGGACGCCCGAAGATAAAGCCTTTGGCATTTCTGAACCACCCTGCCTGTTCCAGCTGCCACATCGCTCTTCTTATTGAGAAGACATTTAGGTCACAGGCCTCAAGATACCATATGATACCGTCATCAACATATCTGTTGATAAAACGGTTAACATAATCAAATTTGGTTCCGACAAGAGTTACCAGACAATCAAGGCAGCCGCCTAATAATCGTCCCTTCATCTCCGTTTCGTCGGTTAACATAACTTTGGCATGCAGGCTCTTTGTGCTGGTTGACATAACTTCATTCGGCACGAAACACTTAATATTTACCGATTCCGTGCAGTTAAACTCCGCCAAAGGATTTTCCTCGCCCTTAAGGGATTCAACCTGATAAAAATCGTAGTTGTGGGCAACAAGGTCTTTTCCCATCAGAACATTCAAAGAATCATCCAGGGACCTGTGCCATTTTTTCATCCCGAACGTTCCTCCGTTGGGTCCGTATAGGGATGCGACATCGCAGATCGTAGTAAGAAGGAAGGTGAAATTGGTGTTATCGGAAAAACCCATATACCATTTCGGTTCGGACTTCTTTATAAGATCAAAATCAACGAACGGGAGTATCTCGCACATAAGCTCTCCGCCCGATGTGGCAATGAGCGCCTTATTTGTTTGGTTTACATAACTCTCAACAAGTTCTCTTGCACATTCTTCGGGGATATTGCTTATGCCTACGCCCTTTTTCTTATAGGCGTTGAATCCGACTTCCGTCTTAAAGCCTTTCTTTTCCCATAGTTTTATGGAGTTTTCAAAGCAGACTCTTCTGTAATTATCTGTAGCGGGAGAAAACGACGGTGAAACAAATGATATCGTATCTCCTTTTTCAATAAATGACGGGTATTTCATTATCTGTTCCGACCGGGAGCAGTTCCCGATCCTTTTCCTTTCTTCATCTCTCTGGCATTTTCGATCGCCGCCTCGGTAATATCATCATTGCCGAGCATTCTTGCCAGTTCTCTTATCGATCCTTCTTCGTCAAGTTTTCTTATCCCCGTGACCGTGCGTCCTTCGCTTACGGACTTTTCAATGAGAAAATGCGAATCCGCCATTGATGCTATCTGCGGAAGGTGCGTTATGCAGATGAGCTGGTGATCACCGGCAAGTTCGTTCATCTTCTGCGCGACCATATATGCGGTCTTTCCGCTTATACCGGAATCTATCTCATCGAACACGAGCGTCGGCACATCTCCGGCATCTGCAAACACGCTCTTTATTGCGAGCATGATCCTCGAAAGTTCTCCTCCGGAAGCCACATTCTGCATCGGTTTTAATCCTTCTCCGACATTCAGGCTTATGAGGAATTCTATATTATCATAACCGCTGTCCCTGATGTTTTCCGGATCGGGCAGGACATCTATCCTGAGTTCCGTATTAAGGAAGTTCAGTCCTTCCATTGCCGTCTTGAGTTCTTTGCCGAGTCCCGAAGCCGCATTTTTTCTGAGTCCCGAAATACGTTCGCATATTCCCTGCATTTCCTTCCACAATGCGTCACGTTCGGACTTAAGGCCTGCTATATAGGAATCATGGTTCACAAGCTTATCGAGTCTTTCTTCCTTTTCGGCAAGAGATCTTTGGATATCCTCGATGGATCTTCCGAACTTGGCCTTAAGGTCATTGATAAAATCCAGTCTTGAAGATATCCGGTCGAACTCCTCTTCGTCAAAAGACATCCCGTCTTCGTATGAGGAAAGCGCTCTGTTAAAGTCTCCGATAAGATCCTCCGCCTGTGAAAGCTCTTCACACAGCTCTGATATTTTATCGTCAAAAGATGCGACACTCTTTATCCTTGAAAGTGCATTTCCGAGGACCGATCCGACGGATTCCGGAGAATCATACCCGGTCATCCTGTGAGTCTCGGAAAGAGCTTCCATTATCTTCCGGGAATTACTAATGAGTCTGAACCTCGATTCCAGTTCTTCGTCTTCTCCCGGCTTTATCGCGGCATCGTTTATCGTCGCGATCTCATATTCAAGCAGTTCTATCTCTCGTTTTGTGACGGCAGTGTCACGATCTTCCTCTTCAAGTTCGCTCACTATCCCGTTATATCTGTTCTTCTTTTCCTTAAGCTCCTTTTTAAGAGAAGCAACTTCATCCCCCGCATATTCGTCGAGCATTTTTTCGTAGGATGAACTCTTCAGAAGGTTCTGGTTTTCGTTCTGTCCGTAGATGTCAAGCAGGATGGCGGCAATTTTTTTTACAAGGGCAGCCGTGACGGTTTCTCCGTTCACCTTCAGCACGCTCTTTCCGTTCCCGATCTTCCTTGAGATGATCAGGACCCCGTCATCTTCAACATCAAGATCGAGTTCACGCACTCTCCTTATTTCTTCATCGTTAAGGGAAAAAGAAAGCTCGACCAAAGCATATTCTGCACCGCTTCTTATGACTTCGCTTCCGGTCTTTGCACCCAGCGCCAGGTTTATCGACCCGAGAACGATCGATTTTCCGGCACCGGTCTCACCTGTCAGAATATTCAGCGCTTCTCCGAAAACTATCTCCTCTTCTTCGATCAGCGCGAGATTTTTTACATGCAGACTGTCTAACATCGTTATCTCCCGACCTATTCCTCAACGACTGATCTAATCTCTTTATAGACCGTCAGAGCATCTTCGTCGGTCTTAAGGGCCATCATGATGGTATCGTCACCAGCGATCGAGCCCACTATCTGTTTGAATTTCATCGAATCTATCGCGGCAGCCACTGCCATGGCCATGCCGGATACCGTCTTTACCACCAGGATGTTCTTTGCGGTATCCATGGAAATATAACCGTCTCTTAAGACTCTTAAGTATTTGTCGGAAAGGTAGTGCTCGGATTCGACCAGAAGCGCATACTTGAAACCGCCGCCCGTCTTGGGTATCTTCGTAAGCTTAAGTTCCCTTATGTCTCTTGAGACCGTAGCCTGAGTCACTTTAAATCCGGCATTGTTAAGTCGAAGACACAGTTCCTCCTGAGTATCTATCTCATAATTCTCTATTAGTTCTTTGATCTTAAGTAATCGCTGCTTTTTCATTCCTCAGTCCTTTAGCTTGTTGTGAAGGGTGTCTATAAAGCTCTCTTCAGTCACTCTGACAAGGGATGTTGTATGTCCGGATCTTCTGATCCTTACCGAATCGCCTGTCCTTAGCATGATGGGTTCGGATGCGTCAAACGAAACGCCGACCTCCTGTACCTGGTTGAACCTGCCTTCATCGATACGGATGGTGATCTCATCATCGGGTGAAAAGACAAGGCTCCTGCCCTGCATCGAATGCGCGCATACGGGAGTGACTATTATCATGCTTGCCAGAGGACTCACTATAGGGCCGCCCGCCGAAAGCGAATAACCCGTCGATCCGGTAGGTGTCGCGATTATGATCCCGTCTCCGCTGTATCTGTGAAGAAGTTTGCCGTTTATATAAAGCGATACGTATACAATCTGCATCGCACGGTTTCCGGTTATCGCTATCTCGTTAAGGGCTCTTCTCGAGTCCGCTTCGTTATCACCGTGATAACAGCTTCCCGAGAGCATCATCCTTTTTTCGACTTTTATATCGCCCTCAAGTACCTTGTCTATAGCCTTGAACCTGTCGTCGAGATCCACTGCTGAAAGATAACCCATGGTCCCAAGGTTAATTCCCAGAAGCGGGACCGTTGAGTCGATAAGATCGTTAGCGGCATGAAGGAGCGTGCCGTCGCCTCCGAGCACGATCACGCAATCCGTATCCTCAGGCATCCTGTTGATATCGGTGTATTTGCCCTTGAGAAAACCTTCGGGCGTATCGTCCGCGACCGCTTTTGCACCCTTTGATCTTATGTACTCGCAGATATCGTTTGTGATCCGGCTTGTTCCGTCTTTAGCTTTGTTGGTTATTACGAAGAAATTCTTCATGCGTACTCTCCACGAGATCGTTTACGGTTTTAAGTAATTCGGGCCCCTTATCGTTAGCCCGGTTCTTTGAAAGCCAAATAAGGTATTCGATATTTCCTTCGGGTCCTTTTATCGGAGAATGATCGAGTCCGATGATCCCGAAGGATGAATCCGCGGCATATCCGAATACATTCTCTATCACTTCGATATGTATCTTTTTGTCCCTGACAACGCCTTTTTTCCCGACCTGATCCCTTCCGGCTTCAAACTGCGGTTTGATAAGGCAGACCATTTCGCCGTCGTCCTCAAGAAGTTCGTAAGCGACCGGAAGGATCTTTGAAAGCGAGATAAAGGATACGTCGCAGCCGGCAAAATCTATATTCTCGTTTATGTCTTCCTTTTTGAGATAACGGAAGTTGGTCTTTTCCATGCAAATGACACGTTCGTCATTTCTGAGTTTCCAGTCAAGCTGTCCGTGCCCCACATCGATCGCGAAGACCTTACGTGCTCCGTTTTGGAGCATGCAGTCGGTAAAACCTCCCGTCGAAGCCCCTATATCGATACAGGTCTTATCTTTAAGATCTATCGGGAAAACTTTTAAAGCCTTCTCAAGCTTTAGTCCGCCCCTGCTTACATAAGGGATCGCATTTCCCCTTACTTCGATCTTAAGGTCTTCCGTATTGAAAAACGCTCCGGCCTTGTCTTCCTTCTGCCCGTTCACATAGACTATTCCCGCCATGATGAGGGCTTTGGCTTTTTCCCTCGAAGGCGCATGACCGTTATTCACAAGTATTACATCGAGGCGCTCTTTCATATCAGAACGGTCTTGCGGACAGTATCAGTTCGCAGATACCTTCCGCATCTATCTTGAGCTCTTTTTTCAGTGTGGCAACACTGCCGTGTTCTATATAGTCATCCGGAAGCGCAACATTTATGAGTTTGCAGTTCTCATCGAGCGTATCCATATAGCTTCTTACGCTCTGGCCGAATCCTCCGGTCAGGACATTTTCTTCCATCGTCACGAGGACGCGGTGGTTAGCTGCGGCCCAGCTTATGGCAAACTCATCAATGGGCTTTACGAACCTGGCATTTACGATCGAGCACTTAAGTCCTCTTTCCCTTAAAAGTTCTCTGACATTGATAGCCGTCTCAACCATGGATCCGACCGCGAGAAGGCATATGTCGCCTTCGGCATAAAGGAGTTCCGCCTTGCCGTATTCCATCGGAGCCCTGAACTCCTCGAGTCCCGCATAAGCTTCTCCTCTGGGATATCTGATCGCAAAAGGCATGTCGCTAGCCAGCGCAAACTTCATCATATCCGAAAGTTCCCATTTGTTCTTGGGAGCCATGATGTTCATGTTTGGTATCGATCCGAGATATGAAAGATCGAAGATACCCTGGTGCGTCTCTCCGTCCGCCCCCACTATCCCGGCACGGTCTATCGCAAATATTACCGGCAGTTTCTGCAGGCAGACATCATGCAGGATCTGGTCATATGCACGCTGAAGGAATGACGAATAGATCGCCACGATAGGTCTGTATCCGCCCGAAGCAAGCCCGGCCGCAAACGTAACGGCATGTTCCTCGGCGATCCCGACATCGAAAAATCTGTCGGGGTACATATTCCTGAATCTCTTAAGTCCCGTACCGTCAGGCATTGCTGCCGTGATCGCAACGACTCTGGGATCCCTTGCACCGAGTTTGGTCATGACGGTGCTGAATATATCCGTATATGCAGCCTTGGAAGGCTTTGAAGGTATTCCGGTTTCTATATCGAAAGGCGATGTTCCGTGGAACCTTGCGGGATGACGCAGAGCAGGCTCGTAGCCTCTTCCCTTCTGCGTAAGGACATGCACAATTACGGCCTTTTTGCGCTTCTTTGCTTCCTTAAACGCTTTGACCATAGCATTGATATCATGTCCGTCGATGGGCCCAAGATATGTAAGCCCCATATCCTCAAAGAACATTCCGGGAACGATGAGCTGCTTTAAGGAACTCTTGGCACGCCTTACGGAATCAACGACCTTATCTCCCGAAGGAAGGTCCTTGATCTTGTAATAGATCCCGTCCTTGATATCCATATAGGTATCGGAAGTCCTTATGGCATTGAGGTATTTGTTCACGCCGCCGACATTTTCCGAAATGGACATATTGTTATCGTTTAATACTATGATAAAGTTGGTCTCGAGCTTGGAGGCATTGTTGAGAGCTTCATATGCCATTCCGCCCGTGAGCGATCCGTCTCCGATGACGGAAACTATGGTCTCGTCGCTTCCGCGCAGATCCCTTGCCGCGACCATTCCGAGTCCCGCGGATATCGAAGTTGAGCTGTGTCCGGTGTTAAATGAATCGCACTCGCTTTCGTTCGTCTTGGGAAATCCCGCCATTCCGCCGTAAGATCTGAGGTTATCGAATCCGTCTTTTCTGCCCGTCAAAAGCTTATGGGTATAGGACTGGTGTCCGACATCCCATACTATCTTGTCTTTGGGAAGATCAAGGAAAAGATGGAGTGCCATCGTAAGCTCGACAGCTCCGAGGTTAGCCCCCAGATGGCCGCCGGTCTTGGATATCTTATCGATGAGGAATTCCCTTATCTCATCCGAAAGCTCCTTGTAATCCTTGGGATCGATCTTCTTTATATCATTTATCTTATTGATCTCGTCCAGTATCATTATTCCACCTGCAGTTACTTTCTGCGGTTAATGAGCGTCTCGACCAGTGTCATGAGGAAGCTGGCATCCGCTCTGTTTTCGTCAGCCATATCCCTTATCATGTCAATGGCCTCTTCCGATAAACGCTTAACTTCTTCTTCCGATTCCGTGATCCCGTGAAGGGTAACATAGGTCTTCTTGCCGTTACGTTCATCCGAGTTCACGGGCTTACCGAGTTCCTGTTCGGATCCGGTCACATCGAGTATGTCATCCTGTATCTGAAAAGCAAGTCCTATGTTTCCGGCCGCCTTTTCCATATCAAGGATATCCTTTCCCGAAGCACCCGCAAGGACCGCTCCTATCATCATTGAAGCTTCCATCAGTGCGGCTGTCTTATGTTTATGTATAAAGAGCAGAAGGTCTTTTGTGACATTATCGTCATCTTCCGCGAGAATATCGGCAGTCTGTCCGCCTATCATTCCGTATACTCCGGATTTGGTCCCCATGATCTTTAAGGCTTCGGATATCCTTCTGTAATCCTCAATATCCTTCGCCATATCAAAGGCTTTTGATGCGGTTTCAAACGCATAGTTCAAAAGTCCGTCTCCGGCAAGGATGGCTATAGCCTCATCATATTTCTTCCAGGTCGTCGGCTTTCCGCGTCTGGTCTCGTCGTTATCCATTGCCGGAAGATCGTCATGGACCAGCGAATAATTGTGTATCATCTCTATGGCCGCCATAAAGGGTTCTATGACTTTATCCCTTCCTCCGAAGAGTTTGTAACACTCCTTCATGAGAAGCGGTCTTAATCTTTTTCCTCCGGCGGTAGCCGAATAATTCATGGCATCAAGGACTCTTTCCTGATAGCCGTCAGTGTCGGGAAGGTAATCGTTTAATATACTCTCGGCATCTTTTCTCTTAAGTTCCAAAGATTCATTAAAATCCATACTACTCTCCTTCCTTATCGAGCATCATTATCTGCTTTTCGACTTTATCAACATGATCGTTGCATTTTTTGATGAGTTCCATTCCCTCCTTGTAAATCTTGAACGAATCCTCAAGAGAGATGTTCTCATCTTCAAGAGCTTCTATTTTTTCTTCGATAAGCGAAAGTCCGTCTTCAAGTTTGAATTCTTTTTCTTTATCTGCCATGTTAACCACCCATTTTCTTTTCGGTAATTCCGGTGACACAAGAGGTTATGATACCGTCCTTCACGTGGATCGAAAGCACATCGCCTTCTTTGGTCTTCTTCACCGAATTGACCGTTCCTTTATCGTTGCTCACATAAGAATAACCCTGTCCGAGTTTTAAAAGAGGAGAAAGACCGTTAAGCCTCTCGGCAAGGATACCGATATCATGCCTTAATCCCATTATCCTCGTATCCATCCTGTTTTTAAGGTCATCTTCGAGCTTTACAAGATAAGTCCTGTTCTGCCGTACTCCCGCAGCCGGATCGAATCTTTTAAGATCTGAAAAGAGTTTCTGTATCCTTGATCTGTCTCTTACTACCGTATGCTTCAGTTCTTTATTCAGCGTCTGGCCGTAACCGGAAAGCAGGTTCTCAAACGCCCGGTAGTCAAATACCGCAAGTTCCGCCGCCGCTGACGGTGTCGGGGCTCTTAAGTCAGACACAAAATCAATAATCGTCGTATCGGTCTCATGACCGACCGCCGATATTATCGGGGTTTCACACTCAAAGACTGCCTGTGCGACTTCCCGATCGTTGAAGGCCCAGAGGTCCTCTATCGATCCCCCTCCGCGTCCGACTATCATCACATCCACGCCGTAAGCATCAAGCCTCCTTATGCCCTCGATTATGCTTTTGGGAGCATGCTCCCCCTGAACTGTCGCAGGACAGAGGATCAGCTGTACATACGGATTCCTTCTTTTGGATATATTGATTATATCCTGTATGGCGGCTCCGGTCGAAGCCGTAACGACCCCTATCTTCTTCGCAAATCTCGGGATCGGCTTTTTATATTCCGGGGCAAACATGCCCATCTGTTCAAGTTCTTCCTTCAGTTTAAGGAAGCGCTCGTAAAGTGCGCCCTCGCCGTCGGGAGTGATCTTCTTTGCGTATAACTGATACTTCCCGTCACGCTCATAGACATCTATGCGGCCCTTGACGACGACCTGCATTCCTTCTGACACAACAAAAGAAAGACCTGACCTGTCTCCCGAAAACATCACGCAGGAGATGGCGCTCTTTTCATCCTTCAGGGAAAAGTACATGTGTCCGGACGAATGATCCTTTAAGTTACTGATCTCGCCCTTTACGGATACGTCATGAAGAAGAAAATCCTCATTTAAAATTCCCTTGATATATGAATTGATCTTTGTTACAGAATATACATTAGCCATTAGGCAAACTTGGCAAGCACACCGTTAACGAACGAAGAGGAATTATCCTGTCCGTATTTCTTGGCAAGCTCTACGGCCTCGTTAATGGCTGCGCCTGTCGGTACCCTGTCATCATAATCGATCTCATATACGGCAAGCCTTAAAATGGTAAGCTCGGCTTTTCCGATACGTTCGATATTCCAGCCGGTAACTTTTTCGTTAAGCATACCGTCTATGGTTTCAAGCTTCGATATGATATCATCGAATCTCCGGGAAACATCGGTTTTTTCTTCATCCGTCATCCCCGAATCCTCGAAGAATAATTCTTTTTGCTCCGGGAGCTCTTCCTTTGAGACGAATTCCGTTCTGAAAAGAAGTTTGAAAAGCTCCTCCCTTAATTTTGATCTGGTCATAACTTCCGCCCTACATTCCGCGACTGATCCTGACTCCGGCAACCCTTATATTGATGTCCGTTGCTTTCAATCCCGTCATGCTCTCAATAACATCGGATACCTTGTCCTGAACCTTTGCGGAAACCGAGGGGATGTTATATCCGTAATTAACGATGATCGCGAGATTTGCCCTGACTTTTCCGTTGGCGATGTCGACTCTGACACCCTTTGTCGGGCCTCCTCTTTTTACTTTATGCAGCAGATCCTTCCCTGCCATCGCATATACACCTTCGACTTCCGTAGCGGCAAGTCCGGCTATCATAGCGACCACATCGTCGGCTATCTTGACCGAACCGTAGTCAACATCCTCCTTTACGGTGTATAAAGCATTTTCGAGAATCTTATCCATATCTTTCCCTTTCTATATCCAGAATATCATGTATAACTGGTCCCTGTTCTCCGCATATGATACGGAGCCGTCACGGGATATAATAAAGTCGAATATCTTTTGGTCATCCAGAAGATGATCCCGCATCTGCATATAGCAGTCCGCATTGTCCATTTTGAGCATTATATATTCCTGCTCTTTGTTGTAGGCTCTGTTAAAAGCCTGCCAGAGCAGCTGGTCGTCAACCGCCGTGAAGTAAAGGCCTTCCCTGACAAAATAATTGTCTTCCATGCTCTCGCAGTAAGGAAGTTCCACCGGGCAGTTGAACTGATGGGTCTCCGCTATCTGGTTGGTCGTTATCAGAAGATAATTGTAATTGACCGGAGGGAGTGAATTGGCAAGTTCGTCCGATTTATCCCTCAGGGTGTAGGAAGCGTCTCCCCACGTTACATCCATATAATAATACCTGCCGTCGGCAAGTACCAGGTTCCAGGAATGCGATTCGCCGTTCTTTACAAAGCCCTGTACGGTCGTTGTTTTGATCCCGCAGGAATTAAGCAGCAGCTGGGCTGTCTTTGAATAACCCGAGCAGACACTTCGGCCGTTTTCAATGACCGAAACGATCGACTGGTTATACTCGGCGGACATATCGTATTCGGTCCCCTTTATGATATATTCGTATACAAATTTAATTATATTATAATCGTCGATGTTATCAACATTATTTTTCAGCGCATCGGAAAAACCGGCTATATAGGCATTGATCCTTTCCACATGCGCATTGACCTCATCAAGGGTCATGTTATAGTTCCCCGAAAAAGTCATTTTCTGAGGGGTATTACCGATCAGGTATCTGGTATAGTTATATCCTTCCACATAGAAAAGTTCGGGATGGTCATACAATACGCAGTTAAACACCCTGTCCATCTGCGCCTCATCCATGGTGGATATGACGACATCTTCCATCATTCCCTGCAGGATATAAAGCATCTGGGTATATATGAGCCTGTCTTCAGTGGAAAGATGATCGTAATAATACAGTCCTTCCAGATCCCCGTTAAATTCCTCCGTTACGTTTTCCGGAACGGAAGGATACATATCCAATTCGTTCTGCGTTACGAGCTCTGTGTCCGAACCTGCATCAAAGGCCGGTGTGACAGTGCCGTTTATCGCGTCCGACACATCATTAAGGATACCCGTGCATCCCGTCATGAAGATCATCAGGGACAGCAGCAGTGCGGAAGTAAATAAGAATCTCTTCATATCAGTTCTTGCTGAATTCGGCCAGTACAAGCCCTTCGTTTCTGTCAAGGACCATTCCGACACTCCAGGCATTGATGAACAGGAGCAGCGGATTGCCCTTAAGATCAGCCACTTTTTTCATGTCGGAAGTACCTACTATCCTGTCTATATCCGTCGCACATTCCGTGATCCACCTGATATGCTCGTAAGGAAGCATCTCAAGTTTGATCTCGACGTTGTATTCGTTCTCGAGTCTGTATTTGAGCACGTCAAACTGAAGGACTCCGACAACTCCGACGATGATCTCTTCCATTCCGGTACCGATCTCCCTGAATATCTGTATCGCACCTTCCTGGGCGATCTGTTCTATTCCCTTGACAAACTGTTTACGTTTCATCGTGTCGACCTGTCTTACCCTGGCAAAATGCTCCGGGGCGAAAGTCGGGATGCCCTCGTATTTTATGTTTTCTTTGGGCATGCAAAGTGTATCGCCTATGCTGAACATACCCGGATCGAACACACCGATTATATCTCCGGCGTATGCTTCTTCGAGTATCTTTCGTTCATCGGCCATTATCTGCTGAGGCTGGGAAAGGCGCATTACCCTGTTTCCCTGGACATGACGCACTTCCATCGAAGAATCGTATTTACCCGAACAGATCCTCATAAATGCGATCCTGTCACGGTGAGCCTTGTTCATATTGGCCTGAATCTTAAACACAAAGGCGGAAAATTCGTTCTCGGTCGGAGAAATGACACCCGTGTCGGTATTCCTCGGAAGCGGAGTCGTTGTCATCTGCAGGAAATGCTCAAGGAAGAATCTCACACCGAAATTGGTGAGAGCCGATCCGAAAAAGACCGGAGTGAGTTTTCCCGAACGCACCGCATCGATATCGAATTCGGCGGAAGCCCCGTCGAGCAGTTCTATCTCATCCAGAAGAAGTGAAGTCGCATCATCTCCTATCGCCGCTTTAAGAGCCGCGGGATCGTTGACCGAAACCTCTTCGGAAGAGCCTTCCTTCGTTCCTTTTTCGGTATCCGAATATGTTATGACACATTCTCTTTTTCTGTCATAAACGCCCTTGAACGCCTTACCCGAACCTATGGGCCAGTTGATCGGACAGGTCTCTATCCCGAGTTCCTTTTCGATCTCATCAAGGAGTTCGAACGTGTCGTTGGCATCGCGGTCCATCTTGTTTATGAACGTAAAGATGGGTATGCCGCGCATTCCGCAGACCTTGAAGAGCTTTCTGGTCTGGGCCTCGACACCTTTCGATGCATCTATGACCATGACAGCGGAATCGGCCGCCATCAGTGTTCTGTATGTATCCTCGGAGAAGTCCTGATGTCCGGGTGTATCAAGTATGTTGATACAGAATCCGTCGTACTCGAACTGAAGAACCGAACTCGTTACCGAGATACCTCTTTCTTTTTCTATTTCCATCCAGTCGGAGACCGCGTGTCTTGCCGTCGCTTTACCCTTTACGGAACCTGCGAGGTTTATCGCTCCGCCGTAAAGAAGGAACTTCTCCGTGAGCGTGGTCTTTCCCGCATCGGGGTGCGAGATTATCGCAAAAGTCCTGCGGCGGTTGATCTCCTTATCGTAATTACCCATTTTTATATCTCCCAGATCCGGTCTTCAGATCACCGGTGTTCCCGCGATATTGCCCTTAACATCAAGCAGCTTTAAAACAGTAGCACCGATATCGGAAAATGTCTCTCTCGTTCCGAGATTGACCGGTTTTATCTTTTGTCCGTACATTATGAACGGTACATACTCCCTTGTATGATCCGTTGTCTTTGTATAGGCGGGATCGCATCCGTGGTCCGCCGTGATCATGAGGACATCGTCCTCTCTCATCTTTGATGTGATCTCGGGCAGTCTTCTGTCAAAATACGAAAGTGCCTTTGCATATCCGTCAACGTCCCTTCGATGGCCGTAGAGCATATCGTAATCAACGAGATTTACAAAGCAAAGACCTTCGAAATCATGATCGAGATACTCTATCGTCTTGTTGATCCCTTCCTCATTTCCGGAAGTATAGGTGAATTCGGTTATACCCGCACCGGCAAAGATATCCTTGATCTTTCCTACCGCAATGACACTCTTGCCTGCATTCTTTATATTGTCGAGCATGGTGTCTTTGGGCGGTATGAGTGAAAAATCATGCCTTTTCGGAGTTCTTACATAGTTGCCGGAAGTTCCCACAAAAGGTCTTGCTATAACTCTTCCGACACCGTGCTCACCCGTAAGGATGTCTCTTGCTTTCGCACAGTAATCGTAAAGGGTCTCAACAGGAACTATATCTTCGTGAGCGGCGATCTGGAAAACGGAATCCGCGGAAGTATAAACTATAAGATCCCCCGTCTTCACATGTTCGTCACCGTAATCGTTGATGACCTGCGTTCCGGAATAAGGCTTGTTGCAGAGCACTCCTCTTCCGGTCTGCTTTGAAAACTCCTTAAGGATCTCCTCGGGGAACCCGTCGGGATAAGTAGGAAGCGGCTTGGGCGATATGACTCCGGCTATCTCCCAGTGTCCTATCGTGGTATCCTTTCCCATGGACTTTTCGCGGCACCTGGCTACGGTGGCTTTGATATCGTCCGTACCCTCGGCCCATTCGTTAACGCCGTCTATATTGAAGAGCCCCATCTTCTTTAAATTGGGCATGTCAAAAAACTCGCTCTTCGAACATGATCTTAATGTATTCGTACCGAGATCGCCGAAAAGATCCGCATCCGGTTCTTCACCTATTCCGACACTGTCAAGCACTATGAGAAAAACCCTTTTAGCCATATAACCTCCTTACTGTTAAAACAAGAGCAGAACCTATTGTTCTGCTCTTTTGAAATCATGATCACCCGAAACGATCCTGGATCATACCGGGACTTTTATAAACAGTTATTGCTGAACGTCCTTCATGCTGAAGCTCATTCTGCCCATCTTGTCCTTTCCGAGGCAGACAACTTTAACCTTATCTCCGAGAGTAAGGACATCTTCAACATGGTTGATCCTCTCCTTGGCGATCTTTGAAATGTGAACCATTCCTTCCTTGCCGGGAGCAAACTCAACGAACGCACCGAATTCCTTTATCGATACGACAACGCCGTCGAATACCTGACCTTCTTCGTAATCCGTAACGATGGTCTTGATGTAATCGATAGCCTTGTCCATTCCGTCCTTATCGGTACCGCATACGCTGACCATACCGTCATCCGTGATATCGATCTTAACGTTGCAGCGTGCGATGATCTCGTTGATCGTCTTACCGCGCTGTCCGACAACATCACCGATCTTCTCGGGATCGATCTGCATGGAGATGATCTTGGGAGCGTACTGGTTAACTTCTTTTCTGGGTTCTGCGATGGCTTTCTTCATGCAGTTATCCATGATGTAAAGTCTTGCATCGCGGCATCTTGAGATGGCGCCCTCAACGATGGGACGTGTAAGTCCGTGGATCTTGATATCCATCTGGATAGCAGTGATACCATCGGTCGTACCTGTCACCTTGAAGTCCATGTCTCCGAAGAAATCTTCAAGACCCTGGATATCGGTAAGGAGAACGAAATCATCATCCGTATCACCGGTAACAAGACCGCATGAGATACCTGCGACCATCTTCTTTATGGGAACTCCGGCAGCCATCAGTGACATACATGAAGAACATGTAGAAGCCATTGATGTGGAACCGTTTGATTCGAATGTTTCGGAAACTGTCCTTATTGCATAAGGGAACTCTTCCTCTGAAGGAAGAACAGGGATCAGAGCTCTCTCGGCAAGAGCACCGTGGCCGATCTCACGTCTTCCGGGTCCGCGTGAAGGCTTGGTCTCACCAACGGAATATGACGGGAAGTTATAGTGGTGCATATATCTCTTTACGGTTTCGTTCTCGTCAAGTCCGTCAACCTTCTGAGCCTCTGACAAAGGTGCAAGCGTACATACGTTACAGATCTGTGTCTGTCCTCTGGTGAACATCGCACTTCCGTGTACTCTGGGAATGATATCGACCTCAGCGGCCAGAGGACGGATCTGTGTGATCTCACGACCGTCGGGACGCTTGTGGTCCTTTAAAATCATCTTTCTGATGGTCTTCTTTTCATACTGGTAGATAGCCTCTCCGAGAATAGCAAGGTATTCTTCGTTGTCGGCAAACTTCTCTTCGCACTTTTCGGTGATCTGCTTGATGTTTCCTTCACGTGTCTGCTTATCGTCCGTGAATACGGCAACCTCCATCTCCTCGGGAGGGCAGATCTCTCTTATTGCTGCAAAAAGTTCTTCGGGTATAGCACATGAAGTATATTCATGCTTCGGCTTTCCGGCCTCTTTAACGATGCCTTCGATGAAAGCGATAATCGTCTGGTTGATCTCGTGAGCCTTATAGATGGCTTCGATCATCTTATCTTCGGGGATCTCGTTGGCACCTGCCTCGATCATGATGACCTTTTCCTTGGTCGATGCAACCGTAAGGTTAAGATCTCCTTCCTTCCACTGCTTCTGTGAAGGGTTGATGATGAACTGTCCGTCGATCATTCCGACCTGTGTCATTGCACAGGGGCCGTCAAACGGTATGTCTGAAATACATGTAGAGATAGATGCTCCGAGCATTGCAACGAGCTCGGGTCTGCACTCGGGATCCACAGACATTACCATGTTGTTCAATGTAACATCGTTTCTGTAATCCTTGGGGAAAAGAGGTCTCATGGGCCTGTCTATAACACGGCTCGTGAGGATCGCGTTCTCGGAAGCTTTTCCTTCACGCTTGTTGTATCCTCCGGGAATTTTTCCTACTGCGTATGATTTCTCCTCATACTCAACACTGAGCGGGAAGAAATCGATCCCGTCCCTGGGCTTGTCCGAAGCGGTAGCCGTACACAATACGGTCGTATCGCCATAGTGCATGAAAGCACATCCGTTGGCCTGTTTACCTACTCTGCCGATGTCGACGCTTAAGGTCCTGCCGGCCAGTTCCATAGAATAAGTCTTAAACATATCCTTCTCCTTTTCTTGAAATATAATTACTCAAGGCAAAGGAATCATTGTCAAAAAGCAAATAACCGCATCGATGTACGATAGGATTATTTACTCTTTGACGGAGCAGATCCCCTGCCTTGTAAAACACATAAGTCAGGTAAAGCGGAGTCGCCAAAAAGCGCTCCGCTTTTACATGAATTACTTTCTTAATCCGAGCTTTTCGATAAGGGCACGATATCTTTCGATATCCTTATCCTTAAGGTATCTTAAGAGTCCGCGTCTTCTTCCGACCATCTTGAGCATTCCGCGACGTGAGTGGTTGTCCTGGGGATGTTCCTTAAGATGAGCGGTAAGTTCCTCGATCCTTGCAGTAAGAACCGCAACCTGAACTTCCGGTGAACCGGTGTCGTTGGGACAGGTAGCGTACTCTTTCATGATAGCGCTCTTTTTTTCGTTTGAGATCATATTAGCCTCCTTAAATAACTCTTCCGCCTTATGGCGGGAAATGCCTGTTACTAAGACCGGGTTGGAGCTTCCCTGATCCGGGTAACGGTTAATGTGGTAACCTGTGCGGACGATAAAACCGCACACTAAGTTAATTTATCACAGATCTTCCCCGTTGTAAAGGTTTTTTACCCTGAATTACAAGTATATTGGAAAGTACCTGTTACGCAGAAAATCGGCCGCCGGAAACCGACGACCGATCATTCTTCTCTTTAATTATACGGGATACTTCTTAATACCCGAATTCGTTAGCCCAGTACCACTGGCCGCCCTGAATGTGAATGGCAATGGCTGCGGTCTTGAAACTTCCGAAGAGGATGTTGTCCTTATGTGTGGGAGAAGCCATCCATGCATTGAATGCTGCTTCGGCTGAATCATATCCCTTGGCAAGGTTCTCTCCGTATACGAGGTTACTGTTAACGGTCCAGTATTCGCTTCCGTCGGGACGCGTATGTGACCATAACTGAGCTGCCTCAACCGCTCTTACCGCAGATGCCTGCTCAAGTCCTGTACTCCATGTAAGGGTACCTAATCCGGAACCGGCACGGGCATTGTTGATAGTATCCAGAGCTGCCTTGGCGATAGCCTTTGACTCGGCTGTTCCGGAAAGCTGATCGGCAAGTGCCGTAATGTTCGGATCGATATAAACTATACCGTCTCCGGGTACTGTGTCATCTCTTCTGGCCGCATCGGAAGGTACTTCGCCTTTGCCTGCCGAGAATATTCCAAGCACAAGAACAAGCGCGAATACGATTGCACTTATTGCCTGAATTATCTTTTTACTTTTCACGATATCACCCCTTTCAGATCGTTTCGTATATATTCAAGTATAAACATATACATCTTTTCCTAGTACCATTGTACCATATATCCGTATTTTGTGAAGGTACCAATTTTGAAAATTTTTCTCCGTCGTCCTCACAGGAAATCATAGTGTGTGATCGCACGGTGGGAAGCCTTTTCCTTACGGAAACTCAAAGGATTTATACCCATCTGTTTCTTGAATGTCTCCGCAAAATAACTTGCTCCGGCAAATCCCGTTTCATAGCAGATCTCGGTTATGGTCATATCCGTCTCCTGAAGAAGATAGATACTTTTCTGGATCCTGTAATCTTTTAAAAACTCGCCCGGAGTCTTATTTACATACATATTAAAGATATTCGTACCCATCGTCTTTCCGACGCCGCCCGCTTCGCATATATCGACAAGGCTTATCTTTTCCTTGTAATGCTCATGTATGAAAGAGATCATGTCCTTAAGGATCGCCAGATGATGATTGTTCCTGGTGTTATCAGGTTCCTTAAGCGATACGTTATTGTATATCCTGTTCCAGATATCGAAGAAATACTTGATGATGAGAAGTTCTCCGCCCTTTTTATCCTTAACGTCATGGATCTTTTTGATGTCTTCTATCACATCGTACTGCCACAGCCTGGTCGGATTCAGGATAAGATAGGTAAAACTCTCGTTCTTTATCACGGGTTCGATAAAAGTCTCATCCACGTATTTTGAAGTAGCAAGAAGCATCGGATGCATTATGACGCATATGGTCTCAACGGCCGCACCGTTATCTGACAGGCAGACATGAAGTTTCCTTGAATTGACCATTATGGCCTCACCTTCCATGAGCCTTACGATCTCGCCCTCCACGCTGTATCTCATCGAGCCCTTAACGACGAGCATGAATTCGATATCATCATGCCAGTGATCCGTGATCGAAAATCTGAAATTGTCTCCCACACTGTTATGTGTGATATATGCCGGAAACTCCGGATTGTTATACTTAAAGACCTGGGATTTGTCGTTGCCTATCCCGAACTGGTTTCTTTGTGTTTCGGACTGTTTGTTCATAATTCCCCTTTATATACCGAAAAATTCCCTGCCCTGATCTATGTCGGCGTCTATCATCTTCTTCAGTTCTTCTTTGGTCTCGAACTTCATCTCGGGACGTTTGAAAGCCAAAAGACCGGTCTCGATGTTTTGTCCGTACATGTCCCTGTCAAAATCATAAAGATATGTCTCCACCGAAACATGATCGCCTTCGGACACGGTAGGTCTGACACCTATATTGGTTATACCCGGATAGACCGCTCCTCCGAAAGAAACTTCCGAATAGTAAACTCCCTTCGGCGGCAGTATCTTATCCTTATCAGGATAAAGGTTCATCGTGGGAAAGCCGAGTTTCCTTCCGAGCTTGAACCCGGGCTTTACCGATCCCGTAAAAGAATACGGATGTCCGAGCAGTCTTGATACCTTCTCCATATTCCCCTTTTCTATCTCTTCGCGCACAAAAGACGAAGAGATATCGCGACCTTCAAGTCTTACCTTATCTATGATCTCAACTTCATAACCGTATTTCCCGGCAAGTCCCGACAACAGTTCGCTGTTCCCAAGACCTTTATATCCGAAAGAAAGGTCGTCTCCGGCCGCAACGTATTTCATGTTGAGCATTCCGACAAGGATATTTTCGATAAAATCCTCCGGAAGTATATGAGCGGTCTCATCGTTCAGCGGATATTCAATGAGATGATCTATCCCGAGTTCTTCAAAGATGATCCTTTTTTCCCCTATTGTAGTGATATCCTTTATATCCCTCCCCTGGAAAAAGGATGCGGCACTCATGTCAAATGTAAAGACCGCACTCTTAAGACCCTCTTCTTTCTTTGAAAGGATAAATTCGAGCAGCTTTTTATGCCCCATATGTATACCGTCGAACTTACCGATCGCCACCGCAGTCGGTTCTTCTATATGAAATTCTCTGTCTGTTATGATCTGCATATATTTACTCGGGCATGAACATCTTTACGGGAGAAAAACATTTCCTTACGGAATGGTAATCGAATATCCCGTAGAACGATCCGTCATCGCCGTAGATCCTGTAGACCGCGCCGGGCTTAAAGCCTCCGTTCGACCTTTCGGGATCGTATTCACCGATAAGCTCCGGGGGAAGTTTGTTTCCGTTCCGCAAAAGCTTCATCCCTTCATTCTTCACATGTACGGGCGGATATTTATCCAATATTATGTCAACCGGCACTATGATGTTCGAAAGACCGTCCTCTTCTTTGAGTGTCCTTATCTCATCGAGGGTGTAAGCGTCTTCGACCCCGAACCGGCCAACCTTCGACCTTTCAAGATGCTGCATGCATCCGCCGCATTTAAGCGCATTCCCTATATCATGGCAAAGGGTCCTTATATATGTTCCCTTCGAACAGACAACACGCATCTTGACAACTTTATGTAAACCAAGCTCGTTTATCCTGCCCGTTTTTTCATCAAACGAATTATGTAAACTAACGAGTTCTTCGTCCGGTATATCAAGGACTTCTATCTCCTCAATGGTTATCTTCCTCGCTTTTCTTTCAACCTCGACACCTTCACGTGCGAGTTCATACAGTTTTTTGCCGCCTACTTTGAGTGCCGAATACATCGGAGGTATCTGTTCGATCTCTCCCGTGAAACGGCTTATCGTATCCTTTATCTCTTTATCCGTCAGAGATCTCAATGCTTCGGTATTGTCGGACAGTATCCTGCCCGACATATCCTGGGTATCGGTCGAGATCCCGAGTCTCATGACGGCGATGTATTCTTTCTTTTCGTCGGTCAGAAGGTCACAGAGCCTGGTCGCATTACCCAGGCAAACAGGAAGAACCCCTACCGCATCCGGATCAAGGGTTCCCGTGTGTCCAATCTTTTTCATATTAAGGATCTTGCGAAGCGAAGCTACGACATCGTGCGATGTGTATCCCGCTTCCTTGTAAACGTTCAATACTCCGTCCATGATATCTCTCCGGCCGTATCAGGCTCCTTCAAGCTGCATGGCTATCGAATCGGACAGATTGTTCACAACATCGTGAAACGAACCGCTCATCGTAAAACCTGCCGCCCTTACATGGCCGCCGCCGTTATAGAATTTCGCGATCTTTGCGACATCGACGTTTCCGCCGGAGCGGAGCGAGACCTTGTAACTTTGGTCATCCAGTTCATACATGAAGATCGCCACCTCGACACCCTTGGTGTACTTAAGCTGGTTAACGATACCTTCAAGATCATGGGGCGTGGCTCCGTAAAACTCCATCGTCTCCCTGTCGATCTTTGATACGATGCATTTTCCGTCCATAAAAAGGATACTCTCTACAAGTGCCCGTCCGAGCATCTCGTTCTGTATCCTGGTCTTTTCGTAAAAAGTCTCATCGATGATCCTCGGATAATCAAATCCGTAAGAGATGAGCTTTGATGTGACCACGAGCGTTTCCGGGGTCACGTTGGAATATCTGAGTACGCCGGTATCATGTATCACGCCGACATAAAGAGCTTCCGCAACATTGATATCGATGAACCTCTCCTCGAAAAGCCCGAAGAGCAGTTCACAGGTAGAGGAAGCTTTCGGATCAACTACCGAAACATCTCCGAAACCGTCGTTTGAAATATGATGGTCTATGATGATCCTCTTTCCGGCATCATCAAAGAATCTGAGTGCGTCTCCGTATCTGTCGCTCGATGAACTGTCAAGGCCTATGAACGCATCGAAGCGGCTGATATCCGTTTGGAAATCTCCGCGGATATCCGCTATGTCGGTGATGAAATCAAACTCCGATGCCGGTTTTTCGATCATCGGCACAATGACCGCATCCTTCAGTGCGTTTTTAAGATACAGATATGTTCCCATGACGGAACCTATGCAGTCTCCGTCGGGTCTGATGTGTCCGGTTATCAGTATCGTCCGGCATCCTTCAAGTTCTTTTAACAGATCCATGTTTACCTCAGTCAAGTTTCTTGTACTTTCCCTCAAGTTCGTTTTCGTCTCTTTCGGGTATGGTCGCAACCACATCGTCGATCATCTTTGACATCCTGACGCCGTATGCGATCGATTCATCGACTATGAACCTGATCTCGGGAGTGTTCCTTAAGTTTATCTTTCTGGCCAGTTCTCTCCTGATATATCCTTCGGCACTGTTAAGACCTGCCAGGGTGTCCTTTATGGCATTCTCGTCACCGAGTACGCTTATCCAGGCTTTACAGGTCTTTAAGTCGGGTGCCACCTCAACGGCGACAACGCTCGTCATCGGGCAGACCCTGGGGTCCTTGATGTCACCGCGGATGATCTCGGCCAGAACACGCAATACCTCTTCATTGATCTGGGTATTTTTCATACTGTTCTTTCTCATTTATCTGGGCACCTCAACCATGATATAGGCTTCAACGATATCAAGTTCCTGCATGCTGTCGAAGTCTTCGAATACGAGTCCGCATTCATAGCCTTCCTTAACTTCCTTGACATCGTCCTTGAATCTCTTTAACGAAGCGAGCTTACCTTCGTAGATCTGCTCTCCTTCTCTGGTGATACGTATGAGACAGTTCCTCTCGAAGTATCCGTCCATAACCTTCGCACCGGCGATATTTCCGATAGCAGAAGCCTTGAATATCTGTCTTACCTC
Source organism: Lachnospiraceae bacterium (assembly GCA_024682115.1). GTDB lineage: Bacteria > Bacillota > Clostridia > Lachnospirales > Lachnospiraceae > JAILLW01. The sequence goes on from JAIKZO010000108.1 coordinate 76,219, forward strand.
GGCATGTCCGATGACCTTCTCCTCGAATACCGGATCGAGCATTCCCTTCATGGCAGCTTCGATCTCTTCGATAGCCTGGTAGATGACCTTATAAAGTCTGATCTCAACGCCTTCGCGCTCGGAAAGAGCCTTGGCCTGTGCATCGGGACGAACGTTAAATCCGATGATGATCGCGGAAGATGCCGAAGCAAGTACCACATCGGATTCGTTTATCGCACCGACTCCTCCGTGGATACACTTAACGACAACCTCTTCGTTTGAAAGCTTTGTAAGACTCTGCTTAACGGCTTCCACGGAACCCTGAACATCGGCTTTGACGATGATGTTGAGTTCCTTTAAGTTATCGGCCTGGATCTGGTTGAACAGATCGTCAAGACTCATCTTGGCCTTCGTCTCCTCAACCTTCTTTTCCTTGTTCTGTGCGATATATGTTTCGGCATACTGTCTTGCCGTCTTATCGTTTTCATGTGCTATGAACACTTCGCCTGCTGAAGGCACATCCGAAAGACCGAGGATCTCGACGGGTGTCGAAGGCTTTGCATCCTTTACCCTTCTTCCCTTGTCGTCTATCATCGCTCTGACCTTACCGTGAGCGGCACCTGCGGAAACAAAATCTCCGACATGGAGCGTACCCTTCTGTACCAGGACTCTGGCTACAGGTCCGCGGCCCTTATCAAGTTCGGCCTCTATGACAAGACCTCTTGAAAGCCTGTTGGGATTGGCCTTGAGTTCAAGTATCTCGGCGGTAAGAAGGATCGTCTCGAGAAGAGTTTCGATACCTTCACCCGACTTTGCGGATACGGGAACAAATTCCGTGGTTCCGCCCCAATCGACCGGAATGAGCTCGTATTCGGCCATCTCCTGCTTAACGCGGTCGATGTTCGCACCGGGCTTATCGATCTTGTTTACGGCAACTATGATCTCTATTCCCGCAGCCTTTGCATGGTTTATGGCCTCAACGGTCTGAGGCATAACGCCGTCATCCGCAGCTACTACGAGGATCGCGATATCCGTTGAATTCGCTCCTCTCATTCTCATGGCCGTGAACGCTTCATGTCCGGGCGTATCGAGGAATGTGATGCTCTGTCCGTTTATGGTAACGGTATACGCACCGATATGCTGTGTGATACCGCCTGCTTCCTTATCCGTAACGTTGGTCTTCCTTATCGCGTCAAGAAGGGATGTCTTACCGTGGTCAACGTGTCCCATTACACAGATAACGGGCGGACGCTTGACCATATCCTTTTCGTCTTCTTCATCCTCTTTAAGGAGTTCCTCTATGACGTCTACTTTGACTTCCTGTTCGCAGAGGATATCATATTCCATCGCAATGTTCTCGGCTTCTTCATATGATATCTCGGTATTGACCGTAACGACCTGTCCCTGGAGGAAGAGCTTTTTGATTATAGCCGAAGGCTGAAGCTTCATCTTATCCGCCAGATCCTTTATCGTGAGCGATTCAGGAAGAGTGATGACCTTTATCTCGTCTTCAACGGTTTCCTCAACCTTCTTCTCAGGCTTGATAAACCTGCCGACCTTTGAGCGGTTCTTGATCTCCTGCTCGTCCTCGTAGATATGGTCTTTCTTGGAACGCTTGTCCTGATCTTTTGTGTTGCGCCGTTTGTCATCTTTTGCAGGAACCGGCATGCCTTGGCCAGGGCCGGCCTGGGCTCCACGGTTATCCTTGACAAATCTGTCTCCCGGCCTTCTTTGCATTCCGCTATCTTTCGGAGCACCGTCAGGGCGCCTCCTGTCAGGGCGAACACCTTCAGCAGCCCCCGCAGACGGCCTGCCTCCTTCTTTGAGGACACCGCCAGGGCCCTGAGGTCTTTTATCCCTGTTCCTTTCATCCCCTTGGTTCGGACGTTCCGTATATCCTTCACGAGCTGCCTCATCGATCCTGCTCCTCTCTTCTTTGTTCTTCTTAGAACGTAATTCGTCAAGTCTTCTTGCATTCTCCCTGAAATCGGAAGTCGTTTCCACGCTTGACGGAGCTGTTATGGGCTTGATTATCTTATGCTGAACCTGATTGGCACCGGGTCTTGATGATGCCTGTCCGGGACGAGGTCCCTGAGGGCGCTGCTGGTTGGGCCTGTTCTGTCCCATGCCGGAATTGTTGTTGTTCGATACAAAGATAATGCTCTTTTTCTTCTTGGGTGGCTCTCCTGCGGGAGCGGGAGCTTTCTTAACCGGAGCCTTGTTTTCATCCGCTGCCGGAGCGGGTGCCTTTTCGGCTTTGGGTTCTGCCGCCTTCTTGGCCGCGGGTGATTCCTTTGTCTTCTTTTCTTCGTCGGATGCTACCTTAGCCTTGGCAGGTGCTGCTTTCTTTTCGGGTTTTGCGCCGGCGAAAAAAGCCCTGGCAAGATCGGCACTTTCATCGGATATCGTTGAATTATGAGCCTTTGCTTCTATGTTCTTGGAAGCAAAGAACTCCAACACTTCTTTATTTGTCTTACCCAATTCTTTTGACAGTTCACTTACTTTCATCTACTACCTCCGTTTGCTCCGTCCGTCCCTTAAGTTTAGCGATTATGTTTTTCCCAAGTCCGGGATCGGTCACCGCGAGAGCGGCGCGCTGTTCCTTTCCGAGGGCATGTCCCAATTCATCCTTGGTCCCGTATATAAAAAACGGGATCTTATGATATGCGCATGAATCGGAATAACTCTTTCTGGTATTGTCCGAAGCATCTGTTGCTATGATAACGAGAGTCGCCTTGCGGTCCTTTATCGCTTTTTCCACCGAAAACTCCCCCGAAACGAGGTTCCTTCCGGCCGCGCAAAGACCCAGCATGGCAAGTACGGGATCATTCTTCATCTTCACCTGCTGCATCGTTTTCCGATTCGGATCCGTCTTCCCCGTAGTAGCCGTCCTCGGCATAGTCTCCGTCGTAATCTCCATCATAACCTTCTTCATCGTATCCTTCGTATTCCTCGTCGTAATCCTCGTCGACGTAGTCTTCGTAACGGAATCCCGGAGAATCGGCAGCCTGAGTCTCGGACTTGATGTCGATCTTATAACCGGTAAGTCTTGCCGCAAGTCTTGCGTTCTGTCCTTCCTTACCTATGGCAAGTGAAAGCTGGTAATCGGGAACGACTACCTTTGCGGACTTTTCGTCGGGATCTGCAAATACGGCACTTATCTTTGCAGGAGAAAGTGCATTCTGTATAAGGACACCGGGGTTTTCATCCCAGTTGATGATATCTATCTTCTCGCCGCGGAGTTCGTCCACGATCGAATTAACCCTTGTTCCGTTCACACCTACGCATGCACCGACGGGATCCACATTGGGATTTGTTGAATAAACAGCCATCTTTGTACGGGAACCTGCCTCACGCGCGATAGCCTTTATCTCAACGGTGCCGTCCTTGATCTCGGCAACTTCCGATTCAAAGAGCTTTCTGACAAGCTCGGGATGTGTACGGCTTACCAGGATGCGGGGTCCCTTGGGAGTCTTTTTGACTTCAAGGATATAAACCTTAACTCTTTCTGTCGGTCTGAAATGCTCGGTCTTTACCATCTCGGATTCGTTAAGTAGTCCGTCGGCCTTACCGAGGTTAATGCTGATGTTCTTACCTACGTATCTTTGAACGATACCGGTAACAACGTCTTTTTCCTTGGCAAAATACTGATCGTAAATAACGTTTCTTTCTTCTTCACGGATCTTCTGAAGGATAACGTTCTTCGCATTCTGTGTGGCGATACGTCCGAATTCCTTGGACTTTATCTCAATGTTTACGGTGCTTCCGACCCTTACGCCCTTCTTGATCTCCTTGGCCTTTTCCTTGGGGATCATCGTGGTGGGATCATAGCCCTCAACGTTCTCGTCTTCTACAACCTTTTTCTGCGCGTAGCAAAGGAATTCTCCCGTTTCTCTGTCTACTTCGACGTTTACTATATCTTCGTTTCCGAAATGGTTTCTGCAGGCAGTGAGCAGGGAAGCTTCAATAGCGTCAAATAACGTCTCTTTGCTGATATCTTTTTCCTTTTCAAGCATATCGAGCGCTTCCATAAGTTCTGTGTTCATTTTTCTTTCTCCTCCTAATGATCAAAAATCCAAAGCAAGTCTGATAACCGCTATATTTTTCCTGTCAAACTCCGTATCTTCCGTTTTTCCGTCCGACACATCAACCGATATCGTGACCGTTTTATCGTCAAAGCTTTTAAGTATCCCGAAAAACTCTTTTTCCTTAAGTCCCGGCGGGCTCTTGTAAAGCTTTATCTCGACCTCCTGTCCGATACTGTAACTTAAGTGCCTGTCCTTTTTAAGCGTTCTGCCGAGTCCCGGCGAGCTCACCTCAAGGATATAGGCATCGTCTATATAGTCTTCCCGATCCAGGATATCGGACATCGCCCTTGAGACCGTTTCGCAGTCGTCTATCGTGACGCCTCCGTCCTTGTCTATATAGCACCTTAAGTAATAGTCCTGACCTTCTTTGACATACTCGACGTCGTAGATCCTGACCGCGGCATCCGCGGCGACTCCTTCGAGCAGTTCTTCGGTCTTTTTTTCGATTTCTTCTCTTTTAGACAAAAGATCACCTTCCCAATTTTATGTTGTTTTTTTAATAAAGAAGTGGTGGCCCTTTCGGCCACCACTTTCATTACCATACAGAATGATAGCATCATCCCGCATCCGTGTCAAGTTGATTAAAGTACAGAGCATGTGCCCTTTCGTATTCTTCGCTGTATGTATCCGTCATCTTAAGTGAAGATATATATGAATGTGCGTTGTTCGCCGTTTCCGGATACACCCTGGTTATCGTAGCTTTACCGATGTTAGAGCAGGTGTCCGAAACATCGGTGATATTTGCAAGAAGGTCGGAGAAAAGGATACCGGCCCTTACCGTACAGTTCCCTTCCCTTAACCTCTCAAGGTGGTTATCGTGAAGACGGCTCGTAAGGGAACTCATAACATTGCAAAGAGGTTCAACATGCCTTGCCGCATCGATATCCCTTTTTGAAAAGGCGCTGTTCGCAAGCTCGATTATATTGTTCAAAAGAAGCCTTGTGAGGTTGAGCTCCTTTCTTGCGTTGCTCGTGAACGATATGCCCTCGTCATACATCGCTTTGGCAGCCCTGGCCATATATACGGCGGAATCTCCGAGGTGCTCGAATTCCGAGACGACCTTATGGTACTGCGTCAGGATGAGGATAAAATTGTTCTCGCTTATATGGGGCGAAAGCTGAACGAGATAGTTATCCACCCGGTCCGTCAGAAGATCTATGTTCTCCTCTTCCTCCAGGATATCGTCGTAAGCCTTACCGTCAAATTTCTCTATAAGATCGTATGCCTTGTTGATGCTTTCGATCGAAGCATCGAACATGCTCATGAGCGCCGAATAACAGCTCCTCAATGCAAGGGCCGGAGTACTGAAAAAAACGGGGCTTAACGCATCAAGCTTATCGGTATATTTGTTTTCCTTTTTGGGCTCATCCTTGACTATCCTGTAGCTGGTCCTCATGAACAGACTGACCATCGGGAGCAGGAGCAGGGCACATCCTAAGTTAAATACCGTATTGGTATTTGCTATCCCGCCGGAACGGAAAGGCATGTCCCATATCCCGTCGAGAAGCCCGAAAGATCTTGCAATGATAACACCGAATATAACGACCGCCGATTTGCTTAAGTTATAAAGTATGTTAACGATACCTACGCGCTTGGCATCCTGTTTTGCTCCTATCGAGCACACGATCGCAGTGGTAACGCAGTCACCGAGATAAACTCCGACGATGACACTGTAAATCGACCTGAACGGGATATTGCCCGCCAGTGAAAAAGCCTGCAGGATACCGATCGTTGCCGACGAACTCTGAAGGACAAAGGCTATACCGGCACCCGTCAGATAACCGAGTATGGGATTGTCACCGAGATTGCTGAAAAGCCTGTCGACGATACCCGTCGATGCAAACTCGGAAACGGCCGCGGTCATGTTCAGCAGTCCTGAGAAAAGAATTCCGAATCCTATGGCGATATAGCCGATATTGTCGGATCTTCTGAACTTGAAGAACATCACCATGCTGACACCGATTATAAGAGCCAGGGGCGCCAGTGTGACGGGCTGGAAAAGCCGGAGGAAAGAGGTCCCCTCGGCATTTACATCAAGCAGTCTTATGATCTGACCGGTGACCGTCGTACCGACATTTGCACCGATTATGATACCCATTGACTGATCGAGTGATATGATACCCGCTGCGACAAGTCCGGATGTGATGACGATCGTTGCGGTTGATGACTGGATGATTGCCGTTACCGCAATACCCAGTAAAAAGGCCTTGAAATGATTGTCCGTAACTCTCTCGAGAACGGTCTTTAACGCTCCCGAAGATCCTTCCTTGAGCGAATTGCCCATAAGACGCATTCCGTACAGGAACATCGCCAGTCCGCCCAGAAGTGAGATGATGTTGAAAATGATCATAATCTTTGTTTCCGATCCTTATATTTGATGAACGGCCCCGGTCATTGCCCCTCCAGGGCATCCATGCCGAGCCTGAACGCTCCCAATATACCCTGTTTGTCATCGAGTGACTGACAAACGATATAGTTATCGGGATCATCCGTATATCTGTTACGGATATAACCGTTATTTCTCTTAACAAAAGCTTCTCTTATCATGGGAAAAAGCTGTTTCTGATGCATCACTCCGCCGCCCAATATTATCATCTGCGGAGAAAGCACTGCGGTATAGTTGAAGATCGCCTTGGCTATGTAATCGGCCTCAAGCTGCCAGACTTCATCACGGCCTGATAGCTCCTGTCCCTTTTTGCCCCAGCGTTTTTCTATCGCGGGACCGCTTGCGAGTCCTTCAAAACAGCTCTTGTGATAAGGGCATATGCATTCAAAGTCATCCTTTGAATGTTTGGTTAACATAATGTGTCCACCTTCGGGATGCATTCCTCCATGAAGGAGTTTTCCGTCATTTATGACACCGATCCCTATTCCGGTGCCTATAGTTATGTAAACTAAATTGTCAACTCCGCGTCCTATCCCGAAAGTATGCTCTCCCAATGCCGAACCGTTCACATCGGTATCGAACCCTATCGGAACACCGAGGGCATCCTTAAAAGCCCCTACCATGTTAAAGTTCCTCCAAGCGGTCTTCGGCGTTGATGTGATATAACCGTAAGTATCGGATGACTTATCAAGGTCTATCGGGCCAAAACAGCCTATGCCGAGGGCATCGACCTTTTCATCCTTAAAAAATTCAATGAGTCCGGGTATGGTCTCATCCGGAGTTTTTGTGGGAAAACTCTTTTCCTTTATGAGATTGGCTTTTTCGTCAAAGACGGCGCATACCATTTTGGTACCGCCGGCTTCAAGAGCACCTGTATACATTTATCTTTGATCCGTCCCGATCCTATAATTCGATACCTTCAAGCGGTATCTTTACCTTGTCGTCCACCCTTATGTCTTTACCGAGCTGGACTTCCATTATCTTAAGTTCGGTGATCGCTTTGACGGTATGCTTTGTTCCCTTGGGCATCCTGACAACATCACCCGGTGAAACGTTCATCTGTGTCCCGTCTATGACCACGATCCCACGGCCTTCGATGACCGTCCAGACCTCATCACGACGGTTGTGATAGTGATAGTTCATCTTATGTCCGCGCGTAAGCGTTACCCTTATTGTAAGGCTTTCATCCTGAACATCGAGCACGCGGAAACTTCCCCAGGATTTTTCGGCGAACATTACCTGCTGGTCTATCGCGTCAACATAGGGTTTGATATAACTGGACTGTTCCTTGTCGGAAACAAGTATTCCTTCGGCAGATGCGGCAACAATGACATCCTTAAGGCCCATGCAGAGGATCGGCATGTCGAGTTCGTTGATTACGTGAGTGTTCACGCACTTTTCGTTTAATGTCGCTTCGCCGATCGAAGGTTCGTCCATCGCCTCGGTAAGCGTGTTCCAGGTTCCGAGATCCTTCCATTTGCCCGCAAATCTCATTACGGCGATAGAGGATTCTTTCTCAACCACGGCATAGTCAAAACTTATCTTCTCAAGCGTATCGTATTTCTGGCGAAGATCGTAGAAATCCGTAAAATCAATGAGTTCATGAGCCCTGTCAAGGACATATCTGAGTTTAAATGCAAAGACACCGCCGTTCCAGAGAGCCCCTTTTGAAATGTAATCGGCGGCTGTCACCTTATCGGGCTTTTCCTTGAAAGTAGATACCCTGCTGACGAGAGAATCGTTCTCGGGGATGATATATCCGTATTTTTCCGAAGGATATGTGGGCTCCATTCCCAAAAGTGCAAGATTGACTTCACCGTCGGCCGCGATATCGGAAAGCGTGCTCAACGCCTTAAAGTAATCGTCCTCAACATAAGGATCCACAGGGCAGACAACAACGGGTTCATCCGGATCTATGTTCTCATAATCGGTAAGATAAGCCGATGCAAGAGCTATCGCGGGGAAGGTATCCCTTCTGCAGGGCTCAACGCATATCCCGACGTTGATGCCGACCTGGTTGTTTATTGCGGAAACCTGTGCCTTTGAGGTTCCTATCGTAACCGATGCCTCGGGGTCTACTTTTTTGATCTGACGGTACATCCTCTGTACCATAGATTCGTATTCTCCGTTCTCGGTCTTAAAAAGCTTGATGAACTGTTTTGAACGGACATCATTAGAAAGGGGCCAGAGTCTCTTTCCCGATCCGCCCGAAAGTAGGATAATATGCAATGCTTTGTCCTCCCTGTTTATCCTTCGATTATCAGATATCTGCCGTCACCGACTTCGAAGACCTCATCGGCTTCAAGGATGGATTCTTCATCCATGTCTTCAAGGTCTATACCCTCTTCTTCGAAGTACTCGATCACTTCCCTGAGTGATCCGACAACCACGGCAAAATTTTCTTCCAGGAAGGCCTGCGCTTCGTCCAGATCGCTGCAGACATCTCCTTCCGGGAAAAGTTTAGACTGATCCTTTAAAAAACACTTAAGAACCGCTTCATCGTATTCCGGCATATGTCACCTCACTGCTTAGTATCTTAACGGGGTCGTCCAGTAACGCTGACCGTAGATATCGGTAAAGCAATATGTCATCAGCGTCGTTCCGTCACCGATCTCCGTGTTGCTTATGAGCATGGACTCCATGTCCTTATCGACCGTAAGAGTCTCGCCAAGGTAATAGCTGTCCTTATATTCTTTGTCATATGTATAGTAGTCGCAGACAAAATCTATCTTATCTCCGATCTCAAGTTCGGTAAGGTTCTTGGCTATGGTCTCGGTCTCGCCTTCGATGTAATCATAGCAGGCACCTGCGATATATCCGTCTTCGTTCTCCGAACTGAAGACGATGATGAGATTACATCTTTCGCCGTTCAGCATACAGGGAACCCTTCCCGTGATGAGATAATCATCCGCAGTACCCTGCGTATCAAGATGATAAAACGCAACGGGCTGCTTCTCTATCGAAAGCCAGGTCTTGTCCGTGGGTGCGAGGAGATTTTTGTCATCATCATACTCGTAAACGCTGTCCATTCCCAGATCTATATATCCCTCGCCGTCGTCGTAGAATGCGTTGAGTTCAAGATCGCTCACCAACGACCATTTGTCTTCGTCGAGCTTTATGACGGAATCGCCGTAATCGTTCGCCGTCCAGATGAAATCTCCGGGATCAAGGTGTGTTGATGCGATATACTCGGCCGCCTGATCGATATCAAGGCTTCTTCCGAGGAATCCGGTATTTGAAGCATCAAGTCCGGAGATCGAAGAAAAGTCGCCTCCCATGAAACTGCCGAGGAGCTGTCCGATAAGATCCGCGGAGTTGAGCGTTGAACTCTGAGATGAAGATCCTGTCATGTCAAAAAGCGATCCCATAGGAGAAGATGTTCCGCCGGATGCGACCTGACCCGCAACCTCCAGGGATGCGAAATTCTGTATGCACTTTGCATACTCTTCATCCATTCCTATCGCGGCATAGGTGTTTACCATGCTGTCGACTTTTGAAGTCTTTTTATAGGGGAAATATATCGAAAGACCGTATGCATTGGTCATGTTCGCACCGGTACGGTTGTACTTGACACATCCGAGGAGCGCATTGGCAAGGTCCGTTCCTTCCGACGTTCCGACTCTCTTTGCAAAGTCGACAAGATCTATCTGGTCAATCTTTGAAGATGCCGCAAACTCTCTGGTACAGCCTCTCGCACCGGAGATCATCGAATACTGTTTGTTCTTTATGAGTTCCGAAGTATTGGCGGAAAATGCCGCAAGTTCGGAAGGAACCGTGGCACGAAGCTCCGCAAGGTCAACGAGCGAAAGCGTCGTCTTCTGTCCCGGAACGTTGTTCGCACACGCATCGGTGAACGTATCTATAATGATCTTTCCGAGTTCCGTGGTGGGTATGGAAGTATTTTTGTTAAGCTCGTTGAGCCACTTGGTGTAATACCATCCGATACCGGGTTCGGTCTCTTCCGAAGCGATCATATAATCACTGTAATTTGAAACGACGAGAGCGGTCTCGACCGTAGCCATCAGGCATGCGTCAAAGCCCACGAAATCAAATGTGACTCCGCCCGCTTTAAGCGCTTTGTCTATACCTGCAAGGGACATGGCGCCCGATAAAGCGCTCTTTTCATCATAACCGTAACCGGTGGTGGATCCGCCGCCGTGATCCCATAAGATAAGATCATATCTGTCCGCAGGGAAATTTCCCGCAGTCCACTTTATGAAATCCGAAAGGTTATTCGGATCCGTCATCACGCCTTTACCGGCATTGTCGTTAAGGCAGTAAAGCTGTCCGTTCGAAACCCTGTATATCTGGTTCACCGAATTGCTGACAACACTGTTCTGCCATTTCTTACATCCGCCCGTATAAATGATGAGGTTTATCTTATCGCCGACATTGGCCGAAAGCATCTCCTGGATATCCTTTGATGCCATCGCATGTTTGCTCTCAAGGTCCGTACCGCACATATAGACCATTATCGTAATGGTATCATCCCCGTTTCCTTTAATGGCAGTACGCTTTGCGGCCGCAGAAGGAGCTACTGACGTATCGAGCACTCCGGTATTTGAGTTCCCGCTCCAACTTGCGGATCCCGCGGTGTTAAAGCCTGCAGACGATCCGCCGCCCATAAGGCTGTCAAAAAGCGATGTGGTCGTTGTCTGCGACTGGTTACCGTTATTGTTGGTGTTATTTGTATAGGCTTCCTGAGTATATGCGCCGGTATCGTCTCCGCCCAAGAGAGAAGACATATCTCCGCCGAGAAGCGATGAGAGTCCGCCGCCTCCGCCCAAGAGCACGATCGCCGCGATGATTATCAAAAGAAGAGGGCTTCTTCCGCCTCCCCTTTGTACGTTTCCGCCGCCACCCGAAGGCGTGCCTGAACCCTGACCGTATCCCGAAGGCGATCCTACCGGCCCCGTTCCGAGGCCTTCGCCCCTTTTATGAACTCCGGCACCTCCGTCCGTTACATTCTTTTTTCTTCCTATCGGTCTGTCTGCCATATGTCATCTGCGCGACGAAGCGCGTTCTCCTTTCAGTTTACGTTCTTTTTTGAAATTCTCCTCAAAGCGGTCCACGGCGACGAGTAACCCCAGGAACATGGCCGCATAAGCCGGGATCCTGGCAATCGAAGATAAGACCGTACTGTTCTTAACGACACCTTTCATGCGTTTTTTGTGTATCTTTCTTATCTTTGCATCACGGGAATCGCTGTATCTGTTCTTCTGTTTCTGACGTAACTTTTTTTCTTTTGCTTTAAGCTTTTGAAGATCCATTTTTGTTGAGGGCGACTGCTTTGTCCGCGCAGCCTTTGTTGTTATGTAAACCTTTGTGCGGGTTATGGTTGTTATGTAAACTAATTTGTCACTTGAAGAGCCCGGTTACCGTGCTCATTACTTTTTTATTGCTGAGTACTGATTCTATGAGTGAAGTCACATCGGATTTTTCACCCTTTAATAAGGCAAGTGCGGCTTTCTTCGTGTCCGCATCGGCCTTACGGTAAAGCTCGAGTACCTTCTTTTCGGCCGCCGTTACTTTTACCGAAGAACCCGTTGAAGAAGTTGTCTTCTTTGCGGTCGACGATGTCTTGGCGGATGAAGTCTTCTTTGATGATGCGGCAGATGAAGCCTTGGCCTTTACCGGCGCATCGAGAAGGGATTTTTGTGTGACTCCCGTTGCTTTTGCTATGGCCTTGAGCTGATCCTGTGAGGGTTTGAGCTCATTTCTTTCGATCTTGCCTATATCGGCCCCCGATGTTCCCTTAACTTTCTTGGCGAGCGCATCCTGTGTGAGTTTTGCGCCTGTCCTTGCTTCTTTTACCAGATCTCCTACGTATTTAACTGCCATGAAATATCCTCCTTTATTGAAGAAATATCCTTGTAACATTGTGAAAAAACTATCCGTTTTTTATAATACCACATTTTCTCTTTTCCTGGCTTAAAAAAGTATACGGCCGGCCCTCTTTCGGGCGAAAAAACACCCGGCATATGAAATGCCGGGTTATATGTACATTTTTCAGTCCCGCATGTGAACATCCATCTGGGGGTACGGGATGCTTATTCCGTTTTCGTCGAAAGCCTTTTTTATCTTTTCCATGATGCTTCCGCGCCCCGCATTGTAGTTCTCAAGCGGAAATTCGCAGAAGAGGTTGAACACGATCGCACTTTCGGCATATTCGGCTACCCTTACGGAAAAAGGTCTCTCCTTTGCCCTTAGAGGCTCTTCTTCAACGATCTTTGAAAGGACCTCCTTGGCCTTGTCGATGTCGGTCGCATAAGCAACTCCTACCCTTATGTTCGACACTTTGACATTACGCGCTCCCGCGGGATGCAGATATGTATAATTGACGATACTCGTATTCGCAAGGTCTCCGTTCGGAAGGACTATGATCCTGTTTTCCGAAGTCCGAAGCTTCGTATAGCAGATCTTTATCTCATAAACGACGCCTTCGTTCTTATGCATATCCTCGTAGATATAGTCGCCCACCTTAAAAGGTTTCTGCAAAAGAATCAGGACTCCTCCGGCAAAATTCGAAAGGCTTCCCTGAACGGCCAGTCCGGCCGTGACTCCGACAGATCCCAGGACCGCGGCGAGAGAAGTCGCGTTGACTCCGAACCCGACCAGTATCAGCGTGATCAGAACTATATAGAGCAGTACCTTTACGAGCGATTCCATAAAAGACATCACTCCGGCTTCGGCCTTTGCTCTTTCCATTGACCTGTGCAGAAGTTTGATAAGGATACCGATGAGCTTTGCCCCGATAAAGAAAACAACGAGACAGAGTATCGTTTTTATCCCGAAATTGACTGCCTTCTGCGGAAAAGTCGATAAGAATTGATCCAACATAAAAAAACTGAATATCCCTTCATTAATATGGATATAATCAAAATACCCCTATCATGGCAAGAAATGCAAGGACAAATGTGATAAGGATCGCAAGCGATATAAGGAAAAATCCCAGGCTGAACCTGCCTTTTCCTTCCTCGGACTTTGAGGGTTTCACGAGTTTTGCGGCTCTAAGCGCCGTAACGAGCGGCTTATAAAGGAGCAGCGTGATACCGGCATTTATGCCTCCCTTTATAAGGTTAAATGGAAGAAATACGGGGATCAGCATTCCTACTACCATCGAGCGGTCAACCTTCATGTAGAGCGGCGTGATAATGTAGTTCCACAAAAGCATTGAGATCACCATGCAGATGACACCGAGTGTCAGTCCGATGATCGCTCCCTGCTTTGTCCTTTTCTTCGTGTAAACGATAGCTGCGGGAAGTGCGAACGAGCATGATGCTATGACGTTCATCAGGAATCCGTAAGGCCCTGTCGAGCTTATCGTGATCATTTCGATGAACGAAACAAGCACCGATATGAGAACGCTTGAGACCGGTCCGAAAAGGAATCCGGCAATAACTATTATCGCATCCTTGGGCTCGTAGCTTAAGAATCCCGCAACGTTGGGGATTACCTTTGCCGCAACGACCGATACGAATGCGATCGCGGTAAACATCGCCGTTACGGCGATATACTGAGGGGTGATCTTGTTGTTTTTCATTTTCTGTCTCCTTTTTGAAAAATATTCAGAGAAAGAAACATGAAGCGTTTTGGCTTTACACGGATGATTTTTCCGCATAAAAAAGCCCCGAACACAGAGGTTCAGGGCACACTTACAGTGTATTCTTTCTTCTTCCATCCGGACTGTACCGTCGGTACCGGATTCACACCGGTTCAGCTTTCGCTCGCAGACTTACCGAAAGATCTTTTCGGTTCACTGCCGGTCGGGAATTTCACCCTGCCCTGAAGATTACCATGGTTTATTTTATCATCAATAATTCAATTGTCAATGATGTCAGTTCGACTGACTCTCTCTGGGTATGAACACACGGTCATTGCTGCTCCCGTATGCTTCTTCGACTGCCTTTTTCGCCTTTTCGCAGAATACAAGCTGGGAATCTACTCTTTCTTCCGTATCGATAGCATCCGATGCCAAATGGTTCCTTCCGTGATCCGGATGATCCATGAGCCTTACATATTCTCCGGTTTCAAGAAGGTCAAAGGCCTTTACGTTATCCCGAAGCTGCGTATCGAGTATGAAACGGAGTTTCTGCCGAAGTCTCGCATCAACGACCGGGAAAAGTATCTCCACGCGGCGCTCTAAGTTTCTCGGCATCCAGTCGGCCGATGCGCAGTAATACTCGGGAGATCCCGCATTTTCAAAATAGAATATCCTTGCGTGTTCAAGGAAGTTTCCGACGATCGAACGCACCTTTATGTTATTTCCCGTTCCCGGCACGCCGGTCTTTATCGCACATATGCCTCTTACGATGAGTTCTATCTTTACGCCTGCGGCAGCGGCTTCATATACGGCTTTTATGACATCTGCGTCACATACGCTGTTCATCTTTGCGATTATATGGGCTTTTTCCCCGTTAAGCGCATGTTCCTTTTCCCTGTTTATGAGGAAGAGGAATCTGTCCTTGAGCCAGAGCGGGGCCAGCGAAAGCTTGTTCCAGTTCCTGGGCTCTGAATAGCCGCTGAGCATATTGAATACGGCGGTCGCATCTTCTCCTATTCCCTCATCCGCGGTAAGAAGGCCCACATCCGTATAGAGCTTTGCGGTCGAATCGTTGTAGTTTCCTGTACCGAGATGCACGTAACGCCTTATTCCGTCTTCTTCCTTTCTGACGACAAGGGTGATCTTACAGTGAGTCTTTAATCCGACAAGTCCGTATATTACATGGCATCCTGCCTGCTCAAGGCGCTTTGCCCAGAGGATGTTGTTCTCCTCATCGAAACGGGCTTTAAGTTCTACGAGTACCGTAACCTGTTTTCCGTTTTCGGCAGCCTGTGCAAGTGCCGCTATGATGGGCGAATTACCCGACACGCGGTAAAGTGTCTGCTTGATCGCGAGTACATCAGGGTCCAGAGCCGCCTGTGAAACGAACTCGATGACCGGCGAAAAGGTCTGGAAAGGATGAACGAGCAGCCTGTCGTTTTCGGCTATCTTTTCGAATATGTCACAGCCTTCGGGAATATAAGGATATTCCTGAGGTCTTGAATACTTGGTCTCCTTAAGATTGTCAAAGCCCTTCAGCGAATAAAGCTTCATGAGCACCCTTAAATCCAAAGGTCCGTCTATCTTGAAGATCTCGCGTTCTATAAGACCGAGTTCTTCTTTTATCTTCGTAAGGAGGGCTTTGTCTATACCGGCGTCAACTTCAAGTCTCATCGCTTCGCCCCACGCCCTTAACCTTACCTGCTTTTCAATCTCTTTTAAAAGGTCGTCGGCCTCGTCTTCGTCAAACGAAAAGTCGGCGCTCCTTGTGATCCTGAAATACGAATATGCGGTGATGTCGTAATTAAGGAAAAGCCTGTCGATATTTGAAGCGATTATATCCTCAAGGAAAACGACTCTTCTTACTCCGTCTTCGCCGGGAGGAAGTTCGACCACACGCTGAAGTACGGAAGGAACCTGAACCGTCGCAAATTCTATGCCGTCACTTCCTTCTTTTTTCTTTACGAGAGCTCCTATGTTAAGAGACATATTCCTTATGAGAGGGAAAGGTCTTGATGAATCGACGGCCATCGGAGTAAGGACCGGATAGACTTCGTTTTCGAAGTATCTGTCAAGATATCCCCTGTCGGATGCGCTCAAAACATTCTCATCTTTTCCGAAACGTATGATCTTAAGTCCGTTCTCCTCAAGCTTGGGTATGATCCCTTCGTTAAGGACCCTGTACTGTCTTTCGACGAATTCGTGGACCGCCTTGTTAACAAGTTCCCTTTGTTTGGTCACGGTAAGCCCGGCGATATCCTTTTTGTCGTATCCGGCATTTTCCATATCCCTGAGTGAAGCGACCCTGACCATTATGAACTCGTCAAGGTTTGATGCGGTTATGCTGAGGAATTTAAGTTTTTCGAAAAGAGGAGTCTCTTTGTTCTCGGCTTCGTAAAGGACTCTTTGATTGAACTTAAGCCAGCTCAGCTCCCTGTTTTCATAGTATTCGGGTTTTGAATAATCGTAATTTTTCATCTTTTACCTTCCTGTGTCGGGACCAGTGCAATGTTTTGCGAATCTCTTTGCCTGATGAAAGAGGTTCATTGCCTTGTTATAGTAAAAAAATCCGTAAACGAGAAAATGATTCGCCTTACCAAGTTTTTCCTTCGTGGACTTTCCGTAAAAATGCCCTCCGATATATATCTTAGGGCCTGACTTTATATAATCTATCAGATCCTGCTCTGTCCTTATCGTTTTGGGGAGCTTTGCCCATCCGAGTCCCACGGCATCGGGTCTGTGTGAATCGGAGCCTCCGGTCATCGGTTTGTCGTATCCGAAAGCCGCCTTTCTGGCCCTCAGATTATTCTCGTCGACCTCACAGGCATTATATCCTTCAAAAAAATCAAACTCGTCCAGGATACACTTTTTCTTCCGGCGGTTCTTAAACCAAAAGCCTGTGGAATAAAAGCTTAAGAACGGTTCCCCGCACATGTGGGCCGGACCTATTATTCCTCCGTTTAAATGGACCAGACGGATGAGTGCCCTTACGGGAAGCCCCCTGTGATAAAGTCCTCCCGGAATCTTTCCCTCCGGCATCACTATGAGCATATGTCCCGAACTTAAGGTATCGTACTCTATCCCCCTTAACACGACAAAATCGCCGAGAGATCGTTTTTCTTCATCCGTCAGGGATTCGTAGCCTTTATATGAGTTGTGATCCGTGACGAGCATGCCCCCGAAGCCCTTTTTCTTAAGGATCGCTATGGCTTCCCGGATCCCGACGGACGAATCGGATGAACCTTCGGCCGTGTGGACATGCATGTCAAATCTGACTGTTTCCATTGTTGATTTATGTAAACCTTATGTTAAATTATGTAAACTTATATCATGTTATGTAAACTATTTTCTTGTTATGTTAACTGATATCGTTCTATCGTGTTATGTTAACCTATTAGAAAGATCTCTTCTGTCTGATAACCGGCTTTAAGTTGAATACCTCTTCGAAGAAATCCGCTCTGTTTCCGAAAAGTCCCTTCTCAAGAGCGATGTCTTCGTCGGTCGACACCGTGATGTTTAAGTTGCCGTTCTTGATCTCGACTTCGACATTCTTGAACTTCATCTTATGGGATCTGTCGAGGCCGTTCGCCAGTCTTAACATCGCCGTGAGCTTGGCTATGCGCATATGATCATTACGCTCTATACTCTCGTGCGACGAAAGCTCTTCGTAATACTCGAACGGAAGCTGGTTATATTTTACCGCATTCGCTATGATCATTCTTTCTTTATGAGATATACCGATTATTTCGGTTGACATAATTATGCCATAGGAACATTCGGCAAGATTCTGCATCGAGATATATTTTCCGCAATCATGAAGCATCGCGCAGAGTCTCAGAAGAAGTCTGTCCCTGGGTGTCAGCCCGTGAACCTCCTTTGTCGCATCAAATATCCTGCAGGCGATATTCTCAAGGGTCTCGGAACGTTTTCTCGAACCCATATATCTTTTTGAAACCTGCATGGCGCAGGAAATGATATCGTTCTCAAACTTATGCCCCGAGGAAAGGAAGTTATTGCTTTCGGCATATTCATAAGCTATTCCGTCACAGAGCGTAACTCCGGGAGCCCAAACCGTGGTCGCTCCTGTGGTTGACATAACTTCATCGAGCAGGATGAGCGAGATATAAAGGGGCGGAATGTCGCTTTCCGAGATCGAAAGTTTGGAAGCGATGTGCTCTTTCCCGTATTCGCGGGCCATCTTAAGATATCTTTCAACGGTTTCCTTTCCGAATACGTTGTCTGAAGGGCCGTCGATGCGCTCCTTTGCCACGATATTTGAGATGTAATCGTCGACTATGATAAGGTTATCTATCTCCTTGTCCTTGAGATAGAGCTTTTTATATACTGAAAGCTGGCTTTGGGCGAGTTCTCTTATCAGTGCATCATACTGTCTCATGGAGGCGCCCATCTTGTTCATCCTCTCCTGCATCCTGAGAACTCCGAGCCTCATGTTCTGGGTCGAGATCAGATTATCCTTGTTAAAGAGCGATATCTGCACGCTTCCGCCGCCGACATCGTAGATCGCCGTACCTTTTTCAATGAATTTCTCGAATTTTGCACCCTGGAAAGCAACGGATTTGTAATCGAGAAACCTCTGTTCCGAATTGCTGAGGACCTCTACTTTTATCCCGGTTATCTGCTCTATCTGGCTTAAAAGGATGTTCCTGTTCACGGTCTCCCTGATCGCCGAAGTTCCGTAAGCCTTATACTCCTCCACCCTGTAGGTCTTCATGATCTTTCTGAATTCCCTGAGTATGCCGAAAAGCTCATCGAGTCTTTCCTGTTCGATCTTTCCTTTTGTATAGGAATCGGTTCCCAGGTCGATCGAGTGGGCGATGTAGTCCACCTGACGCATGCCTTTTTTCTGGGAAACCTCATAGATCTTCATCGAGATCTCAAAAGAACCTATGTCTATTGCAGCAAATGTACTGTATGCCATCAGTTTTCCTCCGTAACGTTGTCCTGTCCGGTACCGAGCAGATGATCTATGAACTGTGCGGCGCACCTGCCCGTTCTTCCACCGTGAGAAAGCTCCCATTTATTGGCTTTTGCAAGCAGTTCCTCTTCGGACATGCCTACATCGTTCCTTTGGGCGAGCGCCTTTACTATATCTTCGTACTCCTTTTTATCCGGCGCACCGAAATAGATCGAAACTCCGAATCTGGCTGAAAGCGAGAGTTTTTCCTGAACGGTATCGTTCACGTGAAGATCCTCGTCGCGTTCTTCCTTGTCGGAAAATCTCTCCCTTACGAGATGACGCCTGTTGGATGTGGCATAGATGAGGACGTTCTTCGGCTTTTTTTCAAGACCGCCTTCAATGACCGCCTTAAGATATTTATACTCCGTTTCAAACTCCTCGAAGCTCAGGTCATCCATATAGATTATGAACTTATAGTTCCTGTTCTTTATCTGTGAGATCACATCGTTAAGGTATCTGAAATCATGCTTGTAGATCTCGATCATCCTTAATCCGCGCTCATAGTATTCGTTGGCTATGGCTTTTATCGAACTTGACTTTCCGGTCCCCGCATCTCCGTAGAGAAGACAGTTGTTCGCTCTTTTTCCGCTTACGAAAGCCTCGGTGTTTTCGATGAGTTTCTGTTTCTGTATCTGATAACCCACCAGATCGTCAAGTTTAACGTGGGCAATGTTAAGGATCGGGATGATGTCAGCTCTTTCCTTTTTTTCGTCCGGAAGGATCCTGAACGCTTTATGTAAACCAAATCTTCCAACGCCGTAGTCTCCGTAAAACGATGTAAGGACGGTTTTCATCTCCGAAGGGGTGTCCGCTCCGGCAAGATCTTTTGCAAGAGAACAGATCCTCTCCCTTATCCTTGAGTTGTATACTTTGGATTCCGATGCCGAAGGAACATAATCTTCTATAAGATCATATCCGTCAATGCTCAGATGATTTGCGATCGAAGCGATATTCAGATCAAAGAATTCCTTGAAGACGGCGATATCATGAAGTGCAGCCTCATTGATACTCCCTTCGACGGGACCTACCACCTCACAGGCCTTGGAATAAACGTTTTCATTATTTACCAGGATGTTTGCCAGGAAACAATGCCAAATGTTCCCGTAAAAGCCGTGATTTCCCGCGATCTCAAGGAGTTTGTGCATACAGTCGTAGAACACTTTCCTTGTCTTGGATTTCTTGTCTTCTTTATATTTCTCCGCAAGATAGCAGATATCCTGAAGAAGCTCTTCCTCTTCGGAAGAAAAATGCCTGTATACTATAAGTTCGTCAATGCGCATATTACGTCATTCCCCCCTGGTTAACATAATGTCATTCAGATTGCACTTGCTCAATGATTATTTTATAATATTTATGATAAAGGTGTCAAAGAAACGGAGCGATCCGTTATCATCCATATACCCCTTAAGAGGAAGCCATGAAAAAAAGCAATATAAAAGTCATCATTTTTATAATCATCCTGGTACTCGTCCTCGGCGTTTCAGCCGTGATCAACGTACTTTCAAAGAGGACAAAGTTCAACGATGACGCCGCGATCGGAAATACCGCCGGAAACATCAACAACAAGGGACTCTTTGCCGAGAATGACGGAAGGGTGTATTTTTCAAATCCTTATGACCGCGGATATCTTTATTCCATGAATCCGGATGAAACGGATATGAAAAAGATTGCTAACTCCCACGTTACGAACATACTCGCATACGGGGATTACGTATATTACTATCTCGACACGGCCAACGGAGGAACGGGACTCGGATATGTCGTAAGGACTTTCGGTCTTTACCGTACTAATAAGGACGGTAAGAATGCCGTATGTCTTGACAGGACGGCATGCACGGCCATGCAGCTTGTCGGAAACTACATATATTACCAGAGGTATAACAATACCGATTTCACAAAGACATATAAGGTAAAGATCGACAAGAGCGAAAACGAGCTCGTCTCTGATGTGATCATCAATCCGGCGGCCGCAGACTACGGAAGGATCTACTTTAACGGCACCGAAAAAGATCATTACCTTTATGCTCTCGATACAGGTCAGGATATAATCTATACTGTCTACCAGGGAAATCTGTGGTATCCGCAGTATTCGAACGGTTACGTATACTACATGGACGTATCGGACGATTATAAGATCTGCAGGTACTCTCTTTCGGCCAACACGGTTGAGATACTTACGAACGACCGCGCCGATATGTTCAACGTCCTGGGTGATGTCATCTACTACACAAAGAGCGATGCTGCCGAACCTGCCCTTAAGCGCATGAGGATCGACGGATCGAATAACGAGATTGTGGCACCGGGTATTTACTGCGACATCAACCTGACAAGCCAGTATGCTTATTTCAGACAGTACGGAACGGAAGTTCCGATGTATCACACATCTCTAACGGGACCGATAAGCATATCTCCTTTTACCGCAGCCGAGGATGCCGCAAGAAATTCAAAGTGATCATATGACAAGAATACTCATAATAGGTACAGGCGGCACGATCGCGGGTATCTCAAATAATTCAAAAGGCACTGACTATGTTTCCGGTGCAAGGAACGTAGAGGAACTCTGTGAAGGCCTTAAGGGAGCTTCATATAAGGCCGGAGAAGAAAAAGAACGTAATACAAATATTGTCGATTCGTTTGGTTTGGTTAACATAACAACCGAGAATATGTTTAACAAGAACAGCGACGATATTACAATAACTGATCTTGTCAGGCTGAAAGACCTGATCGATGATCATTCAAAAAAGGATATTTACGACGGATTTGTGATAACACACGGAACCGATACGATGGAAGAAACTGCTTTCTTCCTTTCTTTATGCCTTAAAACCGATAAGCCGGTCATTCTTACCGGTTCAATGATCCCGTCTGACATTCCGGGTTCCGACGGACCTGAAAACCTGACCGGATCGATAAAGGCTGTATGTGATCTGGTTAATGAGGGAAAAAACGGCCGGAAAGTTCATGTGTATTTCCACGGGAAACTGATGGACGGTAAAAACATCATAAAAACGCACACTGAAAGCACCGATTGTTTCCGGGAAGACGAAAAAACAGGTTTTAGTTTACATAATCTATTCAATAGCATATGTGATTATATTGGTTTACATAATGTTGTATCCGTTGAGGACATTCCTGATAAGATCAATGGTTTGACTGCATTTCCGACCATCCCCGTTATCCCCTTCCATATGGATGCGGATCCCGGTGTTATTGATTATTATGTTAACCAGAGTGCAAAAGGCATGGTGATCGCCGGTGCGGGAGCCGGAGAATTCTCCCTTGAGTATGTCGAACGCATAAAAAATTCTCTTAACGGATCAAAAATTCCTGTCATAAGGACCTCAAAGATAAAAAACGGTCCCGTCAATGATAACGGGACCTTTGATCAGATCACTATTAACGGCGGGAGCATGACGCCCGAAAAAGCCGCTGTTTTACTGAGGATTCTCCTCGCCATAAAAGGATAACGCGCGTTCTTAAAATGTCAGAGCTGGTGTCTTACCACCTTATATTCGTCTCCGTCCCTGAAATACGGACAGCCTTTAAAATCTCTGCTCATCAAAGCGCCGTAATCATCTTCGTCCATATCCATGTCGCAGACATATTCCTCATATTCTTCATCATACATATAATATGCACATTCTTCACACATGCTCATAAAAAGTTCTCCTGTTTGGGGATTCCGGATCTACACCGCCGGTCTGTTATTTTTCCTTTGAGGATTTCTTTAACGCCTTGTACATGGTCTTTATGCTGAGTCCCGTACGGGGATTAACCTTATCCGGGCAAAGATCCATAAGCGGTTCGAGTACAAACAGTCTGTTTTCCATATCAATGTGAGGTATGATCAGATCTTCACTGTCTATCACGCGGTTTTCATAGAACAGTATATCAAGATCCAGGGTCCTCGGTCCCCAGTGAACGCTCCTTACCCTGCCGGCATCATGCTCAAGACCATGAAGGATATCGAGCAGTTCGAACGGATTGTATATGGTCTTCAGGCATACGGCTCCGTTCATGAAGTCATCCTGCTCCACCCCGCCGTACGGTTTGGTACGGATAAGCTCGGTCGAAACAACATCCTTAAAGTAATCGTCATTCTCTAGTTGACATAATGCTTTTTTGATATTTCCGACTTTGTCGCCCATATTGGAGCCTACACCGATATATACTTCGTGCCATCTGTTAGTTATGTTAACTGAAATATCAGTTACCTTTGAGTCTATCGGGGCATTGGGCTTATGCAGCTTTATGTTAACCATGTTGAGGTTTCCGTATCTTACGAGCAGTTCCTTACTGAGTTCATAAGCTGCTTTCTCGATCAGATTGAATGCAGTATTCTTAAGGAAATCCTCGGTCAAAGAAGCTACCTCGGCATAGTTGATCGTATCCTCGAGTTCATCCGTAGTCTTAGGTTTACATAAATCACAGAATAGTTTTATGTCAACCAGGAACTCCTGGCCCTTCTCTTTTTCACTCTCAAAAACTCCGTGGTTGGCAAATACCTTTAAACCGTTGATCTCAATAATATCATTCCCCATAATTACCTTCCTTTCCGTTTTGATCAGATACCTGCATTAAGAATAGCTTCCGTCATCTTTATTGCCTTTACGTTATCGGCAACATCGTGAACCCTGAAATACTTAACTCCCGCCATAACCCCCATAACGGTAGTTGAGAGTGTTCCCGACAGTCTGTCTGATACATCCGCACCCGTTGCCATTCCTATAAAAGATTTTCTCGAAGTTCCGAGAAGCACCGGATATCCCAAGGAGCAGAACTTATCGAGAGATCTCATGATATAAAGGTTCTGTTCGTATGTTTTGTTGAATCCAATCCCGGGATCGATTATCAGCTTGTCCTTTTCTATCCCTGCGCTGACTGCCTCATTTATGGAAGACAGAGTTTCCTTAATAAATTTGTTTACATAACTGTTGATTATGTAATCCTTGTCATGGGATCCGTTTATATGTTCGCATGATCCGTTTTCATTCCCGGAAATATCAGGTTCCTTATCATTCTTTTCAGAAAGTATCTTATCCAGTTCCTTCCCGTTTACGTTTATCCGGTCTTTATCCTTTATCGGAAGCGGGATGTTATGCGTAAGGACATATCTTACATCCAGCTCCGCTACTGTCCGAGCCATATCAGGATCAAGCTTCATCATCCCGATATCATTTACTATGGATGCACCTGCAAAAACAGCCTCTCTGGCCGTTTTAGCTTTATACGTATCCACAGAGATCTCTACATCAAATCTTTCTTTAATGGAACGGATAACTGGGATAACGTGTGCTATTTCTTCTTCTGCCGTAACCTTTATCGCCCCGGGTCTGGTAGACTCTCCGCCGATGTCGATGATATCGGCGCCCTCTTTTATCATTTTCTCAACCCTTGTAAGAATGCGGCTTTGATCCGGTTGACCGAATCCGTCAACGTAGCTTCCTCCGTCCGAAAAAGAATCGGGAGTTACATTCAAAATTCCCATAACGTATGTTTTCTTATCTTCGGTCACCATATGAGCTCCATATTCTTTTCATTACTCTTCCAGTTGCATTCCGGCTCGGCTTCACAGAAAAAGCAAGGTCTGCAGAGCTTGTCCGCCCTGTATAACAATCCCTTAAGATTCTTTTCGTCTTTGACATCCTTATTGCGATGAGAAGCGATCGCCTCAAGGATGATCTTGCGTTCCTCATCCGTATAACTGGTTGACATAAGTATTCTCTCCGCTATCTCCTTGGAAGCGATATCGTGAGGTGTACCGTTCTCATACTGGATATCCCTTCCGACATCATGAAGCAATGCTGCAGCATAAAGTATGTCCTTGGGAATACCATAGTCCTCCGTCAGGTTCAGAATCATCCCGACTCTGGCCACATCAAGAAAGTGAGCCATGTCATGATGGCCGAACTGCCTGTCGATCTCGTATTTTGCTATATTCCTAACATGTGTTATGTATTCTTCGTTCTCTATGATAACCTGGTATCTTTCCATTTTTTAACCTCTTTTTCGATGGATAATGTTCCGCATACTACTATGACACTGTTTTTCCCTGCGAGCATCAGAGCCATATCCATTGCTTCGAACACTCCTCCAATTGATGTCACACTCCCATTATAACGCGATGCGGCCTCCGAAAGCAAAGATGCATTCATACCTCTCGGTCCGAATGTCGATACGCAAAGAACGTGAACGGCTTCTTTAATTAGTGCGCTGAGGACTCCGTCGTGATCCTTATCATTAAGCATTCCGACCACAAAGATAAGGTCCTTTTTTCCTTTGTACTTCGAATCCAGAGCTTCCTTTAATGCATCTGCCGCTCCGGGATTGTGAGCTCCGTCTATTATAATGTCAGGCTTTTGGTTTATGAGTTCGAACCGCCCGGGCCATTTAGTGTTATGTAAACCTTTTTCGATCTGCCGGTCACTTATAAATACTGTATTACCGGTTTTGAGCTTTCTTCCGTTGATCCCTTTTGCCGCTTCAACCGCCAACGAAGCATTAACCAGCTGATAATCCCCCTGAAGGGAAATATGTTTGCCAAGTTTTTTGTCTGTTTTAGTTATGTTAACTTCACATCCGCAGTCTTCAGCCTTCTCCTTTATGGCAGAAACAATAGTTTCATCGGTATTGGATGTATATACCAATGCCCCCGGCTTTATGATCCCGGCTTTGGTTTCTGCTATCTTATGTAAACTACCTCCAAGATATTGCATATGATCCATGGATATGGAAGTAAATATACATTCGATCGGATCGTCTATCACATTGGTGGCATCCGTTTCTCCGCCCATCCCGCATTCAAGGATCACGATATCGCATTTTCTGTCTTTAAAGTATTTAAAAGCAAGAGCTGTCTGCCGTTCGAATTCCGTCGGGACAAGACCGGGATCTTCCGTCTCATCACAGATCCTTTCGATCTCTTCCATATATGAATCATAATCTTTTTTTGTGATGTTCACGTTGTTGACACGTATGATCTCCATATCCGTAAAAACCGCCGGCGAAGAATAATGACCCACACGAACTCCGGAACATCTTAAGATCGAAGAAATAAAGGCTCCTACCGAGCCTTTTCCGTTGGTGCCAGCTATATGAATGAAATCCAGATCTTTTTGAGGATCGCCCATTTTATCACATAGATAACGTGTGCTATCCAATCCAAGACGTATCATATCTATCTCCGTTTTCTAATGTATATTCTTTATGTTGGCCGGTTCCCGGCAGTTTATTACTTCTTATTAAGGTTATATCCTATGACTGCTCCGATGATACCGCCGAGGATATGCGAAAGGTTCGAAACATTATCCTGAAGAAACAATCCTTCGTATACCTGCTGACCTATGAATATAACCGCAACCAATATAAATGTGATCGGCAGTTCACCGTCTTTAAAACTGGTAAATGATGTGAGCAATATGAAAGCAAATACAACTCCGCTGGCGCCGCATAATGCGACATCCCAGAACAGAAGATAATTAATAACTCCTGTTATTGCAGCGGTTATTATGATGACTTCCAGGATCTTTTTAGAGCCGTATTTCTCCTCGAGGATTGGCCCCAAAAGCAGGATATAGGCCATATTGCCTATATAATGATCCCAGCCCGCATGTCCAAGAACATGAGTAAAAAATCTTATGTATGTTAGAGGATTCTTCAGTGAAGAATGGTATGTCATGAACAGCAGCTCATTGCTCCTGCCCAGCGTTATGAATCCTATCATCATAACGGCAAAGCTTATGAACACGAATGACAATACCACCGGTGAATTAAATACTATCTTTAATCTGAATTTCTTCATCTGATCTTATCTTTTCGGGCCAACAGGTTATTTATCCCTATGACCGGTTTCTCCTAATCAACAGGCTTATCCTTATTTCTTCTTGACGATCTTTGAAAACTCAATCGCCTTGCCTATATCTCCGTCAACTTTGAGCTTTCCTACCGTAAAAGCAAGGACCGGATCGAGTTTTCCGCTTATGAGCTTATTAAAATCATCGGAACTTATAGTAAGGGCGCAGTTACGGTCATTATATTCATAAGGTTCTACCGAAATGCGTCCGTCCTTTATCTCAACGTAAAAGCTCCGGGATCGTCTCCTGTTATGTTAACCTGTACTGCAAGGAAATCGGTTCCCGAAACATCAGCCTTGGCCGCAAGACCTCTGACTTTTGTTAATACATTTTCAAATTTCATTTACGTGTCCCCCTTTCAATCATGATCATGTAGATTATTCTCTCAAAAATTATGTCAACCAAATATCGGATTGTAGTTAACATAATTATATCGTTATGTTAACCGAGTATAATTTCGCGCCTTTTTATATTCTTTACCATTATAGCACGCTCTTTAAATTGATGTCTTGTTATTCTTTCACAGTCAAGCACTTGCAGTCACGGGGACGGTTCTTTTGACTGGTCAGCGACCAGTCAAAAGAACCGTCCCCGTGACTGAAAAACAGGGATCAGAAAACTGATCCCTGTTAGTTACATCGAAGCAATTCTGTCCACTGTTACATCGAAACGATGCGGTCAATGGCTTCAACCGTGTTTTCGTGGCTTCCGAAGGCGGTAAGGCGGAAATAGCCTTCTCCGTGAGGGCCGAATCCCGAACCGGGGGTTCCGACCACGTTGACCTTTGTGAGAAGATGATCAAAGAATTCCCAGCTGGTCATGTTATCGGGTGTCTTAAGCCAGATATATGGTGCGTTCACACCGCCCGAAACCGTATATCCCGCCTTCTTGAGGCCGTTAAGGATATAGGTCGCATTTTCCATATAGTAATCGACAAGAGCTTTAACCTGAGCCTTACCTTCTTCAGAGTATACCGCAGCTCCCGCTCTTTGAACGATATAGGGTGCTCCGTTGTATTTGGTGCTGTGACGGCGGGCCCAGAGGGAATGAAGGCTTACGCCCTCGCGTACGAGTTTTTTGGGGATGACCGTGTATCCGAGTCTGACTCCGGTAAATCCGGCGTTCTTTGAAAACGAGTGAAGTTCTATCGCACAGGTGTCGGCACCGGCGCACTCGTATATCGAATGTGGAACGTCTTCCTGTCTTATATAGGCTTCATAAGCCGCATCATATATGATCACAGCCTCTTTTTCGTTGGCATAATCGACCCACTTCTGTAGCTCCGATCTTGTAACTGTCGCTCCTGTAGGGTTATTGGGGAAGCAAAGATATATGATATCGGGAACTTCCGAAGGTATCTCGGGTGCAAATCCCGTCTCCGCTGTACAGGGCATGTAGATCACATTTGAAAAACAGCCCTTGTCCTCTATATAGTCACCTGCGCGTCCCGCCATGACGTTGGAATCCACATATACGGGATATACCGGGTCGCAGACCGCGATCCTGTTATCGGTGGCAAATATCTCCTGAATGTTTCCCGAATCGCATTTTGCGCCGTCCGAAACGAATATCTCATCAGGACTTATATCGCATCCGCGCGCCCTGTAATCGTTCTCGGCTATAGCCGTACGCAGAAATTCATATCCGAGATCCGGTGCATATCCTTTAAAAGTCTCCTTTACCGCCATCTCGTCAACGGCTTCGTGAAGCTGTGAGATCACCTTTGCCGGAAGGGGCTGTGTGACATCTCCTATTCCGAGCCTTATTATCTTTTTGTCGGGATTGGCCGCGGCATATTCATTGACCTTCTTTCCGATCATCGAAAAAAGGTAGCTTCCGGGAAGCTTAAGATAATCCTTATTTATCTTCGTCATACTCTATCTCTCCTTCAAATACGATCCTGGCGGGTCCCGTCATAAAAATGCTGTCGGATGCCCTGTCCCATTCAACGATTATATCACCTCCGAGGACATGTACGGTAACCTTATCATCCGTAAGTCCGTTTAGGATACAGGCGACCGCAGAAGCGCAACATCCGGTCCCACAGGCCAGGGTCTCACCCGTTCCTCTTTCCCAGACTCTCATAACGATGTTGCTGCGGTCCGTGACTTTTACGAACTCGGTATTGGTCCTTTGGGGGAATCTCGGGTGGTTCTCTATGATCGGCCCGATCTTTTCAATATTGATGTTATCGGGATCCATAAAGATGACCGCATGCGGATTGCCCATCGATACGCATGTTATGTGGTAATCCTTATCGTCGGTACAGAGCAGCTCATCGACCACTTTTTCGCTTTCCGATACGACCGGGATCTCCTTAGGATCAAGGATCGGCGCACCCATATTAACCTTAATGAGTTCCGCTTTTCCGTCCTTCGGGAATATCTCAATATCCTTGATCTTGCCGAAACTTTCTATCTTAAGAGAAGTCTTGTCGGTAAGGTGCTTGTCATAAACATACTTTGCAACGGATCTTATCCCGTTTCCGCACATTTCGGCCCTGGTCCCATCGGCATTCCACATTTCCATCTCAAAATCCGCAATGTCCGAAGGATTTATGAATATCACGCCGTCGGAGCCTATCCCGAAATGCCTGTCCGAAAGCTTTCTTACAAGTTCCGGTTTGACATCCTTATCGATCTTTACTTTGGCTCCGTCGATATACACATAATCGTTTCCGCAGCCTTCCATTTTGGTAAATACTATCTTCATATCAGAAATCCTCATTGAGCGTAATTATCATCTGCGCGGTTTCAACAAGCGTTCTGCCGTAATCCATACTGCTCTTCTGGATATAACGGAACGCCTCCGGCTCGCTCATTTCATTATTGTTCATCAGTATGCCCTTGGCCCGGTCTATAAGCTTTTGCTCTTCCTCGCTCCTCGGGATCTTTCTCTTCCGTACCCTGTACCCGTCTCCGGGTTGCAGCATCTTCACGGTAGCGACCAGATCCTTCGGTTTAAAAGGCATCAGGAGTTTGGTTATATTGCTTGAAAAAGGAAGCAGTCCCGCATCCGATGTCAGCAAAAGCATATTAACTCTGGAAGGAAGATAATCCGAAAGTTCCTCGTACCCCAGATCTGAGAGTTTCTTGGTACAGACCACCACATCGACTTCGCTGTTTTCCACCTCGAGTAATACATCATTACCCCTTCGGCAGATCCTGACCGGTTCCCAGATGTCGCTTTCCTTTAGGATAGAGGCTATTCGTTCGGCATCATCTAACTTGGGCATAGCAATAAGAATACTGCCCATAAGCCCTCCGCTACATTCTGCCTAAATAGGTTTCAAGTTCCCATTCGGAAACCTGCATCATAAATGCCTTCCATTCAGCCTTTTTGATCGTTACATAGGCTTTAGTGAAGTTATCTCCAAGTGCTTTTTTAATTACCTCATCTTTATCAAGACACTCAAGTGCCTCTCTTAAGTCCTCCGGAAGGAGATTCTCTTTTGAGAACTTTCCGGGCTCTCCCGGATCTATACGGTTCTTGATACCGTCCTGCCCTGCTGCCGCAGTCGCAGCAAACAAAAGGTAGGGATTGGCGGCTCCGTCAGGAAACCTCAATTCCACCTTGGTATCATCCAGGTCGTTGTTAAGCTTTATGAACGCGCTCTCTCCGCATCTTGCCCAGAGCGCCGTGTCAGACGGATCATATCCGTTAAGAAGTCTCTTATATGAATTGACCGTAGGATTTGCTATTGCCGCCAAAGCCTTGGCATGCTTTAAGATACCGCCGATAAAATAAAGTGCTTCCGGGGTTTCCTTACCGTCATCCGATCTGAATATGTTCTTGCCGTCCTTACATACGGTAAAGTTGGTATGCATTCCCGAACCCGCTGTATCCGTCTTAGGCTTGGGCATAAAGGTCGCATACAGTCCGAACCTTTTTGCGATCGAACGAACCGCGAACCTGAAAGTCTGGATAGAATCGGCAGTCTTTAATGCCTCTTCCTCCTTAAAATCTATCTCATGCTGGGCGGGTGCGCTCTCATGGTGAGAGGACTCTATCTCAAATCCCATGTCTTCGAGCATAAGGACTATATCACGTCTTGCGTTCTCACCGAAATCCGAAGGACCTGCCTCCATGTATCCGGCGTTTTCATGGCTTGTCGTGGTAGGAAGACCGTTATCATCGGTATGGAAAAGGAAGAACTCGCACTCGGGATCCGCCATCAGCGTATATCCGTCATCCGCTACCAACTTAAGGACATTCTTAAGTATCTGCCTTGAACTGCAATCAAAAGGCGTACCGTCCATGTGTCTTATATCACAGACGATCTTTGCTACCTTACCTTGCTGCGGTCTCCAGGGAAGAATGATAAACGAATCTATATCCGGATAGAGATAAAGTTTTTCCTCATAGCCGTACATATTTCCGAAGGCGGCATCACCGTCAAATGAGTATCTGTTTTCGAATACCTTGTTCATCTGACCGGGTGTTACGGCAATATTCTTAAGTCTGCCGTATATATCGGTAAACTGAAGTCTGATGAACTCGACGCCTTCCTCCTCTATTAATCTTAAGATATCCTCTCTGGTCTTCATGATAAGCCCTCCGTTTTCCTTAGCATATGTGATATAAGTCAAAAGAACCGTCCCTCTGACTTATAAGTCAAAAGAACCGTCCCCGTGACTTCCTCTGACTTTCGGATCAATTGTAGCAAAAACACATCCCGGATGTATACTAGAGATTTGAATATCCCATAAGGGATTCATCAACGCTTCTGGCCACCTGTCGTCCTTCGGCTATCGCCCATACAACGAGCGACTGTCCGCGATGCATATCTCCTGCAGTGAACACGTTGGGAACGGATGAAGCGAACTCGCCTGCTGCCGTCTTTACATTGGTACGTCCGTCGCGTTCGACACCGAATGTGTTACAAAGGTATTCGGATGACCCCAGGAATCCCGCAGCTATTAAAACAAGATCTGCCTTGATCTCCTCCTCGCTGCCTTCTATGGGCTTCATGTTCATCCTTCCGGTCTTTTCATCCTTAACGGGCTGCAGTGATACGATCTTAACAGCCTTCAGATGTTCCTTGGAATCCTTAACAAACTCGGATATCGTAGTCTGGTATCTTCTGGGATCTTTGCCGAAGCACTCTATCGCCTCCTCCTGACCGTAATCTGTCTTTAAGATCTTCGGCCATTCGGGCCACGGGTTGGAAGGTAGTCTTTCTTCGGGAGCCTTGTGCATCATCTCGAGCTGGACCACATTCCTGGCTCCGAGTCTTATGCTCGTTCCCACACAGTCGTTACCCGTATCTCCGCCTCCGACTACGATCACGTTCTTATCCTTAAGTGACTTAAATGAAAAATCCTTGCTTCCGATAAGTGCTTCATAGTCATATTCAAGGTCCATGAGCTTTTTGCTCACTTCTGTAAGGAAGTCTACCGCAAAGTAAATGCCCTTTGCATCTCTTCCGGGTGCTTCTATATTCCTCGGTGTGGCTGCTCCGCCGCAAAGGATAACTCGGTCAAATTCCTTCATGATCTCTTCGCCCGTGATATCCACACCGACATTGACGTTGCACCTGAATTCCACACCTGCTTCTTTAAGAAGATCTACCCTTCGGTCTATTATCCTCTTATCAAGCTTCATGTTCGGGATACCGTATCTTAAAAGTCCTCCAGGTCTGTCATTCTTTTCAAATACAGTAACAAAATGGCCGCGCCTGTTTAAAAGCTGTGCTGCGGATAATCCCGAAGGTCCGGAGCCTATTACCGCTATCTTACGACCGGTCCTTATCTTGGGTTCTTCTTCCTTTACAAGTCCGTTTTCAAAAGCGTACTCGATTATCGCAAGCTCGTTTTCCTTGGTCGAAACCGGCTTGTCATAAAGTCCGCATGTACATGCATTCTCACAAAGAGCGGGACATACTCGCGAGGTAAACTCGGGAAGCGTATGTGTGGTGCTGAGCCTGAGGTAAGCCTGCTCGAAATTCCCTCTGTAAACAAGCTCGTTCGTTTCGGGAACGAGATTATGCAAAGGACAGCCCGAAGCCATCCCGGCTATCATCATCCCTGCCTGACAGAACGGTACTCCGCATGCCATACAGCGCGCTCCCTGGAGCTGCTGTTCTTCGTAAGTAAGCCTTTTATGAAAAGGTTTGAAATCCTTTATTCGTTCCGAAGGAGAGATAACCTCAGCGTCTTTTCTTTCGTATTCCAAAAAGCCTGTTGACTTGCCCATGATCAGTCCTCCTTACCCATGCACTTATAGAATGCTTCTATCTGTGCATCTTCTCTGCTCATTCCCTGTTCCTCGAACTGACCCGTTACGGATATCAGTTTCTTATAATCTCCGGGGATTATCTTTTTAAAGTGAGGAAGCGATTCCTCCCAGCTGTCGAGTATCTTGGATGCCTTTACGGAACCCGTATACTTAACATGCTTTTTAAGAAGGTTCTTAAGCTCCTCGATATCGGCCTTGTTCTCCACCTTTTCCATCAGTACCATCTCTTTGTTGAGGTGACGGTAAAGACAGTTGTGCTCGTCATAAACATAGGCTATGCCTCCGCTCATTCCGGCAGCGAAGTTCTTGCCGGCAGGTCCTAATATAACGGCACGTCCGCCCGTCATGTATTCGCATCCGTGCTCACCCACGCCTTCGACAACGGCGCTCGCACCGGAATTTCTTACGCAGAATCTTTCTCCAGCCATTCCCGCAATATAGACCTCACCTGATGTTGCGCCGTACAGGGCAACATTACCAACAATGACATTATCCTCGGCATCGTAAAGGGCGTTTTCGGGAGCCTTGACTATGACCTTGCCTCCGGATAATCCCTTTGCAAGATAATCGTTCGAATCACCCGTAAGGACGATCGTCATACCCTTCGGGATGAAAGCACCGAAACTCTGTCCGCCGGATCCCCGGGCATCTATAACGATCGTATCGTCCTTAAGATCCTTTTCGTTGTTCTTCGTTATATAAGAACCCGTAAGTGTTCCGAAGGTACGGTCCACGTTTCCGACTTTAACGGAAAGCGTTGCACCCGTTCCTTTTGTTATAGCCATAATTACGTTATTGTCCTTTAAGATCACCGATTCGTCCTTCGTCTTTTCATGTCCGAACGAATAAACCTTCTTGGGATCGAACGTGCACTCCTCGCTGTCAGTCTTTACAATGATGTCGGATATATCGATCTTACGTGCTCTCTTATCAAGATCATCCTTTTTCTTTAAAAGATCCGTTCTTCCGACGAGTTCATTGACTGTCCTTACTCCGAGCTTAGCCATGTACTCACGAAGCTCACGTGCGATAAAGAGCATGAAGTTCTCGACATACTCACTCTTTCCCATGAACCTCTTTCGAAGTTCGGGGTTCTGGGTCGCTATACCCATGGGACAGGTATCGAGGTTACAAACCCTCATCATCACGCATCCCAGGGTAATGAGCGGTGCGGTCGCAAATCCGAACTCCTCCGCGCCCAGGATTGCCGCTATCGCAACATCCCTTCCGCTCATGAGCTTACCGTCTGTCTCTATGACTACCGAGCTTCTGAGCCCGTTTTTTATAAGTGTCTGATGTGTCTCGGCAAGACCGAGTTCCCAGGGAAGTCCCGCGTTGTGGATGGAGCTTATCGGGGCCGCTCCGGTTCCTCCGTCATATCCCGATATAAGGACTACCTGTGCGCCGGCCTTGGCAACACCTGCTGCTATCGTTCCGACACCTGCCTCGGATACGAGTTTTACCGAGATCCTGGCATCCTTATTTGAATTCTTAAGGTCGTATATGAGCTGCGCAAGGTCCTCTATCGAATAGATATCGTGATGAGGCGGAGGTGATATAAGGCTTACACCGGGTGTTGAATGCCTGGTCTTTGCGATC
Source organism: Lachnospiraceae bacterium (assembly GCA_024682115.1). GTDB lineage: Bacteria > Bacillota > Clostridia > Lachnospirales > Lachnospiraceae > JAILLW01. The sequence continues at coordinate 110,882 of JAIKZO010000108.1, forward strand.
CAGGGATATACCTTCCTTGCCGGAAGATGTCCGCCTTCACCTGGCTTTGCTCCCTGAGCCATCTTGATCTGTATCTCACGTGCAGAGCAAAGGTATCTGCTCGTTACTCCGAATCGTCCGGATGCAACCTGCTTAATGGCTGAACTGCGGTCATCATCGGTTCCCGCGGACTTTATCCTCTCGTCGGATTCACCACCCTCACCTGAGTTTGATTTGCCGCCCAGATGATTCATCGCTACGGCTAGCGCTTCATGCGCCTCCTGCGAGATCGAGCCGTATGACATCGCACCTGTCTTAAACCTTTTAACTATCTCGTGCTCATCCTCGACTTCGCTTATGTTGATACCCTGCTCGGGATAGTTGAAATCCATAAGGCTTCTTAAATAGCCTGTTTCCTCACGGTCTACCATTGCGGTATACTGCTTGAACTCCTCGTAGTTGCCGTCCCTGGTCGCTTTCTGAAGCATATGTATAGTCGCGGGATTATATCTGTGGCTCTCACCCTGGCTCCTTGATTTATGCATGCCGAGTGACGGGATGCTGAGATCGGTACTTAGTCCCAGCGGATCAAAAGCCCTGCTGTGCTTGATATCCGTATCTTCCGCTATATCCTCGAGCGTTATTCCGTCGATCGGGCTTGCTACGCCGGGGAAATATTTATCTATGACATCCCTTGAAATACCAAGCGCCTCGAATATCTTTGAGCCCTGATATGACTGAATCGTTGATATACCCATCTTTGAGGCGATCTTAACGATACCCTGAAGGATCGCCTTGTCGTAATCGTAAACCGCAGCATAATAGTCCTTATCAAGGATACCCTGATTGCACAGCTCTTCGATCGAAGCATGTGCAAGATAAGGATTGACCGCCGATGCACCGAATCCGAGAAGAGTCGCAAAATGATGTACGACTCTCGGTTCACCCGACTCCAGGATAAGCGACATCGCCGTACATTTCTTGGTCTGTACAAGGTGCTTGTGAACAGCCGCAACGGCAAGGAGCGAAGGCATCGCAACCCTGTTCTCGTCCACTCCCCTGTCGGAAAGGATAAGGATATTTGCTCCTTCGTTATATGCTCTGTCGACTTCTACAAAGAGGTGCTCCAATACTCTGTCTATCGGAGTGCTCTTGTAATAAAGGATCGACACTTTTGAAACCTTGAAGCCCGGTTTCTGCATCTTGGAGATCTTTAAAAGATCAAGATCCGAAAGAATAGGGTTTTCTATCTTAAGAACATGACAGTTCTCGGGCTTCTCATCGAGCAGGTTACCGTTTTTGCCGACATATACGGCAGAAGAAGTTACGATCTTTTCCCTGATCGCATCTATAGGAGGATTGGTAACCTGCGCAAAGAGCTGTTTAAAATAATCAAAGAGCGGCGGCTGCTTTTTTGAAAGGACCGCCAGAGGAGTATCGACTCCCATCGCACCGATCATCTCGGTACCGTTAAGAGCCATGGACTGTATCTCCTCCATGTATTCTTCATATGCATAACCGAAAGAACGAAGCAGTCTTAAGAACTGTTCATGGTCATACGAAGGTGTTTTGCTGTTCGGTATCTTTATCTCCTTTAAGGTAAGGAGGTTTGAATCAAGCCATTCTCCGTAGGGCTTGTCGCATGCGTATCTTTCCTTTAAGTCCTCATCCGATACGATCTTTCCTGCTTTGGTATCGACCAGAAGGACCTTACCGGGATGAAGTCTTTCCTTGCGGAGGATATGTGCCTCGTCGATATCGAGTACTCCGACCTCTGAAGAAAGGATCAGCCTGTCATCATCGGTAACGCAGTATCTTGAAGGACGAAGTCCGTTACGGTCAAGGATCGCTCCCATGACATCACCGTCGGAAAAAAGGATCGATGCGGGGCCGTCCCAGGGCTCCATCATGGTCGCATAATACTGATAGAAATCACATACTTCCTGTGAGATCGTGTCGTTATGTACCCAGGGTTCCGGAATGAGTACCATTGCCGCAAGAGGAAGCTCCATTCCGGACATCATAAGGAACTCAAGTGTATTATCGAGCATCGCGGAATCCGATCCCGCACTTGAGATGACCGGGAGGACCTTGGTCATATCCTCCGATGAAAAAGCATCGGTATGCATGGTCTCTTCACGGGCGAGCATCTTATCGACATTTCCCTTTATTGTATTTATCTCACCGTTATGTACGAGCATTCTGTTGGGATGTGCTCTCTCCCAGCTCGGCGTCGTGTTGGTCGAGAATCTCGAGTGGACCATCGCTATGGCAGATTCATAATCCTTATCCTGAAGATCGCCGAAGAAAGTCCTAAGCTGTGATACCAGGAACATTCCCTTGTAAACTATGGTCCTGCATGAAAGCGATACGACGTAGGTCTTATCGTTACTCTGCTCAAAAACACGCCTTACGACATAAAGCCTTCTTTCAAAATCTATATCCTTTACGAGGTTTTCCGGGCGCTCGATAAAAGCCTGCCAGATCGAAGGCATGCTGTCTTTTGCCTTTTGCCCGAGTACATCGGGATGGATCGGAACATTTCTCCAGCCGAGGAACTTAAGTCCTTCTTTTTCCACGATGACCTCGAACATCTTCTTTGCCTGGGCGCGCTTAAGCTCGTTTACGGGGAAAAAGAAGTTGCCGACGGCATAACCTCTTTCGTCGCCGAGTTTTATCCCCAAAGACTTACAGACTTTCTTAAAGAACTTATGCGGCACCTGCGTAAGTATGCCGACACCGTCACCGGTCTTGCCTTCCGCATCCTTTCCGGCACGGTGCTCCAGATTTTCAACTATATGAAGAGCATCATCGACTATCTGATGGCTCTTTATTCCCTTGATGTTAACTACAGAGCCTATTCCGCAATTGTCATGTTCAAAAGCGGGATCATACAGTCCATGCTGTCTTTCCTGATTTGATTCTTCACCGATAAACTCTTTCATCTTTTTGCTCCTTGTTCACTGTCTGCTGTATTTAAGCGAAGCCTCTATAAATCCTCTGAACAACGGATGAGGCTCGTCCGGTCTTGATTTAAATTCGGGATGCGCCTGTGTGGCTACGAAGAAAGGATGATCCTTAAGTTCGGCCATCTCAACGATCCTTCCGTCGGGAGACTGTCCCTGAAGTAACATTCCGTTATTTATAAGCTCTTCCCTGTAATCGTTGTTGACTTCGTATCTGTGTCTGTGGCGCTCGGAGATATTCTTTGATCCGTACAGGTGATATGCCTTGCTGTCTTCATCCAGCACACAGGGATAAGCTCCGAGTCTTAATGTTCCGCCAAGATCCGTAACTCCTTCCTGATCGGGCATAAGGTGTATCATCTGATGACTGCTTTCGGGGTTAAACTCCGTACTCGTTGCATCCGCATACCCCAGAACGTTCCTTCCGAACTCTATTATCGCAAGCTGCATTCCGAGGCAGATACCGAGGTATGGTTTCTTATTCTCCCTTGCGTACTTAACTGAAGTGATCATTCCCTCGATACCTCTTTGTCCGAAGCCTCCGGGAACTATGATACCGTCGGCATCCTTAAGCTTTTCCTCTACATTCTCGGGCGTGATCGTATCGGAATCTATCCATGTTATGTCAACCTTTGCCTTATTCGGAACCCCTCCGTGCCTTAATGCTTCGGCAACGCTGAGGTACGCATCATGAAGGGAAACGTATTTGCCCACGAGTGATATCTTTACCGTATATAACGGAGCTTCAAGCGCGGCCACCATTTCCTTCCACTTCGTAAGATCAGGCTCCGGACACGGAATGTTAAGACATTCGCATACGGCTCCGGCCAGATTCTCTTTTTCAAGCATAAGAGGAACTTTGTAGAGTGAAGGAGCGTCCAGGTTCTGAAGAACGTGCTCCTTTTTTACATTGCAGAAAAGTGCGATCTTTGACTTAAGATCATCATCGACAGGATAGTCGGAGCGGCATACGAGGATATCCGGCCAAAGTCCCATGCTCTGCAAAGTCTTGACGCTCATCTGAGTCGGCTTGGTCTTAAGCTCTCCCGACGCCTTGATATAAGGTATCAGCGTGACATGGATGATTATCGCGTTCTCTCTTCCGACCTCGGCCTGGAACTGTCTTATGGCCTCAAGGAAGGGCTGGCTTTCGATATCTCCTGTCGTTCCACCGATCTCTATTATCGAGATGATGTTTTCGTCTTTGCTCTTAGCCTTGTAGAATCTGTCCTTTATCTCGTTCGTAATATGCGGTATGACCTGTACGGTCCCGCCGTTATAGTCGCCGTGCCGTTCCTTGTTAAGAACACTCCAGTATACCTTTCCGGTAGTCACATTGGAGTTATTGTTCAGCGACTCGTTTATGAATCTTTCGTAATGTCCCAGATCGAGATCGGTTTCGGTACCGTCATCCGTCACGAAGACCTCACCGTGCTGGATAGGGTTCATTGTTCCCGGATCCATGTTTATATATGGATCGAACTTCTGCATGGTGATGTTGTAACCTCTGGATTTAAGCAGTCTTCCGAGCGAAGCAGCCGTGATACCTTTTCCAAGCCCCGAAACAACTCCTCCGGTAACAAAAACATACTTTACCATATGAAATCTCCTTTTCCCTTGCCGAGTCATTTACATCATATCCTCGTCAGGATCTGGTGCCCTGCTTCGATATAATGTAAAAGGCGTCAGAAAGCTTATGCTTCCTGACGCCCTTGTCTCATCTGTATAATTGTATACATGTAGACAAATTTTGTCAAGTGTTATTATGGATTTTTATTTCCGATCTTCGAAACATTTTTCCGCGATCAGGCTGTGAGTGAAACAGGTTACTCAACATCCTGCAATGCGTCGAAGTTTTCTTCTCCGGTCCTTATCTTGACGACTTTGTTCACGTTGTAAACGAATATCTTACCGTCTCCGATATGACCCGTATAAAGAGCTTTCTTAGCTGCTTCGATGACTTTGTCAACAGGGATCGCACTGACAACAACTTCAAGTTTAACTTTAGGAAGCAATGTAGCATCGATCTCTACTCCACGGTATCTCTCGCCGGCACCCTTCTGAACGCCGCATCCCATAACCTGGGTTACCGTCATTCCGGTCACGCCGAGATCGTTCATCGCTTTCCTTAAAGCATCGTACCTTGAAAGTTTTGCGATGATGACTACCTTTGATATTCCGGAATTGAATTCCGGAGCTATGATGTTGTCCTGTCTTTCGACCGGAACCGCAGCCTTCTTCATTGCTTCGGATGCCGCATCATAGTTATCCTGACCTAAGTTGGTATTCTCGTTTACGCTCATCGTCATGGTATTTGAAATATCCATGATGGAGAAACCTGCATATGCTGAAGGAAGACCGTGCTCTGTTGCATCGAGACCCGTGATCTCCTCTTCTTCACTGACGCGAAGACCGATAGTCTTTTTGATGATAGTAAATGCTATGATGATCGTTACTACCGTCCAGAGGAGGGTTACTGCCATTCCGCCGAACTGTTTGATCAGCTGCTCAATACCTCCGCCGTAGAAGAGACCTTCCTTGATCCCTGCAACAGCAAATCCGGGAGCTGTATCCGTTGCAAAAAGTCCTACTGCCAATGTACCCCAGATACCGTTTACAGCATGTACCGCAACGGCACCGACGGGATCGTCGACATGTGTAACATTATCATTGAACCAAACACCGAATACTACTAAAAGTCCTGCTACAAGACCTATGATGGCAGATCCTGCACAGTCCGTTACATCACAGGGAGCCGTAATTGCTACCAAACCTGCAAGTGATGCGTTAAGACACATTGAAACATCGGGTTTGCCGTATTTAACCCATGTGAATATCATACAGGTTACGGTTGCGACCGCAGGAGCTACGGTAGTTGTAAGGAATACGGAACCGAGTGTAGGAAGATCCGTTGCTGCTGCACCGTTGAATCCGTACCAGCCAAGCCAGAGGATGAAAACACCCAGGGCAGCCACTACGAGGTTGTGGCCGGGGAAAGCATTGACCTTTGTAACTTTTCCGTTCTTGTCTTTTTCAAACTTACCGATCCTGGGACCGAGCATCCATGCACCGATGAATGCGCAGACACCGCCGACCATATGTATGCAGTTTGAACCTGCGTAATCGTGGAATCCCCACTCGGCTAAGAAACCGCCGCCCCAGGTCCAGTGCGCTTCTATCGGATAAATGAGGGCTGAAATGACTGCTGAATAAATACAGTAACTTGAGAACTTGGTCCTCTCAGCCATTGATCCTGATACGATGGTTGCTGTTGTTGCACAGAATACCAGGTTGAATACGAAAGCCGAATAATCGAAATTGCCGTACTTTGAAAATACATCAAAGCTTATTCCGCCGACGAAACCTCCCAGCATGTTCTCTCCGAGCATCAATGAAGCACCGCAGATGAACCACATCACTGTTCCTATACAGAAATCCATGAGGTTCTTCATTATGATGTTTCCGGAGTTCTTGGCTCTGGTAAAGCCGGCCTCACACATTGCAAATCCGGCCTGCATCCAGAATACCAACGCGGCTCCGATGAGGAACCAGACGCCGTATATCTCGGCATTGACACTGCTTAATAATTCTTCCATAAATCTCTCCTCCTTAGTCTTAAGGTCATAGACCTTTTATAACAAAAGACGCGTCCCCTGATTTCAGGTTACGCGCCTTTGCGTTTAAAACTTATATGTTTGTTTCCCCTTCTTTACGACTCTTCGCGCTTGTTTTCAATTCTCGCTACACGTAGAACAGAAGCTTGCTGTATGTCGGATAAGGAAGGAACTCATCAGGTATGTAACCTTCGATGTAGTCTGCGACAGCCCTTATGTTCTGCATGTCCGTAAATACCGGATCATGGTAGAATGCCGCGAGTTCTATGCCTTCTTCCATACCCTCTGCCTTGGCAAGATCCGCCTCGAGTTTTTCAAGAGCTTCATCGAGTTCAGAGTACTTGCTGCTGATCTTCTTAAGAAGCTTTTCCTCTGCCGCCGTTGAGATGGCATCGGATATCTTCTTCTTTGAAATGATCGAATTTGACAGTGATTCCATGAGCTTTATGACAGCCGGATCAAAGTCGTGAAGGATCATTTCCTTCAATGTGCAGGCCTCGAAATGGATCGTCTTGCAGTAGTTCTCTATAAGGATCTCATATCTTGACTTAAGTTCTGTTTCTGTGTAAATACCAAGTTCCGTAAAGAGTTTAACGTTCTTTTCGTCAAGAAGTTTCGGCAATACATCGGGAGTTGACTTTAAGTTGTAAAGTCCTCGTTTCTCCGCTTCCGCAACCCATTCATCGGTATAGCCGTTGCCGTTGAAGATAACTCTTTCGTGCTTTATGAGCGTTTCCTTGATGAGTGTGTGGATAGCTTCATCCTTCTTATCTTCCGGCACATCCTTAAGAGTGTTGTAGAACTCTGAAAGCGAATGTGCCACAGCCGTATTGAGGATGATGTTCGGTGTTGCTACCGAAGCGGATGATCCCAAAGATCTGAACTCGAACTTGTTACCGGTAAAGGCAAAAGGCGAGGTCCTGTTACGGTCTGTATTATCCTTTGTAAAGTGCGGTATAACCGCCGCGCCTGTCTCCATTATCTGGCTGGCATCCTTCTTGAAGAATGTATCGTTCTTAATGGAATCTATAACTGCCGTAAGCTCATCACCGAGGAATATCGAGATGATGGCGGGAGGCGCTTCGTTAGCTCCGAGTCTGTGATCGTTTCCTGCCGATGCTACAGATAATCTCATCATATCGGCGTATTCATCAACGGCCTTTATTACCGCTGTAAGGAAGATCAGGAACTGTACGTTGTCGGCGGGAGTCTTGCCGGGATCGAGTAAGTTGACACCTGTGTCGGTTGTCATTGACCAGTTATTGTGCTTACCTGAACCGTTGATGCCTGCGAACGGTTTTTCATGAAGAAGACAAACCAGTCCGTGCTTTTCGGCTACCGTCTTCATCAGTTCCATCGTCAGCTGGTTGTGATCGACTGCTACGTTTGTTGTATCAAATACCGGAGCCAGCTCGTGCTGAGCGGGTGCAACCTCGTTATGCTTTGTCTTTGCGGGAATTCCCAGTTTCCAGAGTTCCCTGTCAAGATCGTGCATGTAAGCCGCAACCCTGGGACGAAGTGTTCCGAAATAGTGATCGTCCATCTCCTGTCCCTTGGGTGAAGGAGCACCGATAAGTGTTCTTCCGGTAAATATAAGGTCACGCCTTTTTGCATAATCCTTTTTGTCTATAAGGAAATATTCCTGCTCGGGTCCGACTGTTGTCGCTACGTTGACAACATCTTTGTTTCCG
>JAIKZO010000123.1 GCA_024682115.1 Lachnospiraceae bacterium
GGATCAAAAGTCTGACACAGGAATCACGTTTTGGAATTAAAGTAGTTAACAATTAAGGAGGTATCATAATGAGTAAGATCATAGGAATCGATTTAGGAACAACTAATAGCTGCGTAGCAGTTATGGAAGGTGGTAAGCCTACCGTTATCGCAAATACAGAGGGAAGTCGTACGACACCTTCTATCGTAGCTTTTACAAAGAACGGTGAGCGTCTGATAGGTGAGCCTGCCAAGCGTCAGGCAGTTACCAATGCAGAGAACACTATCGCTTCTATTAAGCGTGATATGGGTACTGACAATGGTCGTACGATCGACGGTAAGAAGTACAGTCCCCAGCAGATCTCAGCAATGATCCTTCAGAAGCTTAAGGGCGACGCTGAGAATCACCTCGGTGAGACGGTAACAGAGGCTGTTATAACAGTTCCCGCATACTTCAACGATGCACAGCGTCAGGCTACAAAGGATGCCGGCAAGATTGCAGGTCTCGATGTAAAGCGTATCATCAACGAGCCTACAGCAGCAGCTTTGGCATACGGTCTTGACAATGAAAAAGAGCAGAAGATCATGGTATATGACCTCGGTGGTGGTACTTTCGATGTATCAATCATTGAGATCGGTGAAGGTGTCATCGAGGTTCTCGCTACAAATGGTGATAACCGCCTCGGTGGTGATGACTTTGACCAGAAGATCACAGACTGGATGCTCGCTGAATTCAAGGCAAAAGAGGGCGTAGACCTCTCCACAGATAAGATGGCTCTTCAGAGATTAAAGGAAGCAGCAGAGAAGGCTAAGAAAGAGCTTTCTTCAGCAACAACAACAAATATCAACCTTCCTTTCATCACGGCTACGGCAGACGGACCGAAGCACTTTGATATGAACCTCACAAGAGCTAAGTTCGATGAACTCACACATGACCTTGTTGAGAGGACAGCAGTTCCCGTACAGAACGCTATGAAGGACGCAGGTCTTACAAATGCGGATATAGGACAGGTTCTTCTTGTCGGCGGATCTACACGTATTCCTGCCGTACAGGATAAGGTTAAACAGCTTACAGGCAAAGAGCCTTCTAAGAGCCTTAACCCCGATGAATGTGTTGCACTCGGTGCATCTATCCAGGGTGGTAAGCTTGCAGGTGATGCCGGTGCGGGTGAGATCCTTCTTCTCGATGTAACACCGCTTTCACTTTCAATAGAGACAATGGGAGGAGTTGCTACAAGACTTATCGAGAGAAACACGACCATTCCTACAAAGAAGAGTCAGGTATTCTCTACGGCAGCAGATAACCAGAGCGCCGTTGATATCAACGTCCTTCAGGGTGAGAGACAGTTCGCCAAGGATAACAAGTCCCTCGGACAGTTCAGACTCGACGGTATCGCTCCCGCTCCCAGAGGAGTACCGCAGATCGAAGTTACATTCGATATCGATGCAAACGGTATCGTTAACGTATCCGCTAAGGATCTCGGAACAGGAAAAGAACAGCATATCACGATCACAGCCGGATCAAATATGTCCGACGAAGATATCGATAAGGCTATCAAGGAAGCTCAGGAATTCGAGGCTCAGGATAAGAAGCGTAAGGAAGCAATCGATACACGTAACGAAGCAGATTCGTTCGTATTCCAGACAGAGAAGGCTCTTAACGATGTAGGCGACAAGGTAAGTGCCGATGAAAAGAGCGCTGTCGAGGCTGATATCCAGGCAGTTAAGGACATCCTTGAAAGAACCAAGGATCAGGAAATGTCCGATGCAGACCTTGATGAATTAAAGGCAGCAAAAGAAAAACTCACAACCTCCGCTCAGGGTGTATTTACAAAGATGTACGAATCAATGCAGCAGCAGGGCGGACAGGCAGGTCCCGACATGTCAGGATTCACAGGCGACATGGGCGGAGCAGCTGAAAGCACTTCATCTTCTGATGATGCCGACGGCGATGTAGTTGACGGAGAGTTTAGAGAGGTATAAATAAACCATGGCTGAAACAAAACGCGACTACTATGAAGTCTTAGGCGTTTCGAAAAGCGCAGATGATGCGGAATTAAAAAAAGCATACAGAGCTTTGGCTAAGAAGTATCACCCGGATATGAATCCGGGTGATGCTGAGGCTGAAAAGAAATTCAAGGAAGCATCCGAAGCGTATGCCATCCTCAGCGATCCCGAAAAGCGTAAACAGTATGATCAGTTCGGTCATGCGGCATTCGAAGGCGGCGCAGGTGGCGGCGGGTTTGGCGGCTTTGATTTCAGTTCGGCTGATTTCAGTGATATATTCGGTGATATATTCGGTGATTTCTTCGGTGGCGGAAGAAGCCGCAGAAGTAGTAACGGCCCGATGAAGGGTGCCAACATCAGAACGAGTGTCAGGATCACCTTTGAAGAAGCGGTGTTCGGTGTTGAAAAAGAGATCGAACTTACACTTAAGGACGAATGTACGAAATGTCACGGTACAGGAGCCAAGCCCGGAACGAATCCCGAGACCTGTCCGAAGTGCGGAGGAAAAGGCCAGGTTGTATTCACATCCCAGTCTTTCTTCGGAACAGTCAGGAACGTACAGACATGTCCCGACTGCCACGGTTCCGGAAAGATCGTCAAGGACAAATGTCCCGAGTGTGGCGGTAACGGATATATCGCAGCAAGAAAGAAGATCCAGGTTTCCATCCCTGCGGGTATCGACAACGGACAGAGCGTTCGTATCCGTGAAAAGGGCGAGCCCGGCGTGAACGGCGGACCGAGAGGAGATCTTCTTGTTGAAGTTATCGTTTCACGTCATCCTATTTTCCAGAGGGAAGACTATAATATCTATTCGACGGTTCCCATCTCTTATGCGGTAGCGGCTCTCGGAGGAGAGATAGTAGTTGATACCGTTGACGGAAAGGTAATATACGAAGTCAAAGCGGGTACTCAGACTGACACCAGAGTAAGACTCAAAGGTAAGGGAGTGCCTACGCTCAGGAACAAGGATGTAAGGGGAGACCAGTATATAACACTGGTGGTACAGACTCCCGAAAGAATGCCTCAGGAAGCAAAAGAACTGTTGAGAAAGTTTGACGAACTTACCGGAGACAGTCTTCACGCAGCACAGAATGCCGAAAAGAATGCAGGCAGCGACAAGGATAAAAAGAAAAAGTTTTGGAAGACCTGAAGACACGTATATCAAAGATCATAGAGAAATTCGATGACCGGTACGGAACCGATCACAGATGTTTTTTGCATTACAAGGAGCCTTACCAGCTCCTTTTTGCAACTATCATGAGTGCTCAGTGCACTGACAACAGGGTAAACGAAGTCACCAAAGACCTTTTTGTTAAATACCCTGACATTAAGTCCTTTGCCGAAGCTGATCTTAAGGAGTTTGAAAATGACATAAGATCTACGGGTTTTTATCATAATAAGGCAAAGAACATAATCGCGTGTGCAAAGATGCTGGTCGAACGTTTTGACGGAGAAGTCCCTTCGGATATAGATGACCTGGTCTCATTGCCCGGTGTCGGGAGAAAGACCGCCAACGTCATAAGAGGGAACATATATAACGAACCCAGCATTGTGGTGGATACACACGTGATGAGGATATCGAGGAAACTCGGTGTGACAAAAAAAGAAGATCCTGTTTCCATAGAATTCGATCTTATGAAAAAACTTCCAAAAGATCACTGGATACTGTGGAACATAGATCTTATAACGCTCGGAAGAACGATATGCAAAGCACCGGTCCCTCATTGCGAGGAGTGTTTCCTATCCGATATCTGTCCTTCCGCTTTTAAAAAGAACACAAAAAAGAAATAGTCATTCAAGATAACCGTTCAGTTTGTTCAATATAGGTTTTTTCATCAGTGAATTGAGAGCTTCAGCCTTCGGGATGAGCTCTCTTATCTTTTCTTTTTCACCCGCTTCGATATAGATCTTTGAGATAAGATCAAAAGTCGAACTGACATCGCAACCGGTTCCGATAGAAAACTCAAGGATGTTGCGGGCTTCCGATACATATCCGTTTTCATGGAGGATGTGGGCCCATTTATCCAAAGTACGTACAAGAAGAGTGTATGCCTGATCGTAGTTACTTAAGATATCGATGTTCGGAGCGCCGTATCTTAATTTGAGTTCGGTATTGGTAAGCCCGGTGAAATTTACGATAGGTGCTTCGCTCAATGTCTGCAGCATTTCATGGCAGGATGCGACTTCCGTATCGTCCTTAAGGATATCCATCGGGAGACTTTCAAAGGGTATCGTTATATAGTTCAGATCATCAAGGGGTTGTTTGCGTGTGCTGTTTGCTTTTGCTTCTTCATCCCAGAAGGCCTGGTACTCGGCTTCTTCTTTGTCGCGTCTTCTTCTTATGGCGAACATAAGCCATAAACTGAACATAACAACACTTGCAAATATAGGGTATTTCATATATAATTCCTTTCAGTAGAATAACCAAAAAAAGGCGGAAAAATATGTTCAATTTTAACAAAAAAAAGAGCCAGAAAGTCATTTCGGTAGTGATAGTTATACTATTGCTTCTTGCTATGGTCATTCCGTTGCTGGCTGCTTATACGTGATCTTTTAAAAAATCCGTAATTTTTTTATTGTAATAATTCTATCACATTTATGAAAAAACGTCTTATCAGGACAATTTTATCTATAGCCGCATTCGTGCCGGTATTCTTCATCATGCCGGTCATTTCGTATGCAGAAGACCTTATCCTTGACGGGGTCTATGCGGAGAATATCCCGCTCGGGGGCAAGACCGAACAGGAAGCTACGGATGCGATCAACCTCTATCTTCAGGAACTTTCAACCAGATCAGTAACTTTATATACGGTCAACGATAACGAGGTTACCGTGACTCCCGCGGATCTCGGATTCAAATGGGCCAATCCCGAAATAATTCAGGAAGCTGTTTCAATAGGACATACGGGAAACATAGTCGAAAGATATAAGACACAGAAGGATCTTACCTATTCCGGAAAGATCCTGGACATAAAGTTTTCGATCGATGATAACATGGTCCGTCAGGTCCTTTCCGAGCAGTGCGCTTCCTATAATATAGCGGCCAAGGACGGAGATATCTCTCTTGAGGGCGGATCTTTTGATATTACCGAAGGTCAGGTAGGTATGGTGGTTGATGTCGATGAATCCGCAAGGGGACTTGAGGATTTCTTCCTTAATCAGTGGAGCGGACAGAACACGACCTATCAGCTTACGATCAAAATGGATACTCCCAACGGAACTTATGAAGACCTTGCTCTTGTAAAGGATGTACTGGGAAGTTATCATACGAGCTTTAAGACTTCATCAGCCTCGAGAAGTAACAATGTCCGTAACGGAGCTTCACTTATAAACGGAAGCGTTATCTATCCGGGCGATGAGTATTCTTTCTATAACCATGTAATGCCGTTCTCATATGATAACGGTTATCAGCTCGCTGCGGCTTATTCTTCCGGACAGGTTGTCGACAGTGTCGGCGGAGGAATATGTCAGGTTTCTTCAACGCTTTATAACGCTGTTCTGCTTTCAGAACTTGAAGTAACCGAAAGACGTAATCACGGAATGATCGTTACGTATGTCGATCCTGCAAGGGATGCAACCATAGCCGAAAGCGCGGGAACCGATTTCAGATTTGTGAACAATACGGATGCTCCGATCTATATAGACGCTTATACAACGGATGATAAGCAGCTTTTCATCACGATATACGGACATGAGACCAGGCCGGCCGGAAGGACCGTTGAATACGAGAGTGAAGTAACATCACGTTCCGACCCGGGCCCGGATGTTTATATCCAGGATCCCAACCATCCTATCGGATATATCCGCACTCAGTCAGCACATAACGGATTAAAGGCCAATCTCTGGAAGGTCGTAACGGAGAACGGACAGACGACCAGAGAACTGGTAAATACCAGCGTATATAATGCGGCACCGAAATACATAACCGTCGGTACGGCGACCGAAGATCCTTCGGCGGCAGCGGCACTTTCAGCAGCCATCGCTTCCGGAGACACCGAAAATGTCAAGTCAACCGCAGCTTCATTAAAGAGTGCGGCCGATGCCGGAATATCAGCCGATGCCCAGGCGCTGGCGCAGTATGAGGCAGCACTTGCCGCGATGAACAACGAACAGAGCTCGGAAGATAACAACGATGAGCCGGAAGAAGAACCGGTAGAAGAACCGGTAGACTGATATTATGGATGTTATCGTTACCAGATATATCGGGATCACCGGAACGGCGATACTGGCCGAAGAATTCAAAGAAGGACTGCTCGGAAGATACCCCGAATGGCTGGTAAGAGAAGCCCGATCCTTTAACGAAGGAATAGATGAACTCGAACAAAATGACACAGATGTCATTGAATCGCTTTCGGATACCGGAATAAGATATTCGGCGGCATATCACGAATTCGGAATTTTTGAAGCACTTTTTCAAATGTCGAAGACATTAAGGTGCGGACTTGATATAATGATAAAGAACATCCCGATAAAACAGGAGACGGTCGAAGTCTGTGAGTTTACGGGTGCAGATCCGTATCTGCTTTATTCGGGCGGGTCTTTTGTGATAGCATGCGACGATGCCGATCGTACGGTCAGCGAGCTTGAGGCAAAAGGTATCCCGGCTTTTTTTGTCGGAAAGACAACATCCACAAACGACAAGCTTGTTATAAATGGGGACGAAAAAGGCTTCCTGCCTCATGTAAGGAAGGACGAACTAAAAAGGATCCTCGGAAGGAAGGTATACAATGAGAGAACAGATATTATCCGTAATTGAAAAGAACAGCAGGATAGGAATAAAGGAACTTGCCGTAAGGCTCGGATTCGACGAGCTTGATGTGGCCAACGAGATAAAGGCTATGGAGGAAGAAGGCGTTATCTGCGGATATCTTACGATGATCGACTGGGAGAAGACTTCGATCGAACAGGTTACCGCACTCATAGAAGTAAGGATCACTCCTCAGAGAGGTCAGGGATTTGACAATCTTGCGGAGCGTATCTATAAATATCCGGAAGTTACCAGCGTATATCTTATCTCAGGCGGGTATGATCTGCTCGTAACGCTTGAAGGAAAATCACTGAAAGAAGTCTCAAGCTTTGTTTCACATAAGCTTTCCGCACTTGAAGGCGTACTGAGCACCGCTACTCATTTCATCCTTCATAAGTATAAGGATCACGGAACGATCCTTGATAAGAAGCCCAATGACGGCAGGGAGATAATGTCATTATGAGAAATCCTTTAGCTGACAAGATAACAGGAATAAAGCCTTCGGGTATCCGTAAGTTCTTCGATATCGCGGCAGAGATGGATGATGTGGTATCTCTCGGTGTCGGAGAGCCCGACTTTGATACGCCCTGGCATATAAGAGACGAGGGTATCTATTCTCTTGAAAAGGGAAAGACCTTTTATACTTCTAATTCCGGTCTAATGGATCTTCGAAACGAGATCAATTCCTATATAAAGAGGACCCAGGGAATCTCTTATGATCTAAAAAAAGAGATCATAATCACGGTCGGCGGATCGGAAGCCATAGATATCGCTTTGCGTGCCATGGTAAATCCCGGAGATGAGGTCATAATCCCCCAGCCGAGTTATGTTTCATACGAACCATGTGCCATATTGGCTGATGCCGTACCGGTCATCATACCTCTTAAGGCCGAAAACGAATTCAGACTTACGGCCGCTGAACTTGAGGATGCCATTACGGATAAGACAAAGATCGTAGTGCTTCCTTTCCCGAATAATCCGACCGGCGCGATAATGGATAAAAGCGACCTTGAGGCCGTTGCCGAAGTGATAAAAAAGCATGATCTTTTTGTGATCTCGGATGAGATATATGCCGAGCTTACTTATAACGGAAAACATGTTTCGATCGCTTCTCTTCCCGACATGCAGGAAAGAACTATCCTGATAAACGGTTTTTCGAAAGCCTATGCGATGACGGGATGGAGACTCGGTTATTGCTGCGGACCGGAGGTCATCATCACACAGATGCTGAAGATCCATCAGTTCGCGATCATGTGTGCTCCCACTACGAGCCAGTATGCGGCTATCGAAGCGCTCAAGAACGGCGACGAAGATGTTGCTTATATGCGTGATTCCTATAATCAGAGAAGAAGATTCCTGCTCAATGCGTTCAGGGAAATGGGACTTGACTGTTTCGAACCTTTCGGAGCTTTTTACGTATTCCCCTGCATTAAGGAATTCGGAATGACATCGGATGATTTTGCGATGAAACTCCTGCAGGAAAAAAAGATCGCCGTTGTTCCCGGAAACGCATTTGGCGACAGCGGTGAAGGATTCATCAGGATATCTTATGCATATTCGATAGAGAAGCTAAAATTTGCCATGGAAAAACTTTCCGAGTTCGTTACAGGATTAAGAAAAGCATAACTATGGGTTTTACAACAGATAAAAACACTATAATAAGATGTGACGAAAATGATCATGAAGGACTTAGGATCGTCGCTGAATGGGTGCGAGAAGATCTAAGGAAAGTGTTCGGACGTCCTGACGGGGAACCGTCGGGGGTCATCATTGTCGGAAGCATACAAAAGAGCGGGATCATTAAGGATCTGCGTGAAAAAGGATCCGTAAGTTCCGATGGCCTTTTTGATGAAAAAGGCGATCCCAAATGGGAAGTATATAAAACGGATCTCATTGAAGTAAACGGTGTTAAAACCCTGGTGATACAGGGTTCGGATAAGCGCGGTGCAATGTATGGACTGCTGTCCGTATCCGAGATGTGCGGAGTCAGTCCTTTCGTTAACTGGTCCGGAGCTGCGCCTGCGCGCAAAAAAACAGTTGATCTTAAAGACGTTTTTTTCGGGGTCTCGAAAGAACCTTCCGTTAAATACAGAGGAATATTCATAAATGACGAGTGGCCGGCGTTCGGAACGTGGGCTACCACAAGATTCGGCGGCGTAAACGCAAAGTGTTATGCCGTTATTTTTGAACTTTTAATCAGACTTCGTGCCAACTATATGTGGCCTGCGATGTGGGCGAGCAATTTTTCCATGGACGGTCCCGGACTTGAAAGCGCCGAGCTGGCGGATAAACTCGGGATAGTCATGAGCACTTCTCATCATGAACCGTGCATGAGGACAGGCGAGGAATACAGACTGCTCAGGGGACCGGAATCCGTATACGGAGATGCCTGGGATTTCATTTCGAATCGTGAAGGCATTATCAGATTCTGGGAAGACGGACTTAAGAGAAACGCCGGATTTGAAAACGTGATCACGATGGGCATGCGCGGGGAAAGAGATACCGCGATAATGGGAAATGCCACTCTCGAAGAAAACATTGCGCTTTTAAAGGATATCATAAAGACTCAGAACGACCTTATCAGGAAACATGTTAACGAGGACCTTTCAAAGGTTCCGAGGCAGATAGTTCTTTTTACAGAGGTGGAAAAATTCTATTACGGCGATGAGAACACTCCGGGACTTATCGATGACCCCGAGATGGACGGGATCACCGTGGTGTTCAGCGATACGAACTACGGATACACCAGAACGCTTCCGCTTGAGAGGATGCGTGGCCATAACGGCGGATACGGAATGTATTATCATGTGGATATGCACGGGGGAGCGTACTCATACGAGTGGATAGGTTCAACTTATCTTCCGAGGATATGGGATCAACTCGGAACGACTTATGACTTCGGTGTCAGAAATATCTGGGTAGTCAATGTCGGAGATTTGGTCTCACAGGAACTCGAAGTATCCTACATCATGAAAATGGCATATGATATCGAAACGTTCGGTTCATCGAAACCGAATAATACCGATGCTTTTGTCAGGGAATGGATAAAGAGGATATTCGGCGGATATTTCGATGAAACGGATCTATTAAAGATAAAAGAGATCATCGACCGCTATACGCTGATAAATGAAAGGTGCAAGCATGAGATCATGAACGAGAGAGTTTATCATCCCGTTCATTTCGATGAAGCTGCAGAGCTTTATCAAAGCAGTAAGAGAGTGATTGAACTCTGTGATGAACTGCTTGATAAAACCCCGGCGGATATAAGGACCGCTTTTTACGAACTAATTTATTATCCGGCATACGGGACCGCCAACCTTCACAGGACGTGGATGGTTTCGATGTGGAACAAGTTCTATGTTAATCAGAACAGGAATACTGCCAACGATTATAATGACGAGATCGATGAGGGAATACGTGCCGATGAAAAACTGATCGAGGATTTCCATAAACTTGACGGCGGAAAATTCTACGGACAGGCGCTTTCGGAGCATTTCGGATTCAGGTTCTGGAATGATTCAAATAACCAGCTCCCGCTTAGGACATACGTTTATCCGGCGAATAAAAAGAGGATGCTCATCTCAAAATCCGATGAGACATGGTACTATGACGGAAGAGAGTATACCAAAAGGGAAGAGACGATAACCGATTTTTTAAGACCGGATATTTATGAGATCACGCTGGAGATATCATGCGGAAGCAGGATAGAGCTTTCATATGTGATAACAAAGGATGCACCCTGGCTTACTCTTTCATCATCTTCCGGAAAGACTACCAAAACGGATCTTGTCACGGTCGGCATAGACCGCACTAAGATAGAAAAGGATAAGATCGCAAAAGGAACCGTTGTCATAAGCGATAAAGATGACTGCTTTGTCACGCTCACGTTCCTGGGATGCAGAAAAGAGTACTATGAAAAGATGTGCCGCATAACGGATGACCGTGTGATACCCGAAGGAGCGCATCTTATCTGTAACGGCTATGGCGCCGCGGAAGCATCGCATTACCTTGAGATCCGGGATAGCAGAAATATGACTGACGGACCGGCCGGGTATTATGAGATATTAAAGCCTTACGGAAGAAGTCACAGCGGTATCAAGATGTATCCTAACACGCTGGACCTTTCAAAAGAGGCTTTTGAAAAGATCCCTTACACGGAATATGTTTTTGTGACGGATAAAGAATCCGGATACGAAGCGGAGTTTGTTTTCGCTCCTTCGATCCCGGTTGATGATTCCAACAATCAGTTTTTTGCCTATGCGGTAAACGGTGAGGAGCCGGTAAAGACCGATACGGTACTCGATCCGTCACGATCGATCTTTTCCAACAGGCAATGGTCTGTTGACAACAGGAGAAACGCAAAGATCATTTCCTGTGATATTGAACTTAAAAAGGGTATTAACAGTATAAGGTATTATCAGATGAGCCCTAATCTGATATTGGAAAGGATAGTTCTCTGGGACAGATCGGTCCCGAAGAAAGAATCATTCTTAGGACCTAAAGAAAGCTACAGATTTTGATCTGTAGCTTTTTTATCATTTACCTGATTTGGCTTTGACCTTTTCGTCATACATTTCTTTATCAGCGCGGTTGATGATCGAGTCTATATTTGTGTTTTCATCCAGCGTTTCCGTTGCTATCCCGATACTTGCTGTTATGATGAACGGTTTCTGACTGTCCGATTGAAGATCGTTCAGGAGCATATGGAAGCTGTTCTTCCTCGAGATCAGATCCCAGGGATCATATTCACCGATCCCTATGATATAGAATTCATCTCCTCCGGCACGGATACTTACTTCTTCGGGAAGCGCCGTTTCTTCAACTGCTTTGCAAAGAAGTTTGATACAGTAATCTCCTTCCGAATGTCCGTAGGTATCGTTGATCTTTTTAAGCCCGTTCATGTCGATGACCGCAACAAAGATCTTTTTACCGCGGTTCTCTTCACAGAGCATTTTTTCCAGTTCAAGATTCATTCCGCGACGGTTTAATAAACCTGTCATGCTGTCTTTAACGGACAGTGACATCAGCTGTTTTCTGGTCCTGGTCATTTCCAAAGCATTGTTCACGAAACGGAGCCAGGTTCGATATACAAGCGTAAGAACGCAGGAATCATCCAAAGATCTTCTTATAACCGAATATCCGAACGTTATCTTCTCAAAATGTATCGGTGAGAAGTAGAAGATGCTCGGCTGAAGTGTCTCATCCTCCAGAAGAGTTGTCATTAAAGATGTGTCAAACGTGACCGGAGTCCTGTCGACATCATATTCCATTTCCGGTGTGGTATGTGCAGACAAGGCAATCATCATGGTTGAAGGATATCCCCTCATGGAAGAAACGGAGTCATTAAGCCAGTCTTCTCTTAAGCATAACTGATAATCGCGGAAAGGCTTAAGGAGGAAGATCATTTCATCAAGTTTTTCAAAGCATTCATCCGGAGATCTGGAAGCCGTAAATTCTTCCAGACAGTAACTTTCCATCAAACGTCCGAAGCTGACCTCCTGGAGTTCGTTATCCGAAGAACTGTTATATGCCACCAGATATGAAGAATGATGGAAGGAGCTGAGTGTATGTCCTATGTCGGGGGTACATCCGCAGCTCATTCCGGGGTAAAACATATTCTTTACGTCAGTCTTATAGGGCAGTATTTCCTTACCCGGATCGATGATACGACGGATATGATCAACGGTATCCGCAGCAGAAGCTGCATCGGCAGCATCATATGCCGAGAGAATGACTTCATTACAACACCCTTCGGTAGTCGTATCGAAACCTAAGACGATCACATCATCCGGAACTTTGATACCGCACTGCTGCAGGCGGTAGATCAATCCGAGAGCCATGTGAGTGCTGGTACAGATCACGGCTTCGGGAAGACTTATTTTGCCGTCGGCCAGTTTTCTGGCGAGATCATCTCCGCTGGAATACCAGAAATCTCCGTAAACGATGTGCTCTTCGCTGACACTGATCCCGTGTTTTTCTATTTCATCAAGACAGATCTTGAGGCGGTACTCCGCGACTTCATTACCCTTAGCACCTGTAAGTAAACATATATCTTTTTTGCCGTGAACCTCTATGGTGTGACGGCACATTTCACGAAGTGCTTCTTCGTTATTACTCCTTATGAGCGGAAGATTTCCGATACTCATCTCCAGAGATACAACGGGAAGGTCAGGGTAATCCTTAAGATATTCTAAAAGCTCCGAGGTAAACTTCTCACCGGCTCCGACCTTGACATTTACGGCATCAAGAATAAGGCCATCGATCTGTCCGAGATTGATCGCACGAAAAATGTTTGATTCAGCCTCCACATAATTGGCACGCTGAAACTGCAGATGTATCATCGGAGAAAAGACAAGAAAATGATATCCGTACTTTCTGCATTGTGCGGATATTCCGTTTATGATCCTGACCCCATGTGACGACTCCGGCTGAGCCGTAAAAAGTGCAATTCGTTTTCTTCGCATTAATAAACCTCTTATTTGATTATTTTATCATTTCAGCATGATCCTTTTCAACATTCAACGCCCATATAAGCCGAAAAACTCATTCATTTCGGGAAAACGAAAAAATCCCCTGATTTTTTCTGATCATAGGTCAATCATAGGTCAATTTATAGGTCAATCGTGAATAGGGTAGCCTACAGGGGAAGGATGAAATATTCTTATTTTTTCTATATTTTATGATTCTTTAATGTGTAAATCACGATGATTTATAGTACAATAACTATAGAGATTATCATATGGTGATTTAGAGGTTCGTATATGGGCAGAGAAGAAACTGTTGATAAACTTAAGAAAATATGTGAAAGATACGCAGATATTCTGGGTGTCGTAATTTTGTTTGGATCTTTGTCCAGAGATGAAGCAAATGCTGATTCGGACATAGATTTGTATATCGAACCTAAAGATATCAATATGACTACTACGAAATTTGGATCAAGTAAAAGATATAAAGAGTTTAAGTACACTTTGTATGATGCTTTTTCAACAGAATTTGATCTTCTTGCTTATGGCGGCAAAAGAGATATTTCCAGTATGAAAAAGAGTCCTTTATGGGGACAGATTCAAAAAGACGGTATTACTATATATGACCAAAGAACAAAAGCTATATAAAGCCCTTATTAAGGCAGATTTGAAAATCGCTTCTGATAACTATGCGTCTGATGATAAAGCATTAAGATTGCAGGCGGCTTATCATGCTCAGCAAGCCATTGAAAAAAACATAAAACTTAAGGCTGAAATATGCGGGTTAGACTTATGGGGACATGAAATAGATGTACTTGTGAAAAAGTGTGATGATGCAAACTTAAATATAGGAATACCTCAGATAATTCGTGAAAAAGCTGATATGTACACTCATTGGGAAGCCGAATGTAGATATTATCCCATTAAGGTGGTCAGAAAGGATAGCATTAAGAAAGCTATAGATACTGCTGAAGAATGGCTTGAAGAAGGAATTACTTCTTAACCGGGAAATGTATATAATAGATTGACTATGGTTATGGATATGATATTCTATAAATAAGAAAAGGCTCGAACCACTGCTGTAATAGCGGAGGGCCCAGAGTTTTTTTCTTTTGCTTTTTTTATGCTTCATCATTAGATGATAGGGAAATCGAACTCATTTTGTGATGCTGCTTCCCGTCAGGAGTTTTTTTAAAAGGGATTGAATCCACAAGGACTACATACATATCTTCCCTTAGATCGTTAATCGTTTCAATGTATTCTGCCCAACGGCAGAGAAAACTCTGCATAAAATCACTTTCGAACTGAATGGTAAAAGATAAGGTGCACAGCCTGAAGGAGTTTTCAGATCGATATCCAGAAGCGTGTTCAGATTTACGCCCAGGGCAGTGGCTGTCTTTGATAGTGCATCGAGCTTTGGATTACGTGCGCCGGATTCGTATTTTCTAATATTGTCTATTGCAAGCTCAGCCTTTTCAGATAGTTGGGCTACTGTCATATTTCGCGCTTCCCTATAGAATTTTATCTTTTCACCTACAGTCATAGTTACAAGTCCACAGTAGAACTAAAATTGAACATAAAAAAAGAACTGTTCCACGTCCGGGGCAGTTCTTTTTAATCTTTTTTTTCTTCACTTTCGTGATTTGCTGCTTTTATCTTCATAAAGGACAGGATGTCTTTTCGATCTCGAAGATCCAAACAGGAGTAATAATATAATAACAA